>CANIBN010000008.1 GCA_947465505.1 Acidimicrobiales bacterium | reverse complement strand
TGCTGCCTCCCGTAGGAGTCTGGGCCGTGTCTCAGTCCCAGTGTGGCTGATCATCCTCTCAGACCAGCTACCCGTCGACGCCTTGGTAGGCCATTACCCCACCAACTAGCTGATAGGCCGCGAGACCATCCCGAACCGAAAAACTTTCATCAGCAGATCATGCGATCCACTGGTGCTATCCGGTATTAGCAGGCGTTTCCGCCTGTTATCCCAGAGTTCGGGGCAGGTTCCTCACGTGTTACTCACCCGTTCGCCACTAACACTTCACCAGTATTGCTACTGGATGGTGTCCGTTCGACTTGCATGTATGAAGCACTCCGCCAGCGTTCGTCCTGAGCCAGGATCAAACTCTCCGTCAAGATTTGCCAGCCAGTCCAGCCTCGAGGGCGGGTCCTGACTTGCGTGGAGAGGTTCGACGACCGGATCGGAATCTGACCCGGTTTGACCGTCGAAGTCCTGTAATAAAAAACGTCGGAGCGTTACTTCCGACGCATGAATTGACGTCCAGCCTTTCCAGCAAGCTGGAACGACTGTCCGCACTGGCGTTCAATCTTCTCTTCCGTTTTCAAGGAGCCGAGGCTCTCGGGACACGCCGCTGTGCGGTGGAGGTTCCGATGCTTCCTGCGGGCGGGCTGTTTGGCCGTTCTGCAGGGCCGGGTAAATCTAGCCACAGACGTACCGTGACACAACCTCGTCAGGAAGAAACTTCCGCGAGGTGGTACGAGGTCTTGCCCTTGCGGAGCAACAAGTACCGGCCGTGCAAGCGAGGCAGGTCCTGCACGCTGGTGTTTTCGTCCAGTTGGTGGCCGTTCACCCGAAATCCACGTTGGGCAAGGGTGCGACGAGCGTCACCGTTCGAAGAAGCAAGTCCGCAGGCGACAAAGAGCGCGATCGGGTCTTCCAGCGCACTCACAGGCACAACGCTGGACGGCACCTCGTGAGCGACCACTCGCAGCACCTCCTCGCTCGCCAGAGTGGGATCGCCCCCGAAGAGGACATCGGCCGCCGCTGCCGCCGCCTGAGCGGCCTCGCTCCCATGCGCCAACCCGGTGATTTCGTCGGCGAGGACACGCTGGCCACTGCGACGCTCTGGGGCCGCCTCGTGGGCTGTGATGGCCCCGAGAACTTCGTCCAGGGGCCTCAGGGAGAACATTCGGAGGTACGTGCCCACCATGGCATCGTCAACGTTGATCCAGAACTGGCGGAACTGGTACGGAGAGGTCTTGCCAGGGTCGAGCCAGACGGCCCCGCTGGCTGTCTTGCCGAACTTGGACCCATCGCTCTTGGTGACGAGGGGATGAGTGATGGCGTGCGCATGGTTCCCGGTACGGCGGCGAATGAGGTCGGTGCCGGCGACGATGTTTCCCCACTGGTCCGAGCCGCCAGCCTGCAGCTCCACCCCGTGAGCGTTGTAGAGGTGCAAGAAATCGTTTGCCTGCAACAGCGAATAGGAGAATTCGGTGAACGACAGTCCGCCCTCACCCTCCAGACGGCTGCGCACGGAGTCCTTCGCCAGCATCTGGTTGATGCTCACGTACTTGCCAACATCTCGCAGGAAGTCGAGCACGCCAACGGGTTCGGTCCAGTCGGCGTTGTTGACGAGCGTCGCCGCGAACGGACCGGGCTCGAAGTCCAACAACCGCTGCAATTGCTGAGTAATTCGGCCCACGTTGTGCTGCAGCGCCTCCTTGTCCAGCAGATTGCGTTCCTCACTGCGGCCGGAGGGGTCGCCAATCATGCCGGTGGCACCACCGGCGAGCGGGAACGGCCGGTGGCCGGCCATCTGGAAGCGCCGGAGGTAGAGCTGGCCAACCAGATGGCCGACGTGCAGCGAGTCTGCGGTGGGGTCGAAACCGACGTACACGCCAATCGGACCTGCGGCCAGGCGGGCGCGCAGCGCGTCGAGGTCGGTGTGATCGTGGACGAGGCCACGACCCTGGAGGTCCGCAATCAGATCCATAGCACGCCAATGTTCGCACGCTGGTCGGGCAGTTCCACCGCTCTTTCGCGCGGCCCGGTCCACGTCACCGACGTTCGCTCGTCCCTACGCTGGGCACCATGGCAACACCGGAGCCCTCGCTCGCCGAGGCGATGGAGCGTCAGGCGGCGGCGTGTGTACTGCTCGGCTCCGAGCAGTACGCCACGCTGATCCGCGAACTGCGAACCGACCTCCTCGCCGGAGGGTCCACGGCATCACTTCTCGTCGGGCGGACCGACGCACCGCTTCGCGACGCAGTCGTCCTGCGTCTGCTCGCGGCCGTGCACCGTCTGGTACTGCGCGGCGCTGCGCCCGAGCTCGCTCCGCGATATGCCTCGGCTGGCGGCGACGGCGCCCCGATACCCCGATCGCTGTTCCTCGACGTTGCGCTCAGGCACCGCAACGAGATCGATCTTGCGCTCTCACAGAACGTGCAGACCAACGAGGTATCTCGCTGTGCTGCGCTGGTCCCCGCCTTCGCTGTGGTCTCGAGAACATTCGGTCTGCCCCTCGCGATGCACGAGATCGGGGCATCGGGGGGACTGATCTCGAACTGGGATCGTTACTGGTACGACTGTCACGGATCCACGTTCGGCGATCCGTCCAGCGCCGTACGCTTCACGAGCAACTGGGACGAACCGTTCGATCTCTCGGGAATCGCTGCGGTCGCGTCGCGGCGTTCGTGCGACATCGCGCCGCTGGACGTCTCGACAGACGATGCACAGCTTCGGCTGCTGTCGTTCGTGTGGCCGGACCAGTCGTCACGTTTCACCGTGCTCAGCAGTGCACTGTCGGTCGCTCAACAGTTCCCGCTCTCCGTCGAACAGGCCGATGCCGGTGAGTGGCTCGACGAAGCGCTCCTCCGCCGATCACCGGGAGAGACGAGCGTGGTGTTCCACTCCATCGTCTGGCAGTACCTGCCGCAAAGCACCAAGGAGCGCGTGAGAACCGTGCTATCGCGCGTCGGCGCAGAGGCCACGCCCGCACGCCCCCTCGCATGGGTTCGGCTCGAGCCCGCTGGCGCGGTGGCAGATGTTCGGATTACCACGTGGCCCGGGAACGAAGAGTTCTGCCTCGCCGTGAGTACGTATCACGGCATGAGCGTGAGGACAGCACGCCCGTCTCAGTCGTAGCGCGGCGTTCGACCCACGTAGGGCGAATCTGTGTCGAAGAAGCGCCACGGGAGCTCGCGTCCGCGGCTGATGCCGACTCGGGCAGAACTCTGCACGGAGATCACGGGACTCTGCACCTCATCGGACACGGTGATCTGTTCCGACGCAACAAGATCGACGCCGTTGGCCGCGAGGTCGATCCCGAATGCCTGGCACACCTTGGCCGGGCCGTTCGTGAGGTCGACCATTCGCCGGGCAGCCGTGCGTCTCGACTGCATCAGCTCCACGCCGCGCAGCGGCTCGACCGCGCGGATCAGCACAGCGCTCCCCTCGCCCCGGCTGCCCGAAACGACGTTCGCGCAATAGTGCATTCCGTAGGTGAAGTACACGTACAGCCGGCCCGCATCGCCGAACATCACTGCGTTGCGCGCGGTCTCGCCGCGAAAGCTGTGGCTCGCCGGGTCGTCTGACCGATAGGCCTCGGTCTCCACGATGCGTCCTGCGCACGAGCCCGCCACGAGAACCTTCCCGAGGAGTTCGCGCGCCACGACCAGCGGGTCGCGCCCATAGAACTCCTGAGGGAGGCGGTTCACGCCGAGAGTGCCGCCTTCACGTGCTCGGGCACCGGGACCGGTACCGGTGCGCCGGGGGTGGTCGACACATTGACCACGTACGCGGTGAAGCAGGGTTCACCCTTGATCGTGCCCACAACCTCGACGTCGAACGACGTGTTGCCCCAACGCGAGATTCGAACGTCGCAGTCCACGAGGTCGTGCATGCGCGCCGGGGCCTGCCACTCAACCGTTGCCTTCTTGACCATCGCATCGAAACCGACGTCCTCCAGCCCACCGAGGCGCGAACGGAAGAAGCAGTCGACCGCGTCGTCGACGTACGCAAGGTAGTTCGCGTTGTGCATCACCTTCTGCGCATCGCAGTCGATGTAGCGGGGACGGAATTGGTACTGGAACGACATGCCGCTCAACGTAGTGGAGCGACAGCCACCCTTGCGCGGTCGGAAGCGAGTTGCGAGCGGAAACGCTCGAGCTGACGTGCCACGGGTTCGGGGCCTGCTCCGCCCGGCGTGGTGCGCCGGCGAACGCTGACACCAGGTGCCACGAGGGCCGCTGCCTCCGGACCGAGCTGAGGGTGAGCCGAGACCAGATCCCGCAGTTCGCCCTCCCCCGCGAGCGTCTTGCGTACCAGTGCACCGACGACGGCGTGTGCCTCACGGAACGGCATGCCCCGGCCAACGAGCCACTCGGCAAGATCTGTCGCTGCCGACGTGGGCGCATCGGCAGCAGCCGCCATCCGTTCAGTGGCGAAGGTTGCTGTGGCCACCATCCCGGTGAGCGCGCTGAGTGCAAGGCTCACCTGGTCGACGGCATCGAACAAGGGCTCCTTGTCCTCTTGCAGGTCACGGTTGTACGCGAGCGGTAGGCCCTTCAGGGTGGTGAGGAGGCCCGTGAGGTTGCCGATCAAACGACCAGCCTTGCCGCGTGCCAGCTCCGCGATGTCCGGGTTCTTCTTCTGCGGCAGCATCGAGGATCCGGTGGCATACCCGTCGTCGAGCCTCGCGAAGCCGAACTCCTCGCTCGTCCACAGCACCCATTCCTCGCCGATCCTCGAGAGGTGCACCCCGATGAGCGCAAGGTCGAACAGCGCCTCGGCCACGTGATCGCGATCGCTCACGGCATCGAGAGAGTTCTCGAACGGCTTGGAGAAGCCGAGGAGCGAAGCGGTGAACGCCGGATCGAGCGGGAGCGAGCTTCCTGCCAGCGCGCCTGCTCCGAGCGGCGAGACGTCGAGACGGTCGATGGTTGCGAGCAGACGATCGATGTCCCGGGCGAACGTCCAGGCGTGGGCCAGCAGGTGATGTGCGAGCAGAACGGGCTGCGCACGCTGGAGGTGTGTGTATCCGGGGAGATACGACTCGCCGGCCTGCTCGGCACGCTCGAGGAGCACCTCCTGGAAGGTGACCAACCGTTGCGCAACGGTGCGCAGCTCGCGCTTGCACCAGAGACGGAGGTCGGTGGCGCACTGATCGTTGCGGCTCCGACCCGTGTGCAGCTTTCCGCCAGCAGGACCGGCGATCTCGGTGACCCTGCGCTCGACCGCCGTGTGGATGTCCTCGTCGCTGGCGACGAACACGAACTCACCGGAGGAGAGCTCGGACCACACCGCATCAAGTGCCAAGAGGATCCCGTCGCGCTCGTCCTCGCTGAGCAGACCTGCGCGGGCGAGCCCGGCGACGTGTGCCCTCGATCCCTCGATGTCGTCCGGCCAGAGACGCTGGTCGAACGGGAGGCTGACGGTATAGGCCAGCAGTTCCTCTGCCGGGCCCGATGCAAAGCGACCGTGCCACAGGGTCTTTCCGCTCTCGGTCACTTGCGTCCTGCCTTTGTCGTGAGGCCAGCGAGCTGTCGGAGCCTGTTGGCCAGTTCGGCCCCACCCATCTTCTCGTCCGCAACGACGAGCATCGTGTCGTCACCGGCAACGGTGCCGAGCACGCCCGGCAGTCCGCTCCGATCGAGCGCACTGGCCACGACGTGGGCACAGCCGGGAGGTGTGCGCACGACGACCAGATTCGCAGAGACCTTTACCTCAGCGACCCACTCCCCCATGACGCGGCGGAGCTGCTCGTGCGGAGCAACACGTTGGGGCTCGAGCTCCGGAAGCGCGTAGACCGTCTCGCCGCCCGGGACGCGCACGATGACAGCGCCCATATCTTTCAGGTCACGCGAAACCGTCGCCTGGGTGGCCTCGATGCCCTCGAGGTGCAACAGCTCGACCAGCTGTGGCTGGCTGGACACCGGACGCTGCGCAACGATCCGAGCAATGGCAGCCTGCCGCGCAAGCTTGCTGCTCACGAGCGCACCCCGGCGAGGAACGCCAACAGTGCGCGCGACGCATGCAGGCGATTGTGGCCCTGCCGGACGACACAGGACTGAGGCCCATCAACAACCTCGGTCGCAACCTCGACCTCGCGGTACACCGGAGCGCAGTGGTAAAAACCCGCGCCTGGGGCCGCTGCGCGCATGAGATCTGTCGTCACGGTGTATCCACGGAACGTCTCGAGTCGCTGCGCCTTCTCTGCCTCCTGACCCATCGATGTCCAGGTATCGGTGTGCACGGCATCGGCCCCCTTTACCGCAACCTCCGGCTGTACAGAGGCCTCGACCGAGCCCGGCCCAAGCGCTTCCAACCGCTGCAGCTCGACCGACGAGGGCCCATATCCATCGGGCGTTGCATAGCGAACCTGCGCACCGAGCATCACGCACGCCTCGCCCAGGGAACGGGCGACGTTGTTGTAGTCGCCCACCCAGGCGACAACGCGCCCGGAGAGCCGCCCGAGCACCTGATGCATGGTGAGGACGTCTGCGAGTGCCTGCATCGGGTGCGACCGGTCCGAGAGCATGTTGACAACCGGCACCGTGGCCGCTCGGGCGAGCCGCTCGACGACCTCGTGCCGGAACACGCGGGCACCGAGAACACCGTGGTAGCCGGACATCGTGCGCGCAACGTCCTCGACCGATTCCCGGACGTCGAACTGGATCTCCTCGCCGCGTGTGTACACGGGATGACCGCCGAGCTGGACCACGGCCATCTCCATCGATTGCCGGGTGCGGTTCGACGGCTTCTCGAAGATCAGTGCCGCCCCGAGGCCCTCCAACGGCCGGCCCAATGCGGAGATCGGTCGTTCCGCAAGGTCGAGCACCAGGTGAAGTTCCTCGGCCGAGAGATCCGTTACCGAGAGCAGATCACGCTTGTTCATGAGAGCACTGCCCGAATATGCGCGAGTGCCTCGTCGATCTCCGCGTCGGAGACGGTGATGGGTGGGGCGAGCCGGAGTGCCGTTGCCGTCACCGCATTCGTTACCAGACCGCGCTCGAGCAATGCCGTGTAGGCGGCCTTCGCGTCTGCGCCTTCGCCGAGCTCGGCCGCGAGCAGCAGCCCGAGGCCGCGAACCTCCTTCACGGCGGGGATCGCCTCGAGTCCGGCACGCAGACGCGCACCCTTTGCCAGGGAGAGAGCTGGCGCGTCGATACGGCGCATCTCGTTGATGACTGCCCGGACAGCGGAGGTTGCGATGGCCGTTCCGCTGTACGTGGATCCGTGGTCGCCGGGCTGGAACACCTGGGACACGCTCCGCTTGGCCCAGCAAGCACCGACCGGGAAGCCGTTGCCCATTGCCTTGGCCATGGTGACGACGTCGGGAACGACACCGAAGTGCTGGAACCCGAACCACTTGCCGGTGCGGGCGAAGCCGGTCTGTACCTCGTCGACGATCATGAGCAGTCCGCGCTCGTCACAAAGGTCGCGTACCCCGCGGAAGTACTCGACGGTGGCAGGGTTGACGCCGCCCTCCCCCTGGACCGGTTCGATGAGGATCGCGCTCACCGAGGGATCCACAGCAGCACGCATCTCGTCGAGGTCGCCCCACGAGACATGGCGGAACCCCTCCGGCATCGGCTGGAACGGCTCATGCTTTGCGGGCTGGCCAGTGGCGGCCAACGACGCCAGCGTGCGACCGTGGAACGAGCCGAACGTGCTCACCACCACGTGGCGCCCCCTGCCCCCGAACTTGCGCGCAAGTTTGAGCGCCGCCTCGTTGGCCTCCGCTCCGGAGTTGCAGAAGAACGTCTGGCCCCACTCACCGGTGGCCTCGTGGAGCAGGGTATTCACGAGTACCGCAGCCTCGGTAGCCACGGGGTTCGCGAAGAAGTTCGAGACATGGAGCAACGTGTTCGCCTGCGCCGCAACTGCCTCGGCAACGACTGGATTTGCGTGACCGAGCGAGGTGACTGCGAGACCGCAGAGGAAATCGAGGTACCGCTTGCCCGTGGAATCCCACAGCTCGGTGCCGCTGCCACGCGAGAACATCACTGCCGGTGCGCCGAACACGGGCATGAAGGGGCAATAGCTCATCCCCTGCGTATCGAATGCATGTCCTGCCATCACTGACCTCCTGCGACCATGGTGCCGATTCCGGCATCGGTGAATACCTCGAGCAACAACACATGTGGGATGCGCCCATCGAGGATGTGCGCGCGCCTCACGCCGTTTCGCACGGCGTGCACGCAGCTCTCGACCTTCGGGATCATCCCGCCGGCGATCGTCCCGTCTGCCATCAGCGAGTCGAGCTCGTCTGCCGTCGTCTGGCGGATGAGGCTCGACGGGTCCTCGACCACGCGCCGCAGCCCCTCGATATCCGTGAGGTACACCAACTTCTCGGCGCCCAATGCTTCGGCGATTGCTCCCGCGACAGTGTCGGCGTTGATGTTGTACGCCTGCCCCTGCGCGTCCGAGCCAATCGTGGCGATCACCGGGATGAGGTGCTGTGCCAGGAGTCGGTTGACGATCTCCGGGTTCACGGCGGTTACCTCGCCGACGAATCCCAGTTCTGGATCCTTCGGGGCGGCAACGATGAGCCCGGCATCGGCGCCGCTCACCCCAACCGCGAGCGGCCCATGAACGTTGATCGACGAGACGATCTCGGGGTTCACCTGCCCGAGCAGCACCATCCGAGCAATGTCGACGGTCTCGGCGTCGGTTACCCGGAGTCCGTTGCGGAACTCGGTCTGCTTGCCGAGCCGCGTCATGAGGTCGCTGATTTGGGGACCTCCGCCGTGAACCACGACAGGGCGCATACCGACGGCATGCATCAGCACGATGTCCTCGGCAAAGAGCGCAAGCGCATCGGATTCGCTCGCACCGGCGAGCGCGTTGCCTCCGTACTTCACCACCACGATCTGGTTGGCAAAGCGCCGGATATAGGGAAGTGCCTCGACGAGGACACCGGCCTTGGTGGCCGCCTCATCCCTCGACACATGAAGATTCGTCACGGGTACACCCCCACGGTCTGGAGGCCGGCAGTCTCCCGCAGACCCAGTGCAACGTTCGCAGCCTGGACGGCACCACCGCTCGCCCCCTTGCAGAGGTTGTCGATGGCAGCGATAACCATCACCCAGCCGGTACGGGCGTCGAACCGAGCGGTGAGATGAACGGAATTGGTGCCAAGGGTCGCCTTGGTGGAGGGCGACGCCGGACGGACCACGACGAACGGCTCCGACTCGTAGAAACGTCCAAGGGCAGCAAGGAGCGCCTCGGTAGAGACGTCCCCGGTCGGGCGGGCGTAACAGGTTGCGAGAATGCCGCGGTTCATCGGTGCAAGGTGCGGTGTGAAGATCACCTGGCCCCCGATGTTCTGCTCGATCTCCGGTGTATGACGGTGATCGACGAGTCCATAGGCCGTGAAGTCCTCGTCCACCGTACTGAAGTGCGACGAGTGCTTGAGCGCCCTCCCGGCCCCACTCACGCCAGAGGCTGCATCGACGACGATCCCGGACGACTGAATGAACTCCTGACGGATCAGCGGGGCGAGCGCAAGGGACGCTGCCGTGACGTAGCAGCCCGGCGTGGCGATCAGCCGGGCACCCTTCAGTTCCGAGCGATACAGCTCGGGCAGCCCGTAGACGGCTTCTGCCAGTAGCTCGGGTTGGTCGTGCTCGAAGCCGTACCACGTCGGGTACAGCGAGGCGTCCTTCAGCCGGTAGGCAGCCGAGAGATCAACGATGCAGCCCACCTTGCCGACCAGTTGCGGCGCCAGGGCCATGGAGGCCTCGTGCGGCAGGCCGAGGAACACGACGTCGAGACCGGACGTACGGGATACGTCGAACTCCTCGAACACCAGGTTGGGGTAGGCAACCGCGAGCGACGGATACAACGACGACGCCAACGTGCCCGACTGGGAGTCACCCGTGGCATAGACCACCTCGAACTCGGGGTGCTGCGCGCAGATCCGGAGCAGCTCTGCACCCGTGTACCCGGACGCACCAAGAATGCCGACTTTCACCATAGGTCGAAGATCATACAGGGGTCTGCATACTCATGCATAGGATTTCTGAACCCAAGGGGGACCCGACGTGAGGCATGATCGTTGGGTGATCCACCACTCGACGGCCGGACGGCTCCTGGTCGCCACTCCCCCGCTCGTGGACCCGAACTTCGACCGCTCTGTCGTCTACATGATCGAGCACAACGACCAGGGAGCCCTCGGTGTGGTGATCAATCGGCCGACACCAGAGCGGGACATTGGAGGCTTGGAGTCCTGGGTTGAGCGCTGTGCGTACCCCGCCGTGGTGCATGCGGGAGGCCCCGTCGAACCAAACGCGCTCATCGGGCTGGCCTGGAGCGGAGATGCCGAGGTCCAGCACGACAACCCGGACAACGGCTGGTCTCTCTGGCGACGCGGAATCGGCACCGTCGACCTGGGCAGGGAACCCTACGAAGTGGCCCCGCCCATCAAGCAGTTGCGGATATTCAGGGGATATTCCGGGTGGGGTCCCTGGCAGCTCGATGCGGAGTTGGAGGCCGGAGCGTGGATCGTGCTCGACGCAACCCCCGACGACCCCTTCAGCCGAGAGCCGGATGCCCTCTGGCGGGCGGTTCTGCGCAGACAGGGTGGTCGACTGGCGTGGGTCGCCACGGCTCCCGATGACCTGAGCGCAAACTAGCTTCTGGCCCGGTTCACCCTCGGCGGCGGGGAGTACTGCACGCGGGGCTTACGGAGGACCTTGTAGAGCACGGTGGCAAGCTGACTCCACAGCCGGTTGCAGTCGATGATCATCGTGGAGTCCCGAGCCGGTACCGAACGGCCGTCGAGAGTGCCGGAATGCCGAGCGTCAGCGTGCCCTCGGAATCGGACTCGCCGGACACCACGGCCGCACCATTGCTGTCTGTCACTGAGTACCGGGTGGAGGCGTCGAGATTCGCGAAGTGCAGCGACGAGTTCTCGAGCGGTCCGTTCATCGGCTGGAGACCGAGATCGAGCGACACACCGTCATCGGAGCGTGCCAGCGTCACCAGGATGCCCTGCGAGTCGTAGGACTTCAGGATGGGCCCGACCGGTGCAACGTAACCACGAATGTTCAAGCCGGCGAGGTCGAGCGGCTGCGACCACCGCATCTGCATGTACGCACCGAACCCACCACCGCCGATCTTCACGGGTCGCTCCGGCCAGCGCAGGCCGGTGGAGCACTGGCGTTCCGAGGCATCGATGGCCGCTTCCACAAGTTCCGGTTCGCCGGCCATGTAGGCCCCGCCGATCACCTTGATCCAGCCGAGCAACGACGTCGACGACGTACGGTGACGCTCGAGTTCGGCCGGCATCTCGAGATCGAGGCGACCGCTGTTTGCTTTCGCCATCGCTGCCAACCCCTGCATCTTTGGCAGCGCACCACGGAGGTCCAGTGCCTTTGCCCGCCAGGCGTGGTCCGGGAGGATGTCCACGAACCGGTGCGTCCCGTGCGTGTGGTAGTAGCCGCCTGGAACCTCACCGGTGTCCCAGGACAGGCCGACGAGATTCGAGCGGATGTGCGCATAGGAACCGTCGGGAGAGGCGTATTCCTCGTCCAGCGTTCGAGCCCACGAATCGCGGACCTCATCCCAGTCCGACGTTCCGTGCAGGGCATCGTGGTTGCGCAGTGACTGTGCGCCCATGATGTTGCAGACGGTGAAGGACCATCCCGGTTCGCAGGGGAAGAAGCCGAACTTGCTGCGGTTGTAGTTCGCGCGCACCGCGGCCGCTATCGAGTGATGGTCGTACGGGAAGGTTCGACCGTCCTTCCAGACGAAGGTGAGCGAGCCGGGCTCGTCGAAGCGCTTCGAACCGGTGGCAGCCTCCAACGTGTTCAGAGCGTCGCAGAAGAACGCCGAGAACATGATGTTGTCCCGACAGATGGGATCCGGGTTCGGATCGAAGTTGCCGAACAGGTTGAGTGCCCGCCAGTACTTCCACACACGGAGGTCGGTGTGCTTGAAGGCAACCCGCTCGATCGCATCGGTGATCACCGACGGTGCATTCGGGACGAAGTTTGCGGCGTAGAGCGACATCGACCACACGAGCCCGTTCAGCTGATAGCGCACCTGGGTCCCGCTGTGGAACTGCTCGCCCCAGTCCAGTCCGACCAGGTCGTCGTCGGGTTGGAACGCGAAGGAGTAGCACCACCGCAGCAGCTCGGCGTCCATGGCGTTCGGATCGCGGCCGGAGCGGATCGGCTCGGGCAGGTTCACCGTGCGCAGGTAGTCGTTGATCTCGGGTACGAGCACACGCTTGCGGCGGAAACGACGCTCCACACGCCAGACACCGATGGCGACAAACGCTGCGGCGAGTCCATAGGCGACGACGATCGACCACGTCCAGTTCGTACCGCGGTCCACCCAGAGCCGCGGGCCGTCTGCAAGCACCGCCGGAACAACTGCGCTCGCCAACCACACCAAGGGGATGGCGAGATGAACACTCGCACCCCACCAGAGGACCAATGCGAGCACGAGCAGGGCTGCGGTCAGCACGAACAGCAACGGCATCGCGTTGTAAAGGAACCCGACACCCGGAAAGATGAGCGAGGTACCGAACGAGCGCCAGGCGTCACTGTTGGTGGCAAAGGCGAGAACAGACCCGACGACCTCGACAATTGCAAGGCTGACGACGAGTCGGGCAAGGAGAGCCCGGCTCTTTGGACCCAGCCGCGCTGGGTGTTCGTCGAGCAGCAGTCGGCCCCCGGAAGTCATCGCTGTTGATGAATCAACCACACTGGTCACGTCAGCTCTCCCCGATTTGGCGTGTCGACCGTGCTGCCCCTGAGCACGTGTGGATTCTGGCACAACTCGGATGCAAGGCGATCGAGTGCGCAGGCAAGTGGGTCCCGCCGGATCCCCGGCCGCCGGACGATGCGTGCCGCCTCCGGGTCCTCCTCGAGCGCCAGCCAAATGCGCGAGGCGGCGACCAAGCGTTCGTCATCACGAGTGACCGCGCCGCGGGCGGCGGCACCCATCGCACGGGTTCGGAGCACTGCCCAATCGTCCCCACCGATCCATCCATGCGCTCGGGCGATGCCGGTGAATGCAGCGTGCTCCCAGGTCGGCGCTCCCCCGGCACCAATATCGAGTGGAGTCCACCACCACGCCGGGCGGTGGCCCCTGCGCAGGGCCATCGGACCGTTGAGCGCAGCAGACCAGTGCTCCGCTGATTGCGCTTTACCGGCTCGGGAGAGTGCCGCAGCGACCAAGGTTGCATCGAGCGGCCGGATCCACGTCGGCTCGCTGCAGGGGACACCCAGCGTCGTCGCGGAGGCATCCATCGCCAACTGCTCGACGCCGTTGTCATCCATCAGTCCGCAGAGCAGCTTCGCAGCACGGGCGTGGGCGTGATCGCGCCGGAACGGGTCCCCGCCAAACCGGAGGCGGGCCACTGCGCCGACCCGCCCCGCGCGACGGGCGATATCGGCCGCTCCCACGGCGGAGCCCAGATCGCTTTCGCGCGCCCCTGCGAGCGAGAGGATGGCCGCAGCTTGACATCGCTCGACGGGCTTGAGCGATCCGATCTGGGCGATCCCGGTCTGACGCTGATGCCGTCGACCCGTCAGCGCGCGGAGACCCGGAAGTCTTCCGAGAATCGTTCGGGCCCACGCGAGGGCCCCCATCACGAGGATCACGAGCGGAAACTCGTGTGCCGCCGACACGTTGCGAATCGCATCCGTGTGGTCAACATGGCTTGGCACCAGACCGGAGATGGCGGTGGTCAGCAGCACGACACCGAGAAGGACCCATCCAGCGCCCCAACGGATCCAGAGCACCGTCGCCGCGATGGCGGTTACGGCACATACTGCGGCGAGCAGTGGCTCGTGGTCCAGGACACCCGCTCCCGGAAAGAGCAGGTTGCGCGCCATGTGCACACCACGGTGACCGCCGACGCGGACGAGCACGAACGGGAATACAGCAGAGACGACGAGTACGAGCGCCCTCCGTACTCTGAGGGAGGTGTTCGAGGCTGCGGGCACCGCGCTCAGCGCAGCAGGGACAGCGCGTCGAGGTCGAGTGCGTGCCGACCGTGGTATTGGGCCATCCGGGTGAGCATGTCGTTGCCGCGCTCGGTCTCTGCAGCGAGGATCGTGGCGATCACGGCCATCGCGAGCCCCCAGAGCGATGCGTGGCGGTAGTCCCTCCACGCCCGGTCGTAGTCGAGGTTCACTCCGGCTGCCTGCATGCCGGACACGTACGACTTGATCATGTCCTGCTCAACCGCGGCGCGTGTCGCCGGGGGCATGCACGCACCGAGGCAGTACGCCACGTCGATGAGAGCGTTGCCGTCCGTGGCCGTCTGCCAGTCGACCACGGCAAGCGGCGGCGCACCCGGCTCCACGCCGAACATGAAGTTGTCTGGCCGGTAGTCGATGTGCACCAACGTTCGCGGCGTATCCACTCCCTGTGCCCACTTACCGGCGTAGGGCTTGAAGGACTCGATGAGCGAGACAACGTCTGGGTCGAGCCTATTTCCGAGACGGGCCAGCATGGGCTCGGACGTCATCTCATAGATGCCACCGAGCATCCCGGCCCACTCGTCACCTTTCGGACGGTGAGCGACAAAGTTCCGCAGTTCGGGATCACCCCAACGTGGGGCGTGCAGCCCAACGACGGTGTCTACGGCAAGTGCCGCTTCGTCAACGGTGAGGCCCGCCAATTGGTCACCCTGGCGACTGCCGGCCATGTCTTCCATGATGAGCACGAATTCCTGAGCAGCCTCGTCAAAGCGAGCCACGTAGCACCTCGGCGTCCGAATGGTGAGCGTGTTCACCACCTTGCTGTAGAACTCCCACTCCGTGATGTAGCTGCCCTGTTCGAAGCCGGTAGCCCGGGCTGTGGAGTCTGCGGAGGGAAACTTGCCGACCACCGATCCCGGTCGCTCCTCGGGGCGGTCCCACGTGAGCCGAAACCGAGCGTTGCGCGCCATCTGCCCGGTACCGACGAAACCCGCGAATTCGAGATGGGTAATGGTTGCGCCTCGCGCAACTCCGGCCTCCTCAAGCGCCTGAGTCATCCACGTCGCATCGAGCTCGGCCGGCTCTCCACACACTGCACGCAACATGTTCCCCCCTCGGAACGTCACACGAATGCGGTGACAGTAGACGAGGGGAACCCCTCAGGCAATGGACCCGGTTCAGCGGAGTGCAGCGCCAAGGTGTGCACAGGCGTCGATGCAGCGCTGTCGGATCGCAGCCACATCGACATCGGTGAGTGTGCGGTCTGACGCCTGCAGGCGCAACCGGTAGGCGAGACTGCGAGCGCCTGCTGGAACGCCCGGACCCCGATACACATCGAACAGTTCAAGTCGGACCAGCGACGGTCCTCCTGCAATTCGGAGCGCCTCGGCGAGGTGCTCGGCGGGGATCTCCTCACTGATGACGAACGCAAGGTCCACGTCGCTGGTGGGGTACCGACTGAACGCCTTGAACTGCACGGGTGTCGGCTCGATGGCGAGCAGCGCACCCAGATCCACATCCAGCACCGCAACACGCTCGCTCACACCGTAGGCGTCCAGCACTCCCGGGTCGATCTCGCCCAGCGAGCCGACCACCGTTCCGTCGTCGAGCGCTACGAGTGAGTGTCGAGTCGGGTGCAGACCCGGCACTCCCGGCAGCGGCGATGCCACGAGTGATGTGGAGTTCCATCCGAGCGCCGAGCGGAGCTCCTCCCAGACCTCCACGGCGGCCGGGGCCTCGCGTCCGGCAAGCGTCACACAGAGTTGCTCGGCCTCGAAGGGAAGCACTCCGTCGTCCGGAAGGTAACGGTGCCCAACCTCGAAGAGGGCTAGACCGGTGGCGCGATGCGACTCGTTGTAGGCAATGGACTTCAGCAACCCGGGGATGAGAGAACCGCGCAGCACCGACTGCTCTGCAACGAGCGGGTTTGCCACGGTGACGACATGACCGTGCAGACCTGCCCGCTCCATGTCGCCGGGAGAGAGGAACACGTCGGGCATGGCCTCGTTCGCCCCGAGTCCGAGCAACACCTCGCGCACTCGACGACGGCGCTTCTGCGCCGGCGTGAGTCCGCCACCCTCGGGAGACTTGCGAACGGACTTCGGAATGCGGTCGTAGCCGTAGTGACGCGCGATCTCCTCGATGACATCGATCTCGGAAGTCGAGTCCGGCCGCCAGGACGGCAAGAGCACCTCGAGCGTTCCGTCATGTGCAAGCGTGCCGTGAAATCCGATCGGCTCGAGCAGTGTTGCGATCTCGTCGGCCTTCAGGTCAAGCGCGAGAACAGCGTTGACACGTGCTGGGCGAACGCGCGCGGTGCGCCGAGCGGGCGGAAGGCTCTCTGCAGTCGCATCGGCGATGCCTGCGTGCACCACCAGATTGGGGCACGTCTCACGGAGCAGTTCGACGAAACGGGAAAGTGCCAGGTCGATGCCGTACGGGTCCACACCGCGCTCGAAACGGGCAGAGGCCTCGCTGCGCAGCCCGAGGTGCGGTACGGACTGCCCGATTCCCTCGGGCTCGAACCACGCTAGCTCCAGGGCAACACTGGACGTGGAGTCCGAGATCTCGCTGTCCCGGCCACCCATGATGCCGGCCACGCCGATCGGGACGTCGTTGCCATCGCAGATGAGCAGGTCGCGCGGGGCGAACGTGCGCTCCACGCCATCGAGCGTGAACATCTTCTCGCCGTCGCGGGCCTTGCGAATCCGGAACGCCCCACCGCCGAGGGTCTCGAGGTCGTAGGCATGGTTCGGCTGGTTGACCTCGAGCATCACGTAGTTCGAGACATCGACCACATTGCTGATCGGACGCATCCCTGCAAGGGAGAGACGGCGCTGCATCCATGCTGCGGACGGACCGACCTGAACTCCCGAGAGCACCACGGAGACGAACCGACCGCAACGATCCCCGTCCACAATCGTGACCGGCGCGCTTCGCTCTGCTCCGAGGACGCCAAGGTCCGCCGACGGCACCGTGAAGGGAACGTCGAACCACGCTGCGAGGTCACGCGCGACGCCGAGGTGACCCCAGCAGTCGGGACGGTTGCGCGTGAGGTCGAGTTCGAAGAGTGCGTCGGCCTCGATGCCCAGCGCCTCCATGATCGGTTGCCCGAGCGCCGTGCCCGGAGGGAGGATGAGGATGCCGCTGTGGTCGTCACTGATGCCGAGTTCGGTAGCCGAGCAGAGCATGCCCTCGCTCGCGATGCCGAGGATCTTCCGCTTCTGGATGTCGCGCCCGTCGGGCATCACGGTACCGAGGGTGGCGAGCGGGATGATGTCCCCAGGCGACATGTTGAACGCGCCGCACCACACGTGGCGCTCGGAACCATCGCCAGCATCGACGAACACGCGGTGCACCCGCTCGGCGTCGGGATGACGCTCCGTGCGGAGTACGCGCGCCGTGACCACGCCCGGGACCGGCGCCCCGATTCGCTGGACGCTCTCGACCGCGAGGCCGAGCGAGTTCAGTGCCGCACTCACACGCTCGACGTTGTCGTCTGTTGCGTCGCCGAACGGTGCGAAGGTGTTGAGCCAGCTGAGGAGAATGTTCATGTCGTTTGCTCTCGTCTCGCGCCGGTCAGAACTGCTCGATGAAACGGATGTCGTTTGAGTACATCTCGCGTAGATCGTCCACCCCGTGGTACTCCTTGGCCATCCGGTCGATGCCGAAACCGAACGCGAATCCGCTCCACTCCTCGGGATCGATACCGCACGACGCGAGCACGTTGGGATGCACCATGCCGCAGCCGCCGAGCTCGAGCCACGACCCGTCGGGGCGACGGATGTCGAACTCTGCCGAGGGCTCGGTAAAGGGGAAGAAACTGGGCCGCAGACGACTGGTGAAGCCGGGGCCGAAGAAGGCACGGGTGAAGGCCTCGATGGTCCCTGCGAGATCGGCGAAGGATATGCCGCGGTCGACGACAAGACCCTCGATCTGGTGGAACACCGGCATGTGTGTGGCATCTGCCGTCTCGTTGCGGAACACACGGCCCGGCGCCACGACATAGATGGGCGGCTCCTGCGTGGTCATCACACGCGCCTGGACCGGTGAGGTGTGGGTTCGCAGCACCGTGGACCCTGCAGGGCCGTGATCGACGAACAGGGTGTCCCACATGCTTCGCGCAGGGTGGCTCGGCGGCATGTTGAGTGCCTCGAAGTTGTACCAGTCGGTCTCGATCTCGGGTCCTTCAGCCACCTTGAACCCGAGGCCCACGAAGACGTCCTCGAGGCGCTCCCAGGCTTCGGTCACCAGATGTGCGTGACCCCTGCGTGCCGGCCGCCGGTACTCGGTGAGGTCCATGCGCTCCCCGTCGAGGCGAGCACGACGCTCCACGGCGGCGAGCAAGGCGCGACGTTCGTCCGCTGCAGCGGCGACGGATTGCATCGCCTCGTTGAGGACCTGTCCCATCGCCTTCTTTTCGTCCACCGTTGGCAGCGACCCGAGGCGAGCCTTCAGCGAGGACAGCGGACCCCTCTTGCCGAGGTGCTCGCCCACCACTGCATCAAGGGCGTCGACCGTTGCCGCGAGGGACAAGGCGGCGAGTGCTGCGTCGCGCGCAGAAGAGATGTCGTCGATCATCAGTGGACTCCCGGTGGCGGCGGAACCGCTGCATTCCGTCGCTGTAGCAGAGGAAATCCTACTTGCTCGGTGCCCGCTGCACGGGGCCGTCCGGATGAGCAGCCCGCTGCTGCCGCAACACCTCGAACACCAGCAGTGTCGCTGCCATAGCCGCATTGAGGCTCTCGGACCGGCCTGCGTGCGGGATCGTCACCCAACGGGTTACCTGCACATCGTCGGGCACGCCGTGCGCCTCGTTACCGATGACGATGCCGAGCGGGCCGGTGAGATCCGTATCGGTAAACGGGTTCCCGAGGTGTGAGCTGGTGCCCACGAGTTCGACACCGAGCGAGGAGGGATCAACGTCCACGACAACGGGAACATGAAACAGCGCCCCGGCCGAGGCACGCACCGTCTTGGGCGAGTAGGGGTCCACACTTCCCGGGGTCAGGGCGACCAGATCGAAGCCCGCTGCCTCGGCGCTGCGCAGGATCGTGCCGAGATTGCCCGGGTCCGAGAGCCCGGCACACACAACCACCCGCGTCGCAGTTGCGACGGTCGACGGCTCGTGCATTCGCACCACCGCGAGCACAGGCTGGGGGTGCTCGGTGGAGGCGACGCGCTCCATGACGCCGGGAGCGAGATAACGAGTCGGCAACTCCGCAACGCCCTCGGCCCCGGGGGCGACGTACTGCATCTCCACATCCCAGCCGGCGCGCACAGCCTCACGCAGAAGGATCTCTCCTTCCACCACGAATGCACCTTCGTCCCAACGCGCACTGCGGCGCCCCAGGAGGCGCCGCAGTCGCTGGATCTGTGGATTGGTGAAGCCGAGCGGCTCCATGGTCGAGACTCAGCCCAGTGCGGACTTCGCGGCCTCGACGAGGCTGGTGAACGCTGCAGCGTCGGTGGTTGCGATGTCGGACAGCACCTTGCGGTCGACCTCGATCCCAGCGGCGTTGAGCCCAGCGATGAACTGGCTGTAGGACATCCCGTTCGCGCGGCATCCGGCGTTGATGCGCTGGATCCAGAGACGACGGAACTCGCCCTTGCGTGCTCGGCGGTCGCGGAACGCGTACTGCCCGGCGTGCAGAACTGCCTCGTTGGCGGCACGGAACGAACGGCTGCGATTGCCGTAGTAGCCCTGTGCCTTCTCGAGAATTGCCTTGTGGTGCTTCTTCGCGTTGACCGCGCGCTTAACCCTGGCCATGGTGTTCTCCTAGTCCTTTCCCTGCGTTGCTCAGCGCTCGGCGAGCAGTCGCTTGATCTTCTTCTCGTCGCCCGAGTGCACGTCGACCATGCCGTCGAGGCGACGGGTGCGGGTGCTGGGCTTCTTTTCGAACAGGTGCTGACGCATGGACTGCAGGCGCTGGAGCTTGCCGGTCCCGGTCTTCCTGAACCGCTTGGCTGCGGTCTTGCTGGTCTTCATCTTGGGCATGTCGTGTCCTCTGGTTTCGAGAAAGAGTTCCCTTGCCGCCCCGGGGGGATGGGGCGAGGAACGGCTATTCGGCGGGTGCTTCGTCTGCAGCCGGAAGCGTGTCCGTCGCAGGCTCGGTAGTCGCCTCGCTTGCCGATTGGATCGGAGTCTCGGACTCCGCTCCGCTCGACGACTTCTTCACCGGGGCCTTCTTCTCGGGGGCCATGACCATGGTCATGTTGCGCCCGTCGAGTCGGGGCGATGCCTCGATCTTCGCAAGGGCACCGACTTGCTCGGCAACCCCGTTCAGAACCTTGGCACCCAATTCCGGGTGCGCCATTTCGCGTCCCCTGAACTGCAGCGTGATCTTCACCTTGTGACCCTCATTGAGGAAGTCGATGATGTGGCGAACCTTGGTGTCGAAGTCACCCTGGCCGATCTTGGGTCGGAACTTCACCTCCTTGATGGAGATGTGGGTGGCCTTCTTGCGTGACTCCTTGGCCCGCTGCGACTCCTCGTAGCGGAACTTGCCGTAGTCCATGATCCGACAGACGGGAGGGTTCGCCAACGGCGCTACCTCAACGAGGTCGAGATCTTGTGATCTCGCCAGGCTGAGGGCGTCGGGGACGGTCTTGATACCCAACTGGCTGCCATCGGGACCGATCACTCGAACCTCTCGGGCTCGAATGCGCTCGTTGTACCGCGGCTCGGTGCTCGCGCCGGTTGCTATGGCCGTTCACTCCTGTGCAATGGGCATCTCCCTGTTCCGATGTTCCTGTGGCGAGTCAAGCGCCACGAGGAATCGGGGGACGCCTACGGCGCACCGATTCGTATCGTGTCGACCCGGACGCACTCTGTCGTTGCTCGCCTCAAGGACGGGCCAGGTGGCCGGGTGGAGCCCCCGGGCAAGCCCGGAGCCCGCTTGGCTCAGTTGTCGGGTCGGTAGCCTAGCGGAAATGACCGACGATCAGGCATCTGAGGATCCTGCGGCCCTTGCGGCCGCCGAACTGGCCCAGGCCAAGCAGCGTCTCCTTACCGAACCACCCCACTATGTCATTGCCAACCATGCCATGGGGCTGTTCGAGTTCGGAGCACTGCACCTCACGGCGACGCCCCCCAATCTGGAGGCGGCAGTCCTGGGAATCGATGCCATGGCCTGCATCGTGGAAGGCATGGAAGGCCGACTCGGCCCGGACGAGGAAACGCTGCACGCCGCGCTCGAGCAAATCCGCTTGGCATTTGTGCAGGTCAAAGCCAGTCTCGGCTAACGAACCACCCTCGTTCTCGGTCCCCAAACTGCAGGTTTTGAGCGTTTTCGGGACCGAGAACCGCTGCGGGTCTGCGTTCTCGGTCCCCAAACTGCACGTTTTGAGCGTTTTCGGGACCGAGAACGAGGGTGGGTGAGGGGGGGGTTAGGCAGGGCGGATGCGGCTGGCCTCAAAGCGGCCGAGCTTCGCAAGTGGCACGAACTCGACGGAGGCACCCACCTCGATCGTGCGGGATCCGTCTGCTATCTCCAGGCAGTGGAACGGCCAGACACGGCCGGTCGCATCGGTAATCTCGCCGAGGCCCTCGCGCTCGCCGAACGCCGAGACGACCCCAGACTGCATCGCTCGATGATCCAGAATCAGTGAACGATCTTGGAGATCGGCAACTCGAGGATGTCGGAAGCTCCGGCGTCCTTGAGGGCCGGGATGAGCACGTTGATCGTGCGCTTCTCGACTACTGCTTCGATGGCGTATCCGCCGTCGGCAAGTTTGGCGACGGTGGGCGACTTGGCCGCCGGAAGTGCCTTGAGCACCGCCTCGAACTGGGCCTCGCCCACGTTCAGCTTCACCAAGGTCTTGCCCCGGGCCTCGAGCGTGCCGTTGAGCAGGGTCATGATCTGCTCCATGGCGTGGCGCTTCGCAGGGTCCGCAAAAGATGCGTTGTTGGCGATGAGTTCGGTGTACGACACGAGGATGGTGTCGATGATCTTCAGGCCAGCAGCCCGAAGCGCCCGACCCGTCTCGGTGATGTCGACCACGCAATCGGCGATGTCGGGGATCTTGGCCTCCGATGCGCCGTACGACAGACGGACATCGGCCTGAATGCCACGGTCTGCGAAGAAGCGCTTGGTGAGTTCGGGATACTCGCTGGTGACGCGTACGCCCTGCGGGAGATCCTTGACCGACGTGGCTGGCGAGTCGCCTGCCACCGCCACCACCACTTTCACCGGGTTGCTGGTGACCTTGGAGTACTTCAGTTCCCCGAGGCTGTCGACCGAACTCGAGGTCTCCTCCACCCAGTCGCGTCCGGTAATGCCGATGTCGAAGAGTCCCTCTTCCACATAGACCGGGATCTCCTGAGGGCGCAGGATGCGCACCTCACCGATCCGGGGATCGTCGATGGTGGCCTTGTAGTCCACCGACGACGATCGGCTGATGGCGAGATCGGCCGCCTCGAACAGATCGAAGGTGGCCTTCTCGAGAGAGCCTTTCGGCAGAACCAGTCGCAGCACGGGCGAAAGTGTAGGGAACAAGGCGGCTCGACCGGCCGGAATTACCATCCCGTGTTGGTGACGGTTCGCCCTAGTGGCTGGTCGGGGCGTCCGCGAGCAGCCGAATCGCATGAGGTAGCACATCGAGCACGGCGGCAAGTTGCTCCACACAACCTTTGGGCGATCCCGGGAGGTTGACGATGACGCACTTCCCGGCGATGCCAGCAATCCCCCGCGACAGCCTGCCCAGAGGGTTCACCAGTCGACAGGCCTCGGCGATCCCCGGGGCCTCGCGTTCGATCATTATTCTCGTACCCTCGGGGGTCTGGTCCCGTGGCGCAAACCCGGTGCCCCCCGTGGAGACGAGCAATCCGGAGAAACCGGCGCTCATGCGACGCAGAGCCATTGCAACGTTCTCCGCACCGTCGGCCGTGAGACCACGATCTACCACCTCGAACCCGGCGGCGACCAACTGTGCCACCAGGGCCTCACCGCTGGTGTCCACCCGCGTACCGGCAACGACGCCATCCGACACGGTGAGTACCTTCGCCTGCAGAACCTCGCTCATCCTTGCTCCGCTAGGTCGATGAGGCGGAGGCCACCCTTGCCGTCGAACGACAGTGCAGCATGGCCTTCGACCAGTCTGCGGAGATCATCTCCGATGAACTCGGCTCGCCAACCGTGAGCAAGACGCGCACCGTCGTCGCCTCGAAGTAGCGCTACCAGATCCGTCCGCGTCGCAAGCAGCGTCGGGTCGATCTTGCGCTGGCGACTCAGTTCGCCGATCCACGCCGAAACGAGGGTCACTGCTGGCCGAAGACCGCGTGAGAGCTCTTCCCCTTCGCCCGAGGGCATGTCGGGCTCGTCCTCCCGGCCGGCAGCAACGGCTGCAAGGATTTCCTCGCCGAGCTTCCCGCGAGCATGACGTTCCTCGACGCCCCGGCACGCCATGAGTTCGGGCACTGTGCGTGGTGCGCGCTGAGCGACGCCAAGGATGGCGAGATCAGGAAGCACCTGGCGAACGGGTATGTCGCTGTTCATTGCGCGACGCTCCCGCCAGGCGGCAACAGACCTGGCCACTCCCCTGGCCTTGGACTTCAGGATCTTCGCGTCCTTGATACGCAACCAGGCATCAAGCGGATCCGCCGGTCCAACCGGGCGCGTGCGCAGTTCCTCACATGCCTGCAGCGCCCATTCAAGACGACCCAGTGCATCAAGTTGTGCGGTGATCCGATCGTGCAGTTCGAGCAAGTGGTCAACATCGCTCGCCGCGTATTCGCGCTGCTCCTGCGTGAGCGGACGGGCCAGCCAGTCGGTGAGCCGGTCGCCCTTGGCGACGTGAACCTTCAGTTCTGAGGCCAACAGACTCGAGAGCGAGGGAGTCGAATAGCCGATGAATCCTGCTGCGAGTTGGGTATCGAACAGTCGCTTCGGAACCGAACGGCAGCACGTCTGCAGAACATCGAGATCCTGCTGGGCAGCGTGGAGCACTGCGAGCGCGTCGCTCTCGAGCAGGCGGGAGAACGATGACATGTCGACAGCGAGTGGGTCGATGAGCGCAATGCCGCCCGACCACGCAATCTGCACGAGGGCAACCCGGGGGAAGTAGGTGCGCTCGCGATGGAACTCGGTATCAAGCGCGTAGCGCTCTTCGGTTGCTACCGCATCGATGAGTTGCTCGAAGGACGCCTGATCGGCAATCCACACCGCGGTCACGACAGGCCGCCGGACTCCACGGGGTAGCCGGCGCTCACCCAGGCCATCGTGCCGCCGGCGATGTTGACAGCGTCGACACCACGGTCACGCAGGAACTCAACAGCCTGTGCACTGCGACCGCCCGACTTGCAGATCACCAGAACCTCCCCCGCCGTGGGGAACTCAGCCACGCGATCGGGCACCTGGCCCAACGGGATGAGCACCGCACCCGGGACTCTCGCCACCTCAAACTCGTCGGGATTACGCACGTCGAAGAGCGTCACGGCACCGGCCGAGAGGCGCCCAGAAAGCTCTGCCACAGTGATCTCGGGAATGGTCATACCCGGCTCACGCTAGTTCGCCGGCCTACCCCCGGCACCGCCCGAGCGTTCCCGACGCAGCACCTCGAGTTCGTCGGGCGTGTTGAGGTTGACGAGTTCCGCCTCCCCCACCGAAACCTCGACCGTTCGCAACCCCGTGAGCGACCGACGGATCGCACGCTCGCCCGACGCAAACGAATGCTCCAACTGAGGAAGTACCCGTTCCGGACGCCAGACGGCGCACAGTGGCTCGAGCCGATCTGTTCGGGCGATCGCGGCGTCGTTGTCGCCAAGCGCGGCCAACAGGAGCGAGACCGTTCCCGAGGCGAGCAAGGGGAGGTCACAGGCAATCACCACCACAACTGTGTCGACGGCAGCGGGGTCGCCGAAAGCGGCGAGGGCGGTAATCAGCCCGCCCAGCGGACCCTCCCCCGGGTACCGGTCGTCGACGTGCTCCACCCCAGCCCCGCGGTCGCTCCCGCCAACGGTCACGACCTCTCGTGCTCCTGCCGAACGCAGCATGTCGATGGCCCGGCGAGAGAGCGTGACGCCGTCCACCTCGATAAGCGCTTTGTCCGTTCCCATTCGGCTGCTCGCTCCCCCGACAAGAACAGCAGCCGCGAACCCGTTCAACCCCGTCAGCCGGTCGGGGGGATGCCGCTCGGGTCCAACTGCAAGATGAACAATCGGCATCGCTCCGCTTCGTCGTTCTCGCCGATCGCTGCAGCCATGTCTGCAAGACCACGCATGGCGCGGAGAAGGCCGCGGTTGGTCTCGTGGCGCCACCGCACAAAGCCACTCCCCCGCCAGCCATTCGCACGAAGCGTGTCGAGACCACGGTGATAACCGATGCGGTAGTACGCATACCGCTCGACCTCGTCTCGGCCGAGGTCGCCCAGACGCGCCCACGCGTCGAGGTACCGGGGCCAACGAGCAACCACGGCAGCCACTGCCGCGCGACGTTGATCACTCCCAAGTGACAACGCCTCGCCGAGTGCTAGTGCGGCAGCAGGCTCCGGCGCAGGAAGCACGGTCTCGGGCGGGCCGGAGGCAGAGAAGTTCACTGGCTGATCACTCATGACTCAAGAGTACGGCCACCCACCACTAACGTCACAGGAGTGTTCGCCCAAGACGTCGAAGCAGCCAAGCATCTCGGGCTCGCCATCTCGGCTGGATCCGTCATCCTCGCGCTGTTCGTTGCGGTGTTCGTCCGAAAGGCACTCGCCAAGGCGGTAGTCATTCTTGTTCTCGGTGGGCTGATCGTGGTCTCCATGAGCCAGCGAGCGAACATCTCCAAGTGTGCGAAAGAGATCCGAACCGACTACCAAACCGGGCAGGCCACTCGAACCACTTGCAAGTTCTTTGGCCGACAGTTCGCAGTAGACGTGCCGAGCACCGTCCCGCCAGGCGACGAAGAGGGAATTACCAGCCTGCCCGTTGAATCGTCCGACGGATGAGTTCATCGGTGAACTGATCGGGCGCAGCCGTGTGTGCCACGTGATGACAGCCTTCGAGGGTTACGAGTTCGGCGGCTTCGATCGAGGCAGCAAGACGCTCCATTCCCTCGAAATGGTGCGGTCGGGCCTCGCTCCCCCGGCCAACAACTACCGGAACCGTGATTGCGGTGGCTTGCCAAGGCGCAACCTCCCGCACCGAACTCATCTCACCGAGCAGAACCCGACCCTCGGCACGACGGGCCGCACGCGTTGCCTCCGGCAATCGCTCCCAGCGCTGACGGCCGATCATCCCCTGCATGAACGCCTCCGCCACATCGCCGGGATCCTGACCGTCGTTCCCGATGGTTCGACTCGTGGAGTTGCGCGGCCACTCGGGAGTCCAGGTGAGCGGTGTCTCGTAGACCGCCAGCGACCGAACGAGTTGAGGGTGTGACTGCGCAACCCTCAGCACGACGTTGCCTCCCATGCTGTGACCGATGAGTACCGCCGATCGACCCGCCAGGATCTCGACAAGATCGTCTGCATGGTCGTTGATCGTGAACGGACCCGGGTGTTCGACCGATGCTCCGTAGCCCCGGCGGTCGTACCGGAGCACGCGATAGTGCTCTTCGAGACGGCGAGCGATCTTCGCAAAACCCGCCATGCGGTCCATCGAACCGTGGACGAGAACGACGAGCGGCGCCTGTTCGGGCCCCGACTCCTCGACAGCGATCAGGGGCGCAACGCTCATGACACGCGCACCACGCGAAGCACGTCTGTTGCCCCGCCCGTGCCGCGCTTGGGCTCACCGGCGAGCACGACCACGAGATCACCATGCTTCACCACGCCCGAGCCAACTGATCGTTCCACCGCGAACCAAACGAGGTCGTCGATCGAGCGATACGTATCGACCTGGAGCGGTTCCACACCCCACGACAGCGTCATGGAACGAACCGTTCCGAGATTTGGGGACAGACCGACCAACCGCGCCTCGGGTCGGAAACGGGCCATGGCGCGAGCCGAATTGCCCGACCGGGTGCAACAGAGGATCGCGCTCGCCCCGATGTCGACGGCCGCTTGCTGCGCAGCGTGGGTAATCGCAAAGGTCACGCGCTCCTGGTCGTCGACCACATCCATGAGGTCACGCTGCGCTCGTCCCAGTCGGTCAGCCCATCGGCGGTAGGAACTCTCGCTCTCGGCTCGCTCGGCGATGCGCGCCATGGTCTTGATGACCCGAACCGGATCTGCACCAATAGCGGTCTCGCCCGAGAGCATGACTGCGTCAGTGCCGTCGAACACGGCGTTCGCCACGTCGCTTACCTCCGCGCGGGTTGGTGCTGGCGAGGTGATCATGCTCTCGAGCATCTGCGTTGCGGTGATTACCGGGACTCCTCGCTCGACGCAATGCCGGATGATCTTCTTCTGGAGATGTGGAACGTCCTCCAAGGGAAGCTCGATCCCAAGATCGCCACGGGCAACCATCACCGCGTCAGCCTCGTCGGCGATCTCCTCGAGTGCCTCGACAGCAGGCGAGGTCTCGATTTTCGCAACCAACCCACCCGTCCAACCATCGACCACTTCGCGCACGCGCCGCAGGTCTGCGGCACCCCGGACGAAGGAAACAGCGAGAAAGTCCACCTCGGCATCGGCCATAGCCCGGGCAAGAACCAAATCTTCGTCGGTCGGCGTCTCGAGGCGGAGCCGCTCGGAATGCAGATGTGCGCCGGGACGCCCCTGCATCCGGCCCCCGGTCTCGACAACCGCACGTACCTCGGGTGCGGCCTGAAGAATCCGGAGTGAGATGGCGCCATCGCCCAGGATCACCTGGTCCTCGGCCCGGACATCGCTGAGCAGTGTGGGGTACTCGATCTCGATGCGCGATGCATCCGACGAGGCCGATCCGGGTGCGAGTTCGACCACATCACCCGCCTTGAGCACCACGCCGCCCTCGGGGAACGCTGCGCAGCGAACCTTCGGTCCGGGAAGGTCGGCGAGCACGCCGACAGCGCGCCCCACTCGATCGGCCGCCATGCGGATGGCGGTCACGCGCTCGAGATGCCCCTCGACCGAACCGTGGCTGAGGTTGAGCCGGAACACGTCCACCCCTGCACGGATGAGTTCCTCGAGCATCTCAGGGGACTCGCTGGCTGGGCCGACGGTGGCCACGATCTTGGTTCGTCTCGTCATCGCTGCTTATCTAGTCAGATGGAGTTGTTGCTCATACGTCACGGCCTGCCGGTACGCAGGGAGCTCACCGAGGGCCGCGCTGACCCTGAGCTGTCTGCGGACGGTCACCGTCAGGCTGAACTTCTGGCAACGTACCTCGCCACCGAGAGGATTCACGCCATCTATGCAAGTCCCCTGCGTAGGGCTCACCAGACTGCCGAGCCACTGGCCCGGGCACTCGGTCTGGGTATCAGCACCGAGGATGGGGTTGCCGAGTACGACCGAGACTCCAACGAGTACGTCCCGGTGGAGGAACTCAAGGCGGCTAACGATCCCCGGTGGCAGGCCATGCTGGCGGGCGAATGGGACAACCCCGACGTGCCCCGCGACGTCTGGGTGGCAAACGTTGTTGGCACCATCGAGCGCCTCGTCGACACTCACCCGTCACAGAGGATCGCGGTCGTGTGCCACGGAGGCGTGCTCTCGTCGTACCTCGGTTGGGTACTCGGTCTTCCCGACGCGACGAATTTCTTCTATCCCAACTACACCTCGATTCACCGCGTCGCTGCGGCACGGTCCGGTGAGCGCAACATCCTGACGATCAACGAGACGTACCATCTGCGAGGAACCGGTCTGCCGACCGGGATCTACAAGGGGTAACCATGACCGAACTCGATGACCTGCGCGCGTACCTCGACGGTTCCCCGTCCCCGTTCCACGCTGCCGAAAGTGCAGCGGCTCGGCTCGACGCCGCTGGGTTTGCGCGCGTCAACGAGCAGGACCGTTGGACGGAAATCCCCCGCGGCTACGTCGTGCGTGGAGCGGCACTCGTTGCGTGGAGCGCCCCTCACACCCCCGAGCCACTCGCGCGTGTGCCATTTCGCATCGTCGGGGCACACACAGACTCTCCGTGCCTCCGCATCAAACCCAACCCCGACACCAGCACGGCGGGTTGGCGCCAGCTTGCGGTCGAGGTGTACGGCGGTGCGCTGCTGAACTCGTGGCTCGACCGCGACCTCGGTGTCGCCGGACGGGTCGTCCTGCGTGACGGCAGCAGCAGGCTGCTCAACGTTGCCGAGCCGATCGCCCGGGTACCGCAACTTGCCGTTCACCTCGATCGCGAAGTGAACGAGCGGGGCCTGGT
>CANIBN010000007.1 GCA_947465505.1 Acidimicrobiales bacterium | reverse complement strand
TCGACGAAGCACGTCGTCGGCGCGTCGCCGCCGATCGCGAACTTGAGGTGTTGCGCGATCGCTCGCACAAGGTGGACATCGAGGAGGCCGAGGCACGACTTCGACTCGAGGCTGTCGAGGAGACAACACGTCGCGAGCTGGAGACTGAACCCGACCTTGCCATCACGGCCGTCGAGCCCCCGCTGCCCGATGGAGTGTCGGCCCAGACTCGAGTAAAGGACCTCGAGCGTGAACTGCGCCTGCTCGGGCCCATCAACCCGCTCGCGCTGGAGGAGTTCAACGCCCTGCAGGAACGCCACAAGTTCCTCGAGGACCAGTTGGAGGACGTGAAGGAGACCCGACGCGAGCTCGCCCGGGTGATCAAGGCAATCGACACAGAGATCGAGACGGTGTTTGCCGATGCCTTCGCCGACGTGTCGGTGCACTTCACGAACCTGTTCGGCATGTTGTTCCCCGGTGGTCAGGGCAAGCTCGTCCTCACCGATCCGGAGAATCTGCTGAACACCGGTATCGAGGTGGAGGCCAAGCCGAGCGGCAAGAACGTGAAGAAGCTCTCGCTGCTGTCCGGCGGCGAGCGCAGCCTCACCGCTCTGGCGTACCTGTTTGCCGTCTTCCGGTCGCGGCCTTCGCCGTTCTACGTGATGGACGAGGTTGAGGCTGCCCTTGACGACGTCAACTTGCACCGCTTCCTGGGTCTCGTGAGCGAGTTCCGGTCGGAGGCGCAGTTGATCATCGTGAGTCACCAGAAGCGCACCATGGAGGCCGGCGA
Source organism: Acidimicrobiales bacterium (assembly GCA_947465505.1). GTDB lineage: Bacteria > Actinomycetota > Acidimicrobiia > Acidimicrobiales > Ilumatobacteraceae > WLJO01. The sequence continues at coordinate 31,674 of CANIBN010000007.1, read as the reverse complement.
CGTACTGCTCGGTGTCACCATGCAGCCGGGCGGCTCGTCGAAGGTTGTGTCCGAACGGGTGAACGCCAACAACTAACCCGCTTGTGTTGCGCCCGATAGCGTGGCGCTGCTTATGCCGGTCGTACTACTCGTCCTCATCGCCGTCGTTCTCGTGTTCGGGATCGGCGTGCTCATCGTCAACCGTCGCCGTGCTGCTGGCGCGGTGCCGGGTGCCTCTGCCGCGAAGGCCGGTGTGCCGACGCCGCCGCCACAGATGCAGCCGCAGGCCCGTGCAGTACCGGCAGTGACACCGGCAACCACTGCCGTGGTACTCGACGATGCGACAGACACCTCCGACGACGTCATCTCTGCCGAGGAACTCGACGCTGCGTTCGAGGAATCGCTTGCCGACTTCGAGGCAGAGGCCGCCCTCGCCGAGATCGAGGAGAACGAGCCGGAGCTGGAGCACGAGCCGGAGACGTTTGAGCGTCCTCGATTCCGCGACCGCATTGCGAAGGCCCGTGCCACGTTCAGCGGCGCGATCGGTGGTGTGCGCGGACGCGCCGGAATCACGCAGGACTCCTGGGACGACCTAGAGGAAGCACTGTTGCGGGCCGATGTCGGTATCAAGGTCACCGACGGTCTGCTGAACCCGCTGCGAGCCCGGGTGAAGGCGAAGGAAATCACCGAACCCGATGCTCTGCTCGCTGCCTTGCGAGATGACATGAAGGCCCGTCTCTCCGGAGCACATCGCAGTCTTACGGTAGAGGATCGAGGTGGCGCCGGTCCGAACGTGTGGCTCTTCGTTGGAGTCAATGGAGTGGGAAAGACCACCACCATCGGCAAGGTTGCTGCACAGCAGCGCGCCGAGGGCCGCAGGGTGCTGCTGGCTGCGGGCGACACGTTCCGCGCTGCTGCAGCCGAGCAGTTGCAGACCTGGGCCCAGCGCTCGGGTGCTGAATTCGTGCGCGGCAACGAGGGCGGCGACCCCAGTTCGGTGATCTTCGACGGTGTGCAGGCCGGTGCGTCGCGCGGGTGCGACCTCGTCATCGGCGACACGGCGGGCCGACTGCAGAACAAGTCCAACCTCATGGAGGAGTTGCGCAAGGTTCGTCGGGTGGCAGACCGCGAGCCGGGCAAGGTCACCGAGGTGCTCCTCGTGATCGACGCCACCACCGGTCAGAACGGTCTCGTGCAGGCCAAAGAGTTCGGTGATGTCACCGAGGTGACGGGCGTGGTGCTCACCAAGCTCGACGGATCGGCCAAGGGTGGCATCGTGTTTGCGATCGAGACCGAACTGGGCCTTCCCGTGAAGCTCGTGGGCTTGGGCGAGACCATCGGTGACCTGGTGCCGTTCGACCCTGACGAGTTCGTCGACGCACTTTTCTCCGAATAGCGGGAACCAAACCGCCCGAGCGGTCGTCGCATCGAGCATGACGATCCGCAGAATCCTTCAGGTCTCTGTCCCCGTCGTCGCAACGGTTGCCCTCTTGGGAGCCTGTGCGGCAGACACGACCAAGGTTGCCACCAAGGCCCCCGCCACCATTCGGGTGGGCGCGCGAGCCGGTGGCAACTCCGAGAAGGTTGCTGGTGCCAGCATTGCGGCCGATTCGGCTATGCGCATTCGGCCCACCACCTACGTCGCTGGTGAGGGTCTGGTCGAGCCGACCGGTCCCCGCACGGCGTGGTACTTCCCTGCCGGCGACGCCGTAGCCACCGACGCCGAGAAGGCAGCCCTCGCCAAGGCCTTTGGCCTCACGGGTACCTGGAAGACCCTCCCGAAGGATCAGGGCGGCTACACGTACCTCGGAGATTCCTCGAAGGGGGAGGCATCCCTCACGATCACCAACGACGCCCTCCAGAACTGGTGGTACTCGCCGTCGTGGTCGTCGAGCACGGTGGCGGTCGGATGCGCTGAGCCCGGTATCGCAGTGGGCGAGCCTGCCCCGGCCGACTCCGCTGCAGCCACCGACCCTGCCGTCACGGGTTCGGTAGGTACCACCGACACCACCGTCGTTGCCCCCGAGGTTCGGCCCTGCGAGGCCCCCAAGCCCCCGGCCAACGTTCCGAACAAGGCTGAGGCTGAGGCAAAGGCGAAAGCACTGCTTACCTCGCTCGGGCTCGACCCCGCTGCCTACACCTTCGAAACCTACGCAGATGAGTGGGGTGCCTACGTCACCGGTTGGCTGAACCTCGATGGCATCAAGACTCAGCTTGCGGTGGGCTTCGGCTTCGGCGCCGAGGGAGCGCTCACCACGGCGAACGGCTTTCTTGCAAGTCCCCAACGAGGCGACCAGTACGACCTCGTTGGCATCACCACGGCAGTTGAGCGTCTGAACGACACCAACGGCTATTGGTGGGGCTACTTCGGTGGTGGAGCGGTCGGGATCGCCGCACGTGGAGCCGCTGTCGACGCCGTCGCCGAGCCCGCCATGGCTGCAAGCGATTCGGGTTCGGGCTCAGTCGGGGGAGCGGAGGCACCCTCCACCGAACCGGCCGCCGATCCGGGACTCACCCCCGAGCCGGTACCGTCTGACGTCACCGGAACCATGCCCCCGGTGCAGGTGGACCCGGTACCGATCAGTGAGCCGCTGCTCGAGACCTTCACGGTCACGGTGACCGGTGTGTCGGTGGGCCTCTCGCAACTCTGGGATGCCGATGGCAACGTGTGGCTCATCCCGTCCTACGTGTTCACCGATGCGACGGGCGGTCAGTACTCGGTCTACGGCATCGCCGACGAGTACCTCGACTTCGCGGCCGTCAACACGCCGGTCCCCACGGATACGGCAACCATCGAGACCGCAGTGGCAGCGGACTCGGTGGCACCCGAGGTCACCTCAGCGCCTGCGCCGGCAGGCACGGAGGCCACCAAGGAGAACTGAATTCCACGATCTGCGCCGGGTGATGCGTGACCGCCGAGTCTGGCCCTGGGGTGTGAGCACCTCAGGACCGGCTCGGCGGTAGCATTTTTGGTCTCATGTTCGACCGCCTGTCCGACCGTTTCGACGGAATCCTCAAGCGCCTTCGCGGCAAGGGCCGTCTCACCGAGGAAGACGTCGACGAGATGCTCGGCGAGATCCGCACGGCGTTGCTCGAGGCGGACGTCAACGTGCGCGTGGTGCGCTCGGTAGTCGCCCGGATTCGTGAGCAGGCCATCGGCATCGAGCTGTCCAAGGCACTCGACCCTGGCCAGCAGGTCATCAAGATCGTCAACCAGGAACTCACCGCCATGCTCGGTGGCGAGGTCCTCAAGATCACGTATGCGAGCCGTCCGCCCACGGTCATCCTCATGGCTGGTCTGCAGGGTTCGGGCAAGACCACGGCCTCGGGCAAGCTTGCCCGCTGGTTCAAGAGTCAGGGTCGCAACCCGCTGCTCGTCGGTGCGGACCTCCAGCGCCCAGCCGCCGTTGAACAGCTGAAGACCCTCGGTCGTCAGGTCGACGTGCCAGTGTTCTCCGAGGCAGACGACATTGTTCGTTCGGGCAAGGGTGACCCGGTGTCCGTCGCCCAGCGAGGTCTGCAGGAGGCCCGTCGTCTCGGCAAGGACGTCCTCATTATCGATACCGCCGGTCGTCTGGCCATCGATGAGGAACTCATGGAGCAGGTGCGCCAGATCTCGGCGAGCACCGAACCCCACTACACGTTCCTCGTGATCGACGCCATGACTGGTCAGGACGCCGTGGATACCGCCGAGCGGTTCCACGAGGCCCTCGCCATTGACGGCGTGATCCTGTCGAAGTTGGACGGCGACGCCCGTGGTGGCGCCGCTCTCAGCGTCAAGGAAGTAATCGGCCGCCCGATCGCCTTTGCGAGCACCGGCGAGAAGCTTGATGCCTTCGAACAGTTCTACCCGGACCGCATGGCGAGCCGGATCCTCGGCATGGGCGACGTGCTCAGCCTCATTGAGAAGGCCGAACAGGCCCTCGACCAGGAACAGGCCGAGGCCGCAGCCACCCGGCTCATGGAGGGTGAATTCACCCTCGATGACTTCCTCGAGCAGATGCAGGCCGTCAAGAAGATGGGCCCAATCAACAACCTGCTCGGTATGATGCCCGGAATGCCCAAAGAGCTGAAGGGCGCCAAAATTGAGGACGATCAGCTCAAGCGGGTAGAGGCAATCATCCGGTCGATGACATCGGATGAGCGCCGCAAACCAGAGATCATCAACGGGAGCCGACGCCTGCGGATAGCCAACGGCAGCGGAACCAGCACCGGTGAAGTCAACCGACTCGTCAAGCAATTCAGCGAAATGCAGAAGATGATGAAGCGATTCGGTGGCATGGCCGGAGGCAAAAAAGGCAAACGGCGTATGCCGATGATGCCGCCCGGCTTCCCGGGCATGAACTGACGAGAGGAAAAGTACGCACATGGCCGTCAAACTGCGACTCACGCGCATCGGCAAGACCAAGCAGCCGCAGTACCGCATCGTGGCAACGGATAGCCGTTCGCCCCGTGACGGACGCTTCATCGAGATCCTCGGGCATTACAACCCCCGCCAGGAGCCCTCGACGCTCACCGTGAACAACGAAAAGACCGTGAAGTGGCTCATGGAGGGCGCACAGCCCACCGAGCGCGTCAAGAAGCTTCTCGAGATCTCGGGCGCATGGGGCGAATTCGCTGCAGCCCGCTCCGCCAAGTAACGCCGTGACCGATACCAATCAGGTACCGGCGCCTGTCGCCTCGGCAGTACTCGCACACGTCGTGCGCTCGATCGTTGACGACCCCGATGCGGTGGTTGTCGACGGTCAGCCCGGCCGTGGTCGGGTACGCCTCGAGGTGCGCGTTGGCCCGAACGATCTTGGCCGGGTGATCGGCAAGCGTGGCAAGACCGCGCAGGCCATCCGCACCCTCGTGCGAGCGGCTGCAAGCCGTGACGGCGTCGACGTCGACGTCGATTTCGTCGATTGACCAACCGGCTCGTCGTCGGACGGGTCGGCAAGGCCCACGGACTGCGTGGTGAGGTCTACGTCGACCTGGTGACCGACCGCTCCGAGCGGCTTGATCCCGGAGCGGTGCTTTATGCCCGTGGTCAAGCGTTGACCGTGCGCACCTCCAAGCCACAGGCCGACCGTTGGCTGGTGTTTTTCGACGGTGTTGCCGACCGCACGGCGGCCGAGGCGCTCACCAACGCCGAACTCGAGGCCGAACCCATCGCCGATCCCGAGGCGGTGTGGGTGCACGAACTGATTGGCTCCCGGGTGGTGGAGGCCGACGGCACCGAACGCGGTCTTTGCGTCGGGGTGCTGGCGAACCCGGCACACGACATCCTGGAACTCGAGTCGGGCGCCTTAGTGCCGACGATCTTCGTACTCTCCTGTGTCGACGGTGTCACCACCATCGACCCGCCCGAGGGACTGTTCGCGGTCTACGAGGACTGATGCCATGCGGATTGACGTGTTCACGATCTTTCCGGCCCTGGTGGATACGTTCTGCTCCGAGGCCCTGCTTGGCAAGGCCCGCGGCGCAGGTTTGGTGGACCTGCGTTGCCACGACCTGCGTGAACACACCACCGACGTGCACCGAACGGTCGACGATTCCCCGTTTGGCGGGGGAGCAGGGATGCTCATGCGTCCCGCGCCGATTGTTGCCTCTGTCGAGGCTGCCCGCCCACCCCGGCCGCTGTTCCTGCTCGGTCCGGGCGGACGTCGTTTCGACCAGGCGATGGCCCACGAACTGGCGGCCGGCGAGGGGTTCAGCCTGCTCTGTGGGCGCTACGAGGGTGTCGATCACCGCATCCGCGAGCACCTCGTGGACGGCGAGTTGAGCATCGGTGACGTGGTGCTGGGCGGGGGAGAGGTGGCGGCGTGTCTGGTTATCGAGGCGGTCACGCGCCTCGTCCCGGGCGTAATGGGCAATGCTGTCAGCCCGGTTACCGAGAGTTTCGGCGGTGACGGACTCCTGGAGGAACCCCAGTACACCCGACCGGCCGACTTCCGGGGATGGACGGTGCCGGAGATCCTCCGCTCGGGCGACCATGCCCGAATCGAGCGCTGGCGCCTCGCCCAGCGGTTGCACCGCACGATTCGATACCGACCGGACCTCATCGAGGCTCGGGGCGGAATCAGCACAAACGAGCAGCGACTGTTGGAAGAGTTCCCCCCAGTCCCGTATCCTTGAGCGTTCCCTTACGGCTTTTTGCCGCCCCTCTCGAGGAAGCGTTTGCCTCATGAAGACCACCGATTTCGTCGACCAGCAGTACATCAAGTCCGACGTCCCGAGCTTTGGCCCCGGTGACGAGGTGAAGGTGCACGTGCGAGTCGTGGAAGGCAACCGCGAGCGCGTGCAGGTGTTTCACGGCAACGTGATCTCCATCACCGGCGGCGGCGTGCAGGAGGCCTTCACGGTCCGCAAGATGTCCTTCGGCATCGGTGTCGAGCGCACCTTCCCGAAGCATTCGCCGATCATCGCCAAGCTCGAGGTCGTCCGCCGTGGCGACGTGCGCCGCGCCAAGCTGTACTACCTGCGCGACCGCACCGGCAAGGCTGCCAAGATCCGCGAAAAGCGCGACAACTGACGTCAGGAGGCGCCCGTTGAGCGCCGACGATCTCGAGAACTTCGAAGCAGACCGGGAACTCCAGCTCGCTCAGGAGTACCAAGATATTGCGGGCATGTTCCGCTATGCCGTGGAGACCGATCGTCGCTTCTATTTGGCCAATGACGTGCAGGTGAATGTGCTTGCCGACGGACCGCGTCCCCTCATCGAGGTCCGACTCACCGATGCGTGGGTGTGGGACATGTACCGCAAGAGCCGCCTCGTGCCGGCCGTGCGGGTCTTGACGTTCAAGGACGTCAACGTGGAAGAACTTCCTCCCAAGGAGATCTAGTCCCGTGGGCCGGGCCAATCAGGCTCGGGGTGCATACGGCGAGGAACTCGTGGCCCGTTGGTATGTGGCGCGTGGCTACACGGTGCTTGATCGCAACTGGCGTAACGGCCGTATGGGTGAACTCGACCTCGTCGTAGCGAAGGGCCCGCGGCTCGTGGTGTTCTGCGAGGTGAAGACTCGATCGTCGGCGTCGTTCGGGCACCCGTTCGAGGCGGTCAGTGCGGAGAAACTTGCTCGCGTGCGCAGACTCGGGATTGCGTGGATCGCCGAGCGGGGTCTGCGGGGCATCGAGGTTCGGGTCGACGTTGCAGCGGTGCTGGCCGGCGTCGTCGAGGTGCTGGAAGGGCTTTAGGCGGCCGGACCAGCGGGCGACGACCGCCCGTCAGCCGAGAAACCCCCAGAGGATGAGGCCGACCGCCACGAGGGCGATAGCGACGAAGATCCACTTGTCGCCCGGTTTCACGACCTTCTTCCGGTACGGGTTGTAGCCCATGAACTCATTATCGTCGGGGAATACCGCACGAGCGAAGGGGATCGCCATGGAAACCATCAAGGTCGAACGCAATCAGGGAGTCGTCACCATCACCCTGAACCGGCCCGAGCGCAAGAATGCCGTCAACCGCACGATGTGGACCGAGTTGTTCAACACGCTCAAGGAGATCGGCGGGAACCCCGACGACCGTTGTGTGGTGCTCACCGGTGCTGCCGGCGACTTCTGCTCCGGAGCGGACCTATCGGGCGGAGGGGCCATCGACGAGAAGCCGCGCCACCAGTTGTTCGCCATGCGTGACGTACGCGATGTGATCCTCGCGATCTATCACTTGCCCCAGCCGACGATCGCCAAGGTGCGCGGTGTCGCAGTGGGCGTTGGCATGTCGTTCGCGATGTGCTGCGACCTTATCGTTGCATCCGACACCGCACGCTTCAGCGAGATCTTCGCAAAGCGTGGACTGACGCTCGATGGCGGGGCCTCCTGGCTGCTGCCGCGGCGGGTGGGCCTGCACCGCGCCAAGGAACTCGCACTGTTCGCCGACATCATCGATGCGCGTGAAGCAGAGCGCATCAATCTCGTCAACCGGGTCGTGGCCGACGCAGAGATCGATTCCTTCGTGGACGACTGGGCCGCCAAGCTTGCCGGCGCAGCGCCCATCGCTGTTGCGCAGAGCAAGCGACTGCTGAACAACTACACCTCGGTGACGCTCGAGCAGGCCCTTGAGGACGAGGGTGCAGCCCAGACCATCAACTTTGCGACGAAGGACACCCCTGAGGCAATCCAGGCGTGGATCGAGAAGCGCACCCCCAACTTCCAGGGCAGGTGACCGTGCGTGGGAGTGTGACGCTGTCGCACTCCCACGCACGGGTAGTTTCGGGCGGTGCGTCGACTCGTGGTGCTCCTCGTCCTCTCGGGGACAGTGGTGCTGGGTAGTGCAACACAGGCCTTTGCCCAAACCGACACGGTGCCCGGTGCGCCGTCGGACTCCGTTGCTTCCGGGCCGACCACCACGGTGGACCCCACGGTGTCCACGCTTCCCGCAGATTGCACGCCGCCCAAGGCGCCTGACGTCGTATTCATCGGGCGGATCATCGACGCAACCTCGGGTACCGGTCGTTTCATCGTCACGGTCATCCGGTCGGACCCGAAGGAACTGCTGCGCGAAGGGCGGGCTGTCGACGTTCGCATCGGAGCAGACGTTCGCTTTCTTGCCTTCAACGAGAACTATCTGATTGCGGCAGAACACACGCCCGATAACGCATTCCGCTCCAAGGTGCGTCAGCCATTGCCCGTGCTTGGTGGAGACCAGGTTGTTGGCGTGGACGACTTTGGGCCCGCGTGCCCATCGCTGTCGGATCCCATCGTGGTGCGCAATGACGACGGCAGCGCCATCGACACCGGTGTGCTCACGGCATTCCTTGACGACCGTCGGGGCATCGCCATGGCGATACTCAAGCCGGTGGCGGGCGTCGCTCTGGGCCTGCTGGTGCTGTGGGCTCTCAAGCGACTCATCGCGTATGCAGGGTCGGGACTCAGCGACATGTTGCGCGGTCGCTAGACCTGCCCCACCTGCCCTCCAGCGTCGGTCAGGCCCCGGTCGCTTTAGCCCGCAGTTCGGCCACGCCGGCGGCAAGTCCTTCCGGGTGGTGGAACAGTGCGGTACCAGCAACGAACACATTGCCGCCTGCGGCGCGTGCGGCGGCGATGGTCTTGGCGCTGATGCCGCCATCGACCTCGATGTCGATCGGGAGGCCACTCTGGTCGATCATTCCCCGTATCTCGCGGATCTTGGGCTCCATGTTGGCGATGTATGCCTGGCCGCCAAAGCCAGGGTTCACCGTCATGACGAGCACCATGTCGATGAGGTCGAGCACGTGGGCGATGGCGCTAGCAGGGGTGGCCGGGTTGATGACTACCGAGGCCTTGGCGCCGAGGGAGTTGATGAGCCCGAGCGTGCGGTGGAGGTGTGTGCACGCCTCGGCGTGAACGATGAGGCGCTCGCAGCCAGCCTTCACCCAGCGCTCGGCCATCGCATCGGCAGTGAGCACCATGAGATGTGCTTCGAACGGGAGCGATGTGTGTTTGCGTGCCGAGGCAACGACGTCTGGTCCGATCGTGAGGTTCGGCACGAACTGACCATCCATGATGTCCCAGTGGATGCGGTCGACGCCGGCGGCCTCGAGCGCGGCCACCTCTTCGCCGAGTTTGGCAAAGTCGCACGGAAGGACGGACGGGGCGATCTGGACAGCACTGCTCATCGGTACTGACGCTAACCGGCGCACGTACGCTCAGGGGCCATGGATATCGAGCTGACCGTCGAACGCATCGCCGTGGGCGGGGACGCGATCGCACACGAGCCAGCAGGCCGGGTGGTGTTCGTGTCGGGGGCGCTTCCGGGCGAGCGGGTGCGCGCATCGGTGGTGAGCCGTGGTCGGGACTTCTGGAGAGCCCGCACCGTCGAGGTGCTCGAGGCGGCGGCGGGCCGCGTCGAGCCATCTTGTCCGGAGGTTGCCAGGGGTTGTGGCGGTTGCGGATGGCAATACGTTGCCCCCGAGGAGCAGCGGTCGTTGAAGGTAGCCATCGTGCGCGATGCATTGGCTCGCCAAGGCCGCCTGCCCGGTGCCGAGGTGCACAACGGGGCGTCGGTCCCGCCGCTTGGCTACAGAACCACGGTTCGGGCCGGCGTTACGGCCGATGGGCGACTCGGTCTGAGACGTGCTGCGAGCAACGAGGTGCTTCCGCTTGCCGCCTGTCCGGTTGCCCATCCAGCGCTGTCCGCCCTGCTCGGCGCTGTACGTGCCCCACATGCCGATGAGGTGGCGGTACGGGTGAGCGAGGCGACCGGTGAACGGACGTTGGTCGTGCACGCCGCTTCGGACACGGACGTTCGACTGGAGGGCGTCCCGAGGGGCGTCTCCGTGGGTCGGCAGGAACGGTTGACCGAGGTGATCGAAGGGCAGCGATTGCAGGTATCGGCTGGTTCGTTCTTCCAGTCCTCCGCACACAGCGCTGTGTTGCTCGTCGATGCGGTACGCCGCGCAGTAGGTGATCCCTCGGGGATTTCTCGCTGGGCGGACCTCTATTCAGGTATCGGCCTGTTTGCCGCCACCCTGTTCCGTGACGTGCCCGTGGTGACGGTGGAGATGTCGTCGAGTTCGGTCGCAGACGCCCGCCTGAATCTGGTGGGTCGCGAGGCACTGGTGATCGAGGGTGACGTGGACGAGTGGGACGCTGAGCGAGTGGATCTCGTGGTAGCGGATCCGTCGCGTTCTGGACTCGGCCGCAATGGCGTGTCGGTGATCGCCCGGACTGGTGCGCAGCTGCTGGTGCTCGTGAGTTGCGATGCTGCGTCGCTCGGACGGGACGCAGCGCTGCTGGTTGCCGCCGGCTATCGCCACGCCGGGTCGGAGGTGTTGGACCTGTTCCCGCAGACCCCGCACGTAGAGGTCGTCACAAGATTCGAGCGAGTCGCCGACTGACCCGGGCGAGGAATCGTTCGCGCTCCTCAAGGTTGCTGCGGTCGATCCCGTAGAACGCGATCCAGTGCACTCTGCACCGACGGTTCACCGAGGCCCGAAGCGAACGCTTGGCGAATCGCTTGCCCGACTCACCTTGGATGGCGTTGAGCCATTTGGGTGAGCCATGTGTCGTGACCACGATGATGCGTCGGATGTTAGTGAGCAACGGGCTGGGAGGCCGCCCGTCGTCGTGAACCTGAGCAGCGACGCCGTTTACCCACACGCGCTCGAACCAGCCCTTCAACATGGCGGGTAGTGCACTCCACCACGTGGGGTACACCAGCACCAGCGTGTCGCAGGCCCGGACGAGCGCGACGTGGGCAGCGATCTGTGGTTTGTCCTCGGGCGGCGATCGATGAAGCCGGTGTTCCTCGGCAGTCAGTCGGGGGTCGAACCCTTCCGCGTACAGGTCAAGCACGGTGCTCTGGTGTCCGCCCGCGTCGAGCGCGGCCAGCACCCGGTCGCGAACGGCGGCGGCAAAGCCGTCGGGGCGGGGGTGCACGTAGACGACGAGAGCAGTTACCACGACGCGAACTCCTTGCGGACACGCTCGAGGTGCTGCTGACGCTGTGCATCGGTGGCCGTATCCATGCGGTGCAGGCCGAGCCACGTGGTGCGAGTGCGAAAACCGGCGGCCACACGGAGCGTGCGGTGCAACGTGCGTCGTCCACCGTCCACCCCGAGAAACGTGACGAGTCTCGACGAGCCGTACGTGGTGACACCCGCGATACGCCGGAGGTGTCGGAGTTCCGGTTGGATGCGGTGCTTGTCGTCAAAGCTGAATGCCACGCCCTGTACGAGGACCCGGTCGAACCAACCCTTGACCATGGCGGGGAGACCCGACCACCACGTTGGGTAGACGAACACGATTGCCTCTGCTCGTCTCACGTATTCGGCATAACGCGCCACGAGCGGATCTTGGATCGGGTCGTTCCCGAGGTACTCACGGTGCTCCGGTTCGGTGAGTACCGGATGAAAGTTGTCTGCGTACAGGTCGCACACGTCCACCTCGTGACCGCTCAACGAGTCGAGCACGGTGTCGAGTACGGCACGGCTGAAGCTGGTGGTCGAGGGATGAGCGTGCACGACGGTGATGCGCATAACGGTGGGGTCACCGTAGTCCGACGCCTTGCCCCCAATCGTTTCGCCGTGTTACCACTGTGCGAATACCTGACGCACGGCTTGGGTGACCGGCCTGACTGACCGGCCTGACTGACTAGCCGGTGAGAACGGGTCAGCGAACGGTGAATCGTCGTGAGTGGTGGCCGGTGGCACCGTCGGGGTCGGGCGATTGGATCTCGTCGGTCTGCACTGCTCCGGACCCATCGACGGTTCGCACCGTCACGCGGTGCTTGCCAGCAGTTGCGTCCCAGACGTAGAACCACTGTCGCCAGGTGTCGAGGTCGCCGCGTGAGTCGAGGGTGGTGGCCACCCAGGGCCCCTCGTCGATCCGCACCTCGACCCTGTCGATCCCGTGCCGGTGGGCCCAGGCAACTCCGCCGAGCACGATCGTTCCGGCCTGCAGGTCTGCGCCGCGCCGGGGGACGTCGATACGACTCTGTGCCTTGATGGGCGCCTCGACAGACCAACCACGAGTGGTCCAATACCCCGCTTCATCGTCCCACGTGGTGAGGTGGATGTCGGTGAGCCACTTGGTTGCCGACACGTAGCCGTACAGCCCCGGCACCACGAGTCGTGCGGGGAATCCGTGCTGAATGGGAAGCGGTTCGCCGTTCATGCCGATGACCAGCATCGGTTCTCTGCCGTCGAACACGGCCTCGACCGGGAAACCGCACGTCCATCCATCGGCACTGGTGCAGAACACCTGCTGTGCGCTTGATTGCACACCAGCCTCGTGGAACAGTTCGGCGAGTGGGATTCCCTGCCAAGACGCAGTGCCAACGAGATCCCCGCCGACCTCGTTGGAGACACACGCGAGCGTCACGGTTCGTTCGACCTGTGGGCGTGCAAGCACGTCCGCATAGTTGAGCGTCAGCTCACGGTTCACCAGTCCGTGGATGCGCAGTTTCCAGTTGTCGGCCGACACGTTCGGAAACGACACGGCAGTATCGATTCGGTAGAACTTGTCGTTCGGTGTGATGAACGGTGTCTCGGCCTCGATAGCGGCGGCGGCACTGTTCGTATCGATGGTGGACGAGACACTGGCGCGTGTCTCGGACTCGGCAACCGGGGGTAGTGCCCCAGGGGCCGATGCGCGAAGTCGTCGCACGCGGTTGGTCTCGAGCGCGGACCCCGCAATCGTGGTGCCGACGGCAGCGAGAGCCACCGAACCGCCCACAGCGAGGAACCCCCGGCGATCGAGACCGAGGGGTACCCGGGACCGTTGGGGGAAGTGTGTGGCTCGCCACTGTCGATCGAGCGCGGCGAGCATCGTCAGGAGCGCGGCGATCCCCGAGAGAGTGGCCAGTGCAACAGGCATGACCGCGGCGAACGAGGAACGTGGCCGGTCGAGGACGCAGAGCATCCCGAGAAATCCGAACGCAAGAAACCCGGAAACCCCAATCCAACGAGCACGCAGCGATCGCCATCCGATGAGCACAGCGAGGAGTCCGATCACGACGTACATGCCCACGCGTAGGGCGACTTTGTCGTTGGTCCCGAACCAGTCGATCGCCAGGTTCTTCAACCACTTCGGCACGCGATCGATGAACGCACTGGCGACCGCATCGGTGGGCGTGGACACGCTGAACCACTGCGCAGTGAGCAGGCCGATCCCGACCGCCAGAAAGCCTGCGAGCAAGCCGGTGAGCGAACCCCAGTACCACGGCGGCCGGATCCGGGTGCGGGGGAGTGGATCAGGTGTGGCCTCGACGGCAGGATCCATGGTCGAAAGCGTACGGGTCAGGCTTGCAGCAACGGCACCGTGACGGCCTCGACGAACGGTGCGAAGTAGCGGGCGGCCGTTGCGCCAATGTGGTTGTCGTCTCGGTACATCTGAATGTTTCCGAGCATCACTGCGCACTGCTGCAGGTTGCACATCCAGTCGCTGACCCTCATGTACGTCGCATCAGCGGTCTTGGCTGCCTCGATCTCGGCGTCCATGACGGGCTTTCGTTCTGCCTTGGAGCGGTCGATGAGGCAGTCCTGCGCCGAGGTGAGGTTGTTGGACAGGCACTTCGCCGGCCACGACTCGGGATGCGGAATGTCACCGATGAGGATCAGTTGCTTGGTGAGCGCTCGGAGGTCCTTCATCGTCGGTGTGAGGGCGGCGAGCCACTGGCTGCGGGCATTGGACTTCGCGGGCCGGTTCGTCAGCCGGTAGCGGTACGAGCCAGCGAGCACCAGCGAGGGGTTCTCGGCCTCGAGCCGGGCGAGGACTGCCTTTCGCCAGGGACCGCACTCGGTGCGCTTGCGGTTCGCTTCGTCGTAGGTGACGAATTCGGCCATCGCGCAGCCCTTCTTCAGGAGCACGACGAGTTTCCATCCGTGCTTCTGTGCGACTGCCTCGACGGCCGGGAACCACTGGGCGGCGTGCGAGTCGCCAACCAGTGCAACGGTGACCGTTCCGTTGGTGGCGCCATAGGTGCACACCCCTGACTCGATCTGTCCGGGGTCGAGCAGGCAACCGTCGGTGTACAGCACCGGGAGATCCTTCGCGATCTTGCCGAAACTCGGCGTGAGATTCGAGGGAACGTCGTTGGACCGGAGGGCTGCCTCGAGCACCTTCTCGTTGCGGGCGATGAGTTCGTCGAGCGTGAAGACCCTGTCTGGATCGAGTGCGCCGGGGATCTGGCCGGTCGCTGGTGGTGCTGTGCTCCCCGACGACTCGGTGGGTGCGGTCGAGTCGGTGGGTGAGGTCGATTCGGTGGACTCGGCAACCGTGGAGTCGGTCTCGCCGAGACCGAGGTCTGGTGCAGCGACATCGCCACCCCCACTCGTGCGCACCTCGGCGCGGTAGGTGAGCACGCCCCCGATGGCGCCGGCGGCGACCAAGCAGGCACCGACGGCGAGCGCTCGTCGGGCCTGTCCGGAGAGCCACGATGCGTGGCGTACGGGGTCCTCGACGACGATGTAGGAAATCGCTGCGAGTGAACCGGCGATCGCCACCGCTCCGATGCGCTGCAAGGGGTTGAGCGGTCCCCACTTGGCATCGGCGAGGATGAATACCGGCCAGTGCCAGAGGTAGATGGCGTAGGAACGTTTCCCGACCCACTGCAGGGGCCGGGCCCGGAGCAGCATCAGCGGACCGTTTCGCGTGATGGTTCCACCGACGCCGACGACTGCCACCGTGGAGAGCACAGGTAGTAGTGCTGCAAAGCCTGGGAACGTGGTGCTGTCGCTGATGATCAGCGAGGCGATGAGGATTCCGACGATTCCGGCCCATCCGACGACCGCCCGGACCTGCTCGGGAATCCGCACCACGCGGGCGCCGAACACTGCAAGAGCCGCGCCTGCCAGTAGTTCCCAGGCACGAGTGGGCAGCAGATAGAACGCCCACACCGGCGAGTTCTTCGTGTACCAGAGACAGGCGATGAAGGACACGAGGCCGAGTCCGATGATGAGTCCCGCGATTGCTCGCATGCGGTCTCGCGCCCTGCCGGCCAGCAACACGAGAACGGGCCACACCACGTAGAACTGCTCCTCCAGCGCGAGTGACCAGAAGTGCAGCAGGGGAGAGGGCGAGGCAGCGGCGGCCTGTGCGCCGAGGTAATCACTGTTGCGTCTGCCGAGCGCAATGTTGATGACGAAGAGGGCCGCTGCGAGCGCATCGTGTCCGACTTCTTTCAGCGCGATCGGTGAGAGCATCGAACGAGCCGCCACGAGCGTGACGACGATGACAAGGCACGACGCCGGAAGTAGCCGTCGGGAGCGGCGCGCCCAGAAGTTGGGAAGCGAGATGTCGTTGGTGCTCTGCAGTTCGCGAATGAGCAGCGACGTAATGAGAAAGCCCGAAAGGACGAAGAAGACGTCGACGCCCACGAGTCCACCGTGGAACGGTCCGAGTTTGAAGTGGTAGGCGATGACCAAGAGCACCGCGATGGCGCGCAGTCCCTCGATGTCTGGGCGGAAGGTGTTTGCACCGGCGTCGTGGGCGTCGTGGCCCGTTTGTGCTGGGCGGTTCGGTCGTTGTCGCGGCGCAGGGCGTTCGTTGCGCCAGTCCAGTCCCGCCCCGGACGTCGCTCGAGCCGATGACTGGGGCACTCGTTGCTGAGGGCTCTGGCGTGCTTGCGGGGAGCGCGGCGGCGCCTCTCGAGGAGCGCGCTCGGGTGCCGGTCGCTCGGGTGCCGGGACGGGCGATGGTTGGGGTCGGGCCCGCCGACCCTTGGGTGCCAACGGCGGTGGCCGATCGGCACGAGGTTCGGGTCGGTACGGGCCACGCGGGCCGCCGCCACTGCCTCCGGGACGCGCCGGGTCGAGGAAGGGATCGCCAACGACCATCCGCCCATGTTCTCACGCAGCCCGCCCGCACTCGGGACACCCCGACCCGCAGATGTCGAGCCTTGTGCGGCCTAGGGTCACAACTATGGAGTATCAGCAGATCACCGTGGCAGTGAACGACGGCGTCATGCTCGTCACGCTCAACCGACCGGAGCAGATGAACTCGTGGACTGCCCGGATGGGCCGAGAACTCTCGACGGCCCTCATGGCTGCCCACGAGGATGACGACGTGCGCGTGGTGGTGCTCACGGGGACGGGACGAGCCTTCTGTGCGGGAGCAGACCTCAGTTCAGGAGGCAACACCTTCGACAGCGAGGAACGAGACCGTGACGAGGCGGTGGGAACCGAGTTCGTGCTGCCTTGGCAGATACGCAAACCCGTCATTGCTGCCATCAACGGTCACGCCGTCGGCGTCGGTATCACCTACCCGCTCTGCGCCGACGTCCGGTTCGTTGCCGAGGAGGCGAAGTGCCAGTTCGCCTTCGTCCGGCGGGGGATGATGCCGGAACTGGCTGCTCATGTCCTCCTTGCGCGGGTGGCCGGTATCGAGCGCGCCGCCGACCTGCTGCTCTCGGGGCGCATGGTCAGCGGACGTGAACTCGCCGAGTTGGGCGTGGCGTCCCGCGCACTGCCAGCCGGCGAGGTGCTTCCGGCAGCGCTCGCCTGGGCGCAGGACGTTGCTGCGAATGCGGCCCCTGCCTCGGTGGCCCTGACGAAGCAACTGCTGTGGGCCGATGTGGCACCGGCACTGCGTTCCATGATGAGAGCCGAGTCCGCTCCGTTCGAGTGGCTCGGACGTCAGGTCGATGCCCGCGAAGGGGTTACGGCGTTTCTCGAGAAGCGCTCACCGAACTGGTCACTGCGCGTGAGTACCGACGTTCCCGACTTCCCCGGCATCGGCTGAATGGCGCCGAGAATTGTTTCGCAAAACGGGACTGACCAGCGCAAAAGCGCTGGTCAGTGTGGTGCCTCCCCTGGGTCTCGAACCCAGAACCTGCGGATTAAGAGTCCGTTGCTCTGCCGTTGAGCTAGAGAGGCAGGAGCAGGAAGTCTAACGACTCCCTGCTGCCTTTGGGGTGACCGACGGGAATCGAACCCGCGACCTACAGGACCACAACCTGTCGCTCTACCAATTGAGCTACGGCCACCAAGGAGGTCCCATTCTGGCATCTGCGATCGCCAACTCCACCACCCGTCGTCGCTTGTTGGGCCGACATCCGCTCGGCGGACTCTGCGGACCCCAGAACCGCCGGCGATTCGGGTAGACAGGACTCCCTATGAGCCGCCCGACCCACTTCACCTTCCCGAGGCTCGTCGGTCGCGCACTGCTCCGGCGTTGCCCGTGGTGTGGTGGCAAGAAGGCGTGGTTCCGCACCTGGTTCCGCCGTCATGATCGTTGCCAGACGTGCGGCCTGCGTTGGAACCGCGGTCAGGACGGCTTCGAACTCGGGGCCATGACCGTTGGCGTGTTCATCACTGGCGGAAGCGTGATGATTTTCCTGACTGCGTTCATCGCGTCCACCTATCCCGACTTTCAGGTGGTCCCCATGGCGATCATTGGGGCAGTTATCGCGCTCGTGATGCCGGTGATCACCTACCCGTTCACCCAGACCGTTTGGTCGGCATTCGACATTCGTGTACACCCGCCGACCCGCAACGAATTCCTCCCCGACACTCCCGAGGACCTCCTCCCGGCAGCACTCACCGTGGAGCAGGAAGCCAAGGCAATCAAGTCGACGGACATGTGGGCAAGCCCGTCTGGGAAAGGCGAATCGCGCCCCTGATCGAACATATGCTTGCACGAACAATCGTTCGCAGTTACACTGCTGTCGTTCGTTAGCGGAACCCTGTAACACCCCTTCCGTAGGGTCCTGCTCACCGAATTGAGTCCGGCGGATCCGGCCTCCCGACAAGCGGCGAAACCCCGGAATCCCCCCGGGAACGAAAGGAACGGCAATGAGCACTGATCGTGAGAAGGCGCTGGACATGGCGCTCGCCCAGATCGACAAGCAGTACGGCAAGGGCTCCATCATGCGGATGGGCGAGAAGAAGACCATGGCCATCGAGGCCGTGCCCACCGGAGCACTGGCGCTGGATATTGCGCTCGGCATTGGTGGCATCCCGCGTGGCCGAATCGTCGAGATCTTCGGGCCAGAGTCTTCCGGTAAGTCCACGCTCGCCATGCACCTCGTGGCCGAGGCCCAGCGCAATGGCGGCATCTGCGCCTACATCGACGCCGAGCACGCCATGGACCCGATCTACGCCCAGGCGATCGGCGTCGACATCGACCAGCTCCTCATCTCCCAGCCCGACACCGGCGAGCAGGCCCTCGAGATCGCCGACATGCTCGTCCGCTCGGGTGCGCTCGACGTCATCGTCATCGACTCGGTGGCCGCACTCACCCCCAAGGCCGAGATCGAGGGCGAGATGGGTGACAGTCACGTCGGCCTGCAGGCCCGCCTCATGTCGCAGGCGCTGCGCAAGCTCACGGCAAACCTCAACAAGACCAAGACCATCGCCGTCTTCATCAACCAGTTGCGCGAGAAGATCGGCGTCATGTTCGGCTCGCCCGAGACCACCCCGGGTGGCCGTGCACTGAAGTTCTACTCGTCGGTTCGCCTCGACATCCGCCGTATCGAGTCCATCAAGGACGGCGCCGAAGTCGTGGGCTCCCGCACCCGGGTGAAGGTCGTCAAGAACAAGGTGGCTCCGCCGTTCAAGCAGGCCGAGTTCGACATCATGTACGGAAAGGGCATCAGCCGCGAAGGCTCGGTCCTCGACCTCGGTGTCGAGCTTGCCATCATCAAGAAGTCCGGTGCCTGGTTCACCTACGAGGGAGAGCAGCTCGGTCAGGGCAGGGAGAACGCGAAGAACTTCCTGCACGACAATCCCGAGATCATGGTGGAGGTCTCCGAGAAGGTGAAGATTGCCGCCGGCCTTGGCGACAACGTCGAGGAGTACGTCGCCGAGGACGAAGAGCCCATCGAGCTCGACTGACGGTCTCTGCCGCAGGGTTCCGCCTAGGGCCTGGGCCGATCGCACCTCGGTGCGCTCGCTCAGGCCCTAGGCTTTTGCGTCTATGGCCAAGCGGTACGTCGTTCGAACCTTCGGGTGCCAGATGAACGAGCACGACTCCGAGCGCATCGCTGGATTGCTGGAGGCCGACGGCATGGTGGCAGCCGACTCCGAGGCCGACGCCGATGTGGTGGTGCTCAACACGTGCTGTATCCGCGAGAACGCTGACAACAAGCTGTACGGAACCCTCGGTCACCTGAAGACCTGGAAAGCGGAGCAGGACGGACGCCAGATCGTGGTGTCAGGGTGCTTGGCGCAGAAGGACAAAGACATGGTGCGCGACCGTGCTCCCTACGTCGATGTGGTGCTTGGGACTCACAATGTGCACCGCGCAGCGATCCTCGTAGACGAGGCGCGCAAGCGAGGCCCGGTAACCGAGATCTTCGACCAGGCGGTGATCGACGACCATGCCTTGTTCCCGTCAGCGCTGCCTGCTCAGCGTGAGACGTCGTACAACGCGTGGGTCACCATCCAGATCGGCTGCGACAACAGTTGCGCATTCTGCATCGTGCCGGCCGTGCGCGGTGTCGAGATCAGCCGCCCGTTCGACGAGGTCGTCGCCGAGGTGCGGGCGCTCGCCGCGGAGGGCGTTACCGAGGTGACGCTGCTCGGTCAGAACGTCAACTCCTACGGACGCGATCTGCAACTTGCTGCGCGTCAGGGCGGAGACAGCGACGCTCGTCTGCGGCCACTGTTTGCCGAACTACTGACAGCCGTTGGCAACGTCGAGGGGATTCGCCGGGTGCGCTTTACGAGCCCGCACCCCAAGGACATGCGCCCGGAGACCTTTGCTGCGATGGCGGGAACAGGCACGGTGTGCGAGCACCTCCACTATCCGCTCCAGAGCGGGAGCGATCGAGTGCTCGCAGCGATGCACCGTGGCTATACGGCTGAGCGTTACCTCGAGCGTCTTTCCCAGGCCCGTGCGGCCATGGCGGATCTCGCCGTGTCGACGGACATCATCGTGGGCTTTCCCGGTGAGACCGAGGACGACTTCGTCCGTACCCTCGAGGTTGCCGCTGCCGCAGAGTACGACTACGCCTACACCTTCATTTTCTCGCCACGGCCCGGTACGGAGGCCGCCGAGATGGAAGCCGACTTTGTCGATCCTGCCGTGGCTTCTGAACGATTTGCCCGTCTGCGAATCGTGATCGAGCGGTCGGCTCTTGCCAAACACCAAGCCCGCGTCGGCCGTGTCGAGGAGGTGCTCGTCGAAGGGCCCTCGAAGAAAGATCCGTTGGTGACGAGCGGCCGCACTCGCCAGAACAAGTTGGTGCACTTTGTTCCACCGAGAGCGCTCCGACCCGGCTCGTACGCCGAGGTGGAGATTGTGCAGGCCGCACCGCACCACCTGATGGGCGTCTTTCGTTCCGTGGTACACGAAGCCGCGCACAGGGTGCGCATCCCGGTCACGTCGGGGCAGTGAGCCCGCATCACGATCAGCGACCGCTCGCAGTAGCCATCGTTGGCGCTACTGCTGCTGGCAAGAGTGACGTTGCGATGGCACTGGCGCGATCCACGCCGGGTGCCGAGATCATCGCGGTGGACGCGATGCAGGTCTATCGCGGCATGGACATCGGTACGGCCAAGCCAACGGGACAGGATCGCAGCGATGTCCCGCACCACGGTCTCGACCTGGTGGAACCGTGGGAGTCGTTCGCCGTCGCCGAGTTTCAGCGGGTTGCAGAGCGCGCGCTGGGCTCGATAGCGGATTCGCAAGGGGTCGCCGTGCTTGTAGCGGGGACCGGCTTGTATCTCTCCGCAATCGTGAACCGTCTCGAGATTCCGGGATCGTGGCCCGAGGTGCGCGCTCGTCTGGAGAGCGAGGCAGAGGAGAACCTCACCGGCATGTTCCACCGGTTGTGCGAGCTCGACCCAGTCGCGATGACAAAGATCGAGCCGACCAATGCTCGCCGGATCGTTCGTGCGCTGGAGGTGTGTGAGGGCAGTGGCCGGCCTTTCAGTTCCTTCGGTCCGGGTATGGACTCCTACCCGCCGTCGGACATCGTGCAGGTCGGCCTCCGCTGGCAACGGGAGCGACTGGCGCTGCGCATCGAGCGCAGGGTGCATCGCATGATGGAGGCGGGCCTGCTCGCAGAGGTGGAACAACTGGCAACAGGGGAACTGTCTCGCACCGCTCGGC
Organism: Acidimicrobiales bacterium; assembly: GCA_947465505.1. Taxonomy (GTDB): domain Bacteria; phylum Actinomycetota; class Acidimicrobiia; order Acidimicrobiales; family Ilumatobacteraceae; genus WLJO01. The sequence goes on along the minus strand of CANIBN010000007.1, from coordinate 10,242 downwards.
AGGCGCTCGGCTACAAAGAACTCCTCGATGTGCTCGAGGGAACCTGCTCGCTCGACGAGGCGGTGAACACCATCATCGTGCGGACGCGTCAGTTCGCCACCCGGCAGGATCGTTGGTTCCGCAGGGACCCCCGCGTACGCTGGATCGATATCGAGTCGGATCCGTTGGAGGCATTGCCCGTGCTCGCAGAAGCGGTAGCCCGATGAGCGGCTCGACAGTTCGACTGACCAAGCATCACGGTCTCGGCAACGACTTCATCGTGTGGATCGGCGGCGCCGAGGGGCGGGGTAGCGAACTGGCGCGGCGCTGGTGCGATCGTCGGCGCGGACTGGGTGCTGACGGCCTGCTTCTTGCGAATATCCGGCCGGACGGGGCCTGGCGAATGATCCTGTTCAACGCAGATGGCTCCCGTGCCGAGATGAGCGGCAACGGCATTCGCTGCTTCGCCCAGGCGGTCGGAGACTCGCGGCCGGGCACCTATCGGATCGTTACCGATGCGGGCGAGCGTCTCGTCGAGGTCACCGTTACCGACGATCCGACCGTGATTCAGGCAAGCGTTGCCATGGGTGCGCCCGCAGCGGGTAAGGAATCGCCCTTCTGGGCGGAGGTCGGTGTGCACCCTGATCGCCCCGTGGCGCACGTGGACATGGGGAACCCGCACACCGTGGTCGGTGTGGACGACGTTGCCGTGGTGAACCTCCAACAGATCGGTTCGCAGGTACCCGACGTGAATCTGGAAATCGTGATGCCCGGCCCCGAGCCGCACGCAATCACTATGCGGGTACACGAACGCGGTGCGGGAATCACCGAGGCCTGCGGGACCGGAGCGTGTGCAAGCGCTTGGGCTTCGGTGCAGTGGGGACTCGTGACGCCTTCAGAGTCCGAGGTCGTGGTGCACATGGACGGCGGCGACGCCACCGTTCGACTGCACAGTCCGGCGCCCGGACAGGTGACGCTTGTCGGTCCCTCGCAGTACGTCGCAACGATCTCTGTCGATCTCTGATGCCGTACAACGAGGCGCTCGGCACGACGCTCATCGAGCGGTCGTTTCGTGAACGCATCGTGCTGGTCGGTGTGACGCTTCCCCCGGACCACGCTGAGGACACCGAGGCTTCGCTGGAGGAGCTCCACCTGCTCGTCGATACGGCGGGCGCTGACGAGGTGGCGAGGCTTGTGCAGGTTCGCGATCGGCCGGACCCGAAGTTCTTCATCGGCAAGGGCAAGGCCGAGGAATTGCGCGAACTGTGCCTTGCCGTGGATGCCGACACCGTGGTGTTCGACAACGAGCTCAATCCCGGTCAGCAATACAACCTGGAACGGCTGCTCGGTCGTACCGCCCTCGACCGCACTGCGGTGATTCTCGACATTTTCGCCCAGAACGCGCATACCCAAGAGGGTCGGGCGCAGGTCGAACTGGCGATCCTTCGGTACCGACTGCCCCGTATGCGTCGTGGTGCCGAGGCGAGCATGTCGCAGCAGTCCGGCGGCATCGGCACGCGAACTCGAGGCAAGGGTGAGACCAAGCTCGAAGTGGACCGGCGCGCAATTCAGCGCCGCATTGATCATCTCGTCGCTGAGCTGTCGGAGATGAGTCGTACCCGTTCGCTGCAACGCAAGGGTCGCGACCGCAGCGGACTCGCAAACGTCACGATCGTTGGCTACACGAATGCCGGGAAGTCGTCGCTGCTCAATCGGCTCACCGATGCAGGGGTGCTTGCCGAGGATCGCCTGTTTGCAACGCTCGACCCCACCACCCGACGTCTCTCGCTCCCCGGTGGCGAGCCGGTGCTGCTTACCGACACCGTGGGCTTCGTCCGTCGACTGCCTCACGGTCTGGTCGAGTCGTTCAAGAGCACGCTCGAGGTGGCTTCCACCGCAGACTTCCTCGTTCATGTCGTGGACGTGAGTTCCCCGGATCCTGAGGGTCAGATCAAGGCGGTTCACGACGTGCTGGAGGAGATCGACGCCGAACGTGTGCCCGAACTCATCGTGTTCAACAAGAGCGATCTGTCCCCCGAAGAGGCCGACCGACTGGTGCGCCAGCACGAGGGTTCCGTGGCCGTGAGTGCCCACACTGGCGCCGGCATCGATGGGTTCTTGCGTACGCTGTCGGATCGACTCCGGGCGATGGCCCGGGTCACCGAACTCATGGTGCCCTACGACCGGGGAGACGTCTTGGCGTCGATCAGACGGGAGGGCGAAGTGGTCTCGGAAACGTACGAGGAACAGGGGACAAGGGTGCGAGCACGGCTCAGCGATGCTTCGGTAGGCCGGTTGGCGGAATACGTCGTGAGCCCGGCCGTGCCCGGCGTCGGATCGGCGCGTGGCGAGTGAGCACGAACCCCGAGGGCGGCTTCGTACCGCCCCCGTACCCCTACGACCGACTCGATCGGTTCAAGCCGCTCGCATCCTCCTTTGACGGTGGCCTCGTTGACCTCTCGATCGGAACTCCGTGCGACCCACCACCTCGTGCGGTGATCGATGCACTGGCGTCCTCCAACACCGAGCGCGGCTATCCGCCGTCGATTGGGACCGACGCCCTCAGGACCTCCATTGCTTCGTGGATGAGACGGCGTTTCGACGTAGAGGTACCGCTCGGCCAAATTGCTGCATGCATCGGCACGAAGGAATTTGTGGGAACGCTGCCCCAGTGGCTCAAACTGCGCACGCCGTCTCGTGACACGGTGCTGTACCCCGCGGTGGCCTATCCAACCTATGAGATGGGTGCCATCCTCGCCGGCTGCCGCGCCGTCGCCATTCCGCCGCTGCCCTCGGGCGGCCTCGACCTCTCCGCCATCAGCGATGACGATGCACGACGAGCCTTGGTGTTGTGGGTGAACAGCCCGAGCAATCCCACCGGCGCGCTTGACGACCTCGGCGCTGCCGCGGCGTGGGGCCGCAAGCACGGAGTGCCGGTGTTCAGCGACGAGTGCTACGTGGAGTTCACCTGGAACGGACGTGGTCGCACGATCCTCGAGCACGGTCTCGAGGGCGTGGTGGCGGTGCACTCGGTGTCGAAGCGGTCAAACCTCGCTGGTCTCCGCGTGGGCTTCTACGCCGGTGATGCCGAGATCGTCGAGTACCTCAAAGAGGTCCGAAAGCACGTTGGCATGATGGTGCCCGGACCGGCACAGGCGGCCGCAGCCGTGGCGCTTGCTGACGACGACCACGTCATGGTGCAGCGCGACATCTACCTGAGGCGCCTCGACACTATGGCGACCGTGCTCAGCAGGTGGTCGGGTATCGACATCGAACTTCCGGCAGGTGGCTTCTACCTCTGGTTCGATGCCCAAGATGGCTGGGCCTTTGCCGAGCGACTGGCTCGGGAGGGCGGGGCACTGGTGAGCCCCGGTGACTTCTACGGAGCGGGTGGTGCCCAGAACGTTCGGGTTGCGGTGGTGCAACCAGATGACAAACTGGCCCTTGTCGGAACGAGGCTCGGGGTCGGCCCGGGAGGCAACCGCTGATGTCGTACCAGCCTGGTGCGTACCAACAGAATCCGTATCAGGCCGGGCAGTACCAGCAGCCCGGCTACCCCACAGCACGCCGCGCTGGAGGCGCTCTGCTCGTAGCAGGCGTCATCCTCGTATTGCTCGGCATCGTCGCAGGTGGGGCGATCTACGTGTCGGGGAAGAATTCGTTCTCCTCGAAGGTGAAGAACCTCAGCGCCCAGTCCGGCGCCCTGTCGGGTTGTGTCACGGACCTCACGTTCGATAAGCCGGGCGTGTACACGCTGTATTACGTGTCCAAGGGCACCGTTCGCATCAACGGCGCGAATGACGGTTGCTCTACGTCCGATGTGGTGCCGATTGCAGCAGACCCGAACCCGCCGGAGATCGGACTGAGGCTGACCAATTCGGACGGCAAGTCGCTCAAACTCGGCGCGCCGGTGGCTTCTGCGGTGGTCAAGGCTGGCGGTGTCGTCGCTGAGCCCTACCGTCAGGTGACGGTAGGAACCGTGGGCGACTACCGACTGGAGGTCGCCTCCCCAGACACCGGATTACCGTTCGCGATCGGGGTGGGTCAGGCCATCAACAAGCAGTCATCGCTGCTCGCCCTCGTCGTTGGATTAGTGGGCGTGGTGTTTGGCGTTGGGGCGGTTCTGCTTGGCCTGGCACAGGGTGGCGCCTCGTCGGCCGGCGGGTACAGCGGCAGCGGCTACGGCCAGGGTTACGCGGGTTACGGGCAGCAGGCGCCGGCTGCGGGCTATCCGGCGCAGCAGGCGCCGTACCCGGCTCAGGGTCCCCGACCAGCCACCGCTCCGCCGGTAGCGCGAACCCCGCAGCAGGGCGGTCAACGGCCGGTGCAGCCTGGCGGTCCTCGCCCGGGCCAGGCCGGGCAGCGTCCCGGTCAGGCGGGTCAACCTGGTCAGCCCGCTGCGCGTACCAACCCGCAGATTCAGGGACGAGCGCCACAAGCACCGCCGCCCACGGTTCGGCAACCCCAACAGTCGCCACCGCCGGTGCAGCGTCCTGCCCAGCCCCGTCCGGCTCAGCCCCATCCGGTTCAGCCCCATCCGGTACAGCAGGGCCCGGGTTTGCCCCCCATCGTGAGTTCTGAGGACGAGAGCGGATCCATCTCCAGCCCCGCCCCGACTCAGCGGATGCCGAGTACCGGCTGGGAACGGCAGACACCTCCGCCGCCGACGCGTCCCCTAACGTCGCAGCGGCCGGTACCACCCCCCGACTCCGAAGAGGAACACAACTGAGATGACCACGCTGCAGACCCGCATCGAAGAACTCTGGGCCACCCGCGACAGCCTGAAGGCCGGCGACGCAGGCGCCTACTCAACCGTCAAGGAAGCGATCGAGCTGCTCGACAGCGGTCAGGCCCGGGTGGCTGAACTGGTTGGTGACGACGTCGTGGTGCATCAATGGCTGAAGCAGGCGATCTTGCTCCTTTTCAAGCTCTCCACCATGGAGACCACCGAGTTGGGGCCGTTCGAATACGCCGACAAGATCCCGCTGAAGCGCAACTATCAGGCCGCCGGTGTGCGGGTGGTGCCCGGCGCGAGTGCACGTTGGGGCGCTCATCTCGAACCCGGCGTCGTGATGATGCCGAGCTACGTAAACATCGGCGCCTACGTGGGCTCGGGCTCGATGGTTGACACGTGGGCCACGGTTGGCTCATGCGCCCAGATCGGCAAGAACGTGCATCTCTCCGGTGGAGTGGGCATCGGTGGCGTGCTCGAACCGCCGCAGGCGGCCCCGGTGATCGTCGGTGATGAGTGCCTGATTGGTAGTCGCTGCATCGTCGCCGAGGGTGCCCGGGTGGGGGAGGGCGCTGTCCTTGGCGCAGGCTGCATTCTCACCGGGTCGATCCCCGTCGTGGAGGCCTGGTCGGGTCGTGAGGTCTCCCGGGGCATCGTGCCTCCGTGGACCGTTGCGGTAAGCGCCACTCGGGTGCGCACGTTTCCTGGTGGAGACTTCGGCATGCCTTGTGTCCTGCTTGTGAAGGCTCTGGAGCCGGGCGAGCGACACGAGAAGTCGAAACTCAACGAGGTACTCCGCGACCACGGCGCAGCGCTCTGACGATGGCCGGGCGATGACGACAGACCTGCTCGCGCTGACGGCCACCTTGGTCGACATTCGGTCCGAGAGCCATGACGAACAGGCGATCACCGACTGGATTGAGCACCAGTTGCGCACCCGTGCACCGTGGCTCACCGTGGATCGGGTAGGCAACAACCTCGTCGCCCGCTCCACCCTTGGCCGAGCGATGCGACTGGTGCTTGCGGGTCACACCGACACCGTGCCGATCGCAGACAACGTCCCGAGCAGGCGAGAAGGCGACGTGCTTTGGGGATGTGGCACCGCTGACATGAAGTCGGGTCTTGCCGTGATGCTCGAACTGGCGTGCACGGTGAGCGATCCCGTTCCGGACGTGACCTACGTGTTCTACGAAGCCGAAGAGGTGGCGGCCGAACACAACGGCCTCCAGCGACTGTTCAAGGAGCGCCCTGATCTGCTCGTCGGTGACGTAGCACTGCTCGGTGAGCCCACCAACGGCGAGATAGAAGCCGGGTGCCAGGGCGTCTTGCGCTTCTGGCTCACGCTCAAAGGTGTTCGGGCCCATACCGCTCGACCGTGGATGGGGCGTAACGCCATTCACCGCCTCGGCGAGGTGCTGACCCTGCTTGATGCGTGGCCGGGACGAGACCCGGTGGTTGATGGCTGCACGTATCGTGAGTCGCTCCAGGCCGTTCGCGTTGAGGGCGGCATCGCCGGCAACGTGGTTCCCGATGCGGCTCGGGTGCTGATCGCACACCGCTTCGCACCAGATCGGAACTCAGACGATGCGATGGCGGCAATCATGGCGCTGCTCGCACCGGTAATCGAACCCGACGACGAGATTGCGATCGACGATATTTCCCAGGCGGCACAGCCCGGTCTCTCGCACCCGTTGTTGCGTGCGCTCGTCGAACAGAACTCGCTTGCGGTGAATGCGAAGCTCGGCTGGACAGATGTTGCACGGTTCGCCGAACACGGCGTTCCCGCAACCAACTACGGCCCCGGTGATGCGACACTCGCACACATGCGTGACGAGCGAGTGGAGAGGGCGCCGATTGAGCGCACGTTCGTTGCGCTTCGGGGTTTGCTCGAGCGCGGCTGCTGAGCGAGCGGGGTTCGTCAGTCGAGACGGCGCATGAGGGTGACGACCTTGCCGTAGATCTCCACCTCGCCGGCATCGAAGGTCATCGGTGACAATCGGCTGTTGTGCGGGATGAGCGTCACCTTGTTGCCCTTTCGCTGCCACGTCTTCACCGTTGCCTCGTCGCCAGGGATGCCCACCACGACGGTGTCGCCGTTACGAGCCTCGCTCTGCTGACGTGCAACGACGTAGTCGCCGTCGAGGATTCCTGCGTCGATCATGGAGTCGCCGCGTACTTTCAGCATGAACAACTCTCCGTCGCCGGTGAAGTCGAGCGGCAGGGGCAGGACCTCTTCGACGTTCTCCTCCGCGAGCACGTTCACCCCGGCCGCTACGGAACCCACGAGGGGAACGTGACGAACCGGGCGACGTTCGAGTGCTGCACCCGAGCCCGAGTCGTAGCGGACGAGCATGGCTCGTGGTTTGGCTGGATCTCGCACGAGGTAGCCAAGGCGGCTCAGGGTCTCGAGGTGGTTGTGCACGGTCGAGGGAGAGTTCAGTCCAACTGCCTCGCCGATTTCTCGCACGGACGGGGGAAACCCGCGTTCGCTGATGCTCAACTCGATGTATTCGAGGATCTCGCGCTGGCGGGGAGTGAGGCCGGTTGCTCGCATGGCTGCATCCTAGGGGAACGGTAGTTCGCAGAGCAAACAGAGGTTCGACAAACTTTTGTTCCCCTTCGAGGTTGACGTCGAACGGTCGTTCGGGCACACTACGAACAGTCGTTTGGGGAACGAACGTTCCCATCAGGTCAGGAAGGATCAGCCATGGCACTGCCGCTCAGGATCGAACCCGTCGAGTACCGTCGCACGTGGGAGAACCCCAATCCTCCGGTTCGTCTGCAGTTGATCGTGGGCGGTGCGGCTTCGGGGAGCCGTCGCCTGAGCAGTTCGGTCTACGTGAAGCGTCGCCTCGCTGCTGTGCTGCTCTTGGTGGCGGTTCTGGCGGCCGGGTCGTTCCTGGTGCGTCAGATCAACGCCACCAGCGACGCTGTATTGCCGGCGGTTCCGCTGTCGGAACAGAAGATTCCTTCAGCGGTTTCAGACGACGCTGCCGGAACCTTGCGCGGTCAGGTTGTCGTGCCCGGAGGCACGTACGTGGCTCAGCGTGGGGACACCATGTGGGTCATCGCTCGAGCATTGAAGCCCTCGGGTGACCTCACCTCGACCATTCGCAAGCTCGTTCGACTGAACGGCGGACCGTCGCTCGAGGTCGGTCAGCGTGTTGTGCTGCCGCGCTGAATCGCCCGGACGTAACGCAGAAACAGGTAATTGCCGTCGTTGCACACATGAGCAAGTTCAAGGTGCCGTGGTAGCTCGTCAGGGCTCGGCGCGGCGAGTCGATGACCTGCTCCACCCACCAATTGCGGTGCGATCGTGAGGTTCACTTCGTCCACGAGGTCGAGCGCGAGCAGTGCGGCGTTGAGCGTCGGCCCACCTTCGGCGTGCACCATTGCGACGTCGAGTTGTGCGAGCGCTCCGGAAAGGTCGACTGCTGTCGTGGTCGATCGGATCACGTCAAGCCCGTGCGACGGTGCGTCTCGCGTCGTGATGAGAAAGCCCGCTCCAGAGTCGAACAGGGGCAGTGTGGGATCGATGTTGCCCGAGGCGGTCACCACACCGACTCGCTGGCCGGACTTCTTGGGCGCCCGGTACCGCTCGGCATGTGCGGTGGTGGAACCCACGATGATCACGTCAGCGCTCCTCCGCAGGGCGGCCAAGACCGCCGTATCGGTGGTGCTGCCGAGCGCTCCCGACGTACCACCTGCGGTTGTGGTGCCGTCCACGCTCGTGATCATGCACAGTTCCACCCACGGCCGGTCGGTAGGTCGAGGACGCACCAACGCGCCGTACAGGTCGGCGGGGTCGATGCCAACCTCAGGCGTGGGGAACAAGCGCTGCACGCCACGATTGAAGCACCTATCCCCAATATCCACACCCGGGGCTGTGGATAGGGGTGTGGACGGCGCCCGCAGGCGATCGGCCAGGCGGCTTGGGCACAGGGTATCCACAGGGAAATTCACGGGTTTTCCCTCTTTCTCCCCACAGGCGAATGTCTCTAGGGTTACGCACGCAAGAACGTTTGCGGCGGGGGCCGCGGCAGACGGGGCGGCGCCGCACCTTCGGGTTTTGAGGGAGGCTTCGTCGTGGGATCTCGGTCCTGAACCTGCGCCCCCGCCGTGGACGTTCAGGCAGGCCAGAGCCCTGTGGGTGAGGCCGGGCGAGATTCCGTCACGCGGCAGCAAACAAGTGTTGACACGGCTGTAACTACACTGCTGTAATCTCAATCCACTCAGCGACGTGGTTTCGGGGGAGTCCCCGTCACTGGAAACACATAACGACCCAGATAGTGGCGGGTCGGTGCACGAGCCACGGAACGTCCGTGGGCGGGAACGGAACGAAAGGAATCACAGCATGGCGGTCGCGCCGGAGCAGCTCGGGATCGGTATTGGGCGGCATTTCACCTCCCCGGGAACACACCCATACGACGAGGTCGTGTGGGAGCGCCGTGATGCGCGTATCAGCAACTGGAAGGACGGCTCGGTTGCCTTTGAGCAGCTCGACGTCGAGTTCCCGGTCGGCTGGTCGCTCAACGCAACGAACATCGTTGCGCAGAAGTACTTCCGTGGCACTCTGGGCACCCCCGAGCGTGAGTCGTCACTTCGTCAGGTCATCGACCGTGTCGCCGACACCATCACCAATTGGGGTGTCGAGGGCGGCTACTTCGTCGATGCCAACGAGGCGGAGTCGTTCCGCAACGAGTTGAAGTTCATCCTCGTTACCCAGCGCGCGGCCTTCAACAGTCCGGTTTGGTTCAACATCGGTGTGAAGGGCGTTCCCCAGCAGGCCAGCGCGTGCTTCATCCTGTCGGTAGACGACACGATGGACTCCATCTTGAACTGGTACCGCGAGGAAGGCACCATCTTCAAAGGTGGCTCCGGTGCAGGTATCAACCTCTCCCGCATCCGTTCCTCGAAGGAACTGCTCCAGGGCGGTGGTACGGCCTCTGGTCCGGTGAGTTTCATGCGTGGCGCCGATGCCTCGGCCGGCACGATCAAGTCCGGTGGCAAGACCCGCCGTGCCGCCAAGATGGTCATCCTCAACGTCGATCACCCCGATGTCGAAGAGTTCATCTGGTGCAAGGTCAAAGAAGAGCGCAAGGCTCGCGTGCTCCGTGATGCCGGCTTCGACATGGACCTTGACGGCACCGACTCGTTCTCGATCCAGTACCAGAACGCCAATAACTCGGTTCGTGTTACTGACGAGTTCATGCAGGCTGTTCGCGATGACGCGGACTGGCACCTGCGGGCCGTCACCGACGGATCCATCGTGCGAACCATGCGCGCCCGAGACCTGTGGCGCGAAATTGCACAGGCATCCTGGGAGTGCGCAGACCCGGGTCTGCAGTTCGACAGCACGATCAACAAGTGGCACACCGCACACAACACCGGTCGGATCAATGGTTCGAACCCGTGCTCGGAGTACATGCACCTCGACAATTCGGCGTGCAACCTTGCTTCGATCAACCTGCTGAAGTACCTCGACGAAGAGGGCAATTTCGATGTCACGGCGTTCCAGCACACCGTCGAGG
>CANIBN010000006.1 GCA_947465505.1 Acidimicrobiales bacterium | reverse complement strand
AGCGCAACGATGCCGCAACACGCGGGCCAGAACAACCGGTCGCGCAACAGTTCCTGACTCGCCTTGCGCCACGGGAGCACCGGAGCGATCGCCATAAGCGTGAGGAGGCAGAGACCGAGCGGACCGGTGAGCCGGTCGTAGTACGGCGCTCCAACCTTCACCTTGCGGTTCTGCAGGGCATCGGCCAGCAGTGGGAACACCGTGCCGAGGAGCACCACGAAGGTGAACACACCGAACAACACGTTGTTCGCGAGGAATGCACCCTCACGAGACACGGGTGAGTCGATGGCACCGGGCGAACGCAAACGATCGCCGCGCCACCCGATCAGCCCGATGGATGACACGAGCACGATTGCGAAGAAGGTGAGTAGATATGGCCCGATGTCGCTCTCGCTGAACGCGTGCACGCTGTTGAGTACGCCGGAACGGGTGAGGAAGGTGCCGAGGATCGTGAGGCTGAACGTGGCAACGAGGAGCGAGAGGTTCCAGACGCGCAGCATCCCGCGTCGTTCCTGCACCAACACCGAGTGGATGAACGCCGTGCCGGTGAGCCACGGCATGAAGCTGGCGTTCTCGACGGGGTCCCATCCCCACACGCCACCCCAGCCGAGCACCTCGTAGGCCCACCAACCACCGAGGATGATGCCAACGGTGAGGAAGCCCCACGACATCAGCGTCCAACGCCGAGTCTCAAGCAGCCATCCCTCGCCCACGCGACCCGTGATGAGCGCCGCCATGGCGAAGGCGAACGGCACGCTCATACCCACGTAGCCGAGGTAGAGCGACGGCGGGTGGAACAGCACAAGGATGTGATCCTGCAGGAGCGGGTTGGGCCCGGGGCCGTCGGTGACCCCTGGTGGGCCCGCTCGGAACGGGTTCGCCGGGAACAGCGTGAGGATGAAGAAGAACGCTGCGATGAGGAACAGGATCGCTAGCGCCCATGCCACCAGCGGATCATCAAGACGCTGGCGGTAGCGCATGGCAACAGCAGCGATAAAGCCGCCGAGTACGAGCACCCAGAGCAGGATCGAGCCCTCAAGCGCGCTCCAGGCCGCAGTGACGTTGAACAGTGCAGGGGTACCACGACTGCCCACCTGTTGGATGTATTTCAGGCTGAAGTCGCGCGTGATAAGCGCCCGTTCGAGCATCGCGAAGGCGAGCACCGCAACACCGAGGATAACCCAGGCATAGCGGAGCCCAGTACGAGCGAGACGAAGAGACCGGGTGCGAACGCTTGTCACCATCGCGAACGCGCCGAACGCGGACGAGGCAAGACCGAGAATCAGCGCAGCATTGCCGATATCGCCGTTGACCGACGCAAACATGAATCAGCCGGCCTGCGGGCAGGTGGTCGCCGAGGTTGTATCGAGTCGTTCCTTGTTCTGGGACGCGTACTCGTTCGAGTGCTTCACCTCGACCTCGTTGCCGAGGAACGTGTCACCGGACAGGCGACCCCGAACCACTACAGGAATGCACTCCTGGAACTTCCCGCCAGGATCTCCGTCGTACACCACGGCCATCGTCTTGCCATTGAACGCAATGATGAACTTGGTCTGGGTGTCTTCCTTCGCGAGAGAACCCTTCTCGACGGTGCCCTGAACGCGGAGGCTGCGCTCGCCGGAGCACGTGGCCTTGACGCCCACCTCGTCGACGTTGCAGTAGTAGTCGAGCGACTTCCCGAGGAACTGCGTAATGACGATGGCGCCCGCTGCGACGACGAGCACGAGCACGAGGATCGGCCCCCATCGACGCTTCGAACTGCGCTTCGGCTTGGAGGTCTCGGTCCTTGGCGACAGATTGAGGCCAGCGTTGAGGTCGCCCTCAACATCGACACTGGTGTCGTCGGAACCCGGGTTGCTGCTGTCGGTCACGTCCAGGGAAGTTCCTCGGCCTTGGCCGTCCGACCATTGCGACGTGCGCGACGGAGCAGCAATCCGATGTAGAGGGCGACTGCCCCAAGCGTCACGCCGTAGCAGGTGAAAATGAAGCCGGCGTCATCCATGGCTTCCTCCTGTGGATTCGGCACGCCGCTCGGCGAGTGCGGTGTCGAGATCGGCGTCCTCGTAACGGTCTTCCAGATACATCACACGCTGTCGGTGGAGCACCAGCCAGAAGTACAACGAACTGAATGCGATCAGCCCAACGAAGAGCGAGAACAGCATGAGGCCGTCCATCTTCACGTCGCCACTGGGGTTAGCTACCGACGCCTCTTGATGGAGCGAGCGCCAGAGTTTCACGCTGAAGTGCACCAAGGGAATCTCGAGGACGGCAAGCAGTCCGAGCACACCCGACCGGCGGGCCCTGGCGTGATGGCTGCCGCCGAGCCGACGAACTGCGAGATAGCCCACGTAGGTCACAAAGAGAAACGCAGTGGTGGTGAGCCGTGCGTCCCATGCCCAGTACACACCCCAGGTGAGACGTCCCCAGAGCGCACCGGTGACCAGCGTGAGACCCATAAACATCACGCCGACCTCGGCAGATGCACCGGCAAATCGGTCCCAGATGAGCGAATGTTTCTTGCGGAACAGGTACATCGCCGAGGACAGACCGGTAACACCGAACGCCAGGTAGGCAACCCACGCGGTTGGTACGTGGATGTACATGATGCGAACCGAACTCTGCTGCGTGATGTCCGGCGGGGAGAAGATGAGGCCGAACAGCACCAGCCACACCGTGAGGACGATGGCGAGAATGCCGAGGAAGCGGCTGAAGCCGGTGGACGTGATACCCCGCCAGCGACGCGACACCCATGAGGCATCGACACCTTGCTGGCTCTGGATGTTGGGCACCGTGGCGGACATGGATCAGGCTTCTTCCAGTAGCGGCCCGAAGGCCAGCACTCCAGCGGCACCGAACACCGCAGCGAAGATCGCCAGCATGCCGACCCATGGCCAGCCATCGGAGATCTCGACACCTGCTCGGATACCAGCGCCCCCTCGAGTTCCGAACGCTGCTTCGAACGCTCGGGTGGCCCCGATAAGGACGGGCGCTACCACCGGGAGCAGCAGGAGCGGGAGCAATGTCTCCCGACCCTTCGCACCGGCAGCAAGGCCACCGTAGAGCGTACCGACGAACGCCAGACCGCAGGTCGCGAGGAGTGCAGTAATGATGACGAGGACGATGCCCGCCGGCCGGATGTGCGAGGCGTAAAAGACGATGACCCCAAGCAGGAGCAGGGCCTCGAGCACGATGAGTTGGGCCGCGAGAGCCAGGGATTTGCCCAGATAGATGCCAGCGGGATCCACTCCGGCCACGCGAAGCGTGTCGAGTGCCCCGTCCGAGGTCTCGACGGCAAACGCGCGTTGCACCAGCACAATGAGGCTGAACGTGGTGGCCAGCCAGAACAGGCCCGGCGCCACCCGGGCCGTGATGTCGTCGCGATCGAGCGCAAAGGCAAAGAGCACCAGCGTAAGCCCGGCGAAGGGGAGCACCTGATTGGTGACCTGACGGCTTCGCCACTCGATGTTCAGGTCCTTTGCGGCCACGAGGCGGGCGGTTTGCCACATCTCAGTTCACCGTTCCCGGCTGGGCACCGCTCGGATTGGCGTTCTGTTCGGTGTAGACGAGACCGCCGGCAACGGTCACCATGCGTGTGGCGAGGGCCTGAGCACGGTCAAGCTCGTGGGAGGCCACGAGCACGGTTGCGCCCGAGCGCACCGCTCGCCGGATCACGTCATCCAACAGGTCCCGCCCGTCGGCATCGAGTCCTGCATGTGGTTCGTCGAGCAACCACAAGCGGGCACGTCGAGCGATGAGGCAAGCGAGCGCCGTACGGCGACGCTGCCCAGCCGACAGCCGTCCAGCGGCTACTGACGCAAGTCGACCATCGAGCCCCAACTGCGCCAATGCGGCATCGATCTCCTCGGCGGAAGCGCCGGCAGTTCGCGCCCAGAAACGAACGTTCTCCCGGACGGAGAGGTCGGCGTACAGCCCGTTCTGGTGTCCAAGGAGCCCTACATGACGCCGGATCGCGTCGCGTTCGGTGCGCATGTTGTGGCCGAGCACTTCCGCCTCGCCTCGGGCGAGGGGAACGAGTCCGGCGCAGAGGCGCAACAGCGTGGTCTTTCCTGCTCCGTTGGGCCCTTTCAGGAGCAGCACCTCGCCCGGCTCGACATCAAGGGAGGCCCCGGCGAGGGCCGGGAAGCGACCGAGGACAGCCACGACGTCGCGCAGCGACACCACGGGACCGGCAGACCGGGTCGGTTCGGCATTGTCCGGGGACACCATTCGACCGACGACGGTACCGGAGGCAACTGCACAGACCGCTGTCCGGGGTCGGATCGGCCGCGCTCGCATGACGCTGCCTCGCCCTGCCCACGCCCGGACGACCCGGAACGGTAGGTTCGCATGCTGTGAATACTGCCGGCGCGGACGAACACTCCACGCCTGCTCCCCGCCCCACCCGCGACTGGCGCTGGGCCCTCGGCGTCGTGGGTCGCTGCTTCATCGTGCTGGGCCTGCTCATCCTCGCGTTCGTTGCGTACCAACTCTGGGGCACCGGTATCGAGTTCCGGGCCAACCAGGCGGATCTGGCCAAGGACTTCCGGCGAACTGTTGCCACGGCACAGACCTCGGCCGCCCCCACCACGACGGCAGCGACCCCACAGAAAACCGACACCGAGGCGTCCACCGTCGCTCCTGCCGTAACCACCACACTGCCCAGCGGGCCCCGTGTCGGCGAGGGTGACGTACTCGCGGCACTCAAGTTCCCCACCCTGTCGGGCACCACCTTGTATGTCGTATCCGGCGTTCGCCTCGTTGACCTGAAGCGTGGCGTGGGCCACTACCCCGGCACGGCTCTGCCCGGCCAGTACGGCAACGCCTCGCTTGCCGGTCACCGCACCACGTACGGCGCACCGTTCGAAAACATCGATCGCCTGAAGGTCGGCGACCCGATCCTCATCGACACCGCTGACGGCGGTCACTTCGAGTACATCGTCGATTCCCAGGAGATCATCCGTCCGGAAAACGTCGGCGTGCTCGCGCAGCCCGAGGACCCGAAGGCTGCGCTGCTCACACTCACCACGTGCCACCCGAAGCGATCCACCAAACGCCGGCTCATCGTGCGTGCACACCTGAACCTCGAGGCGAGCAGTCCGGTCGGAGCTCGCACCAAGACCTACGCCACCACCACCGTTGCGACAACCACCACGGTTGCCGTGGCATCGAGTGCGGTCTCCACCACGATGGCAACCGCTGAGCCCGACAGCACGGTATCGACGACTGTTGCTGCATCGGAAGCGCCAACCTCCGACACGCTTGCGGGCGACGGTGAGGTGGAGTCGAGCGACGCCACACAGTTGGCTGCAGGTTGGTTCAAGGACACCGCCGCCTGGCCGCACATCATCTTGTGGGGACTCCTTCTCACCGCCATCGCCGTTGCGGCCCGTTTCCTCGGTGTGCGCTTCCGGCGCAGGATTCTGGTTGCTGCCATTGCTGCAGCACCCTTTGTCGTGGTGCTGTACTTCTTCTTCCAGAACATCAACCGACTTCTGCCTCCCGGCCTATGACCGAGCACGACACTTCCGATCTTGCAGCGCCCCCCGAGCGCCAACCTCGCTCCCGCGACTGGCGCTTCTGGGTGGGAGGCACCGGGCGGATTCTGCTCGCGATCGGTTTGCTCATGTTCGGTTTCGTTGCGTATCAGCTCTGGGGCACCGGCATCGAGTACCAGCAGCATCAGGACGACCTTGCAAAGCAGTTCCGCGACGCGCAGGAACAACTGCTCGGTACTTCCGGAACAACTGACGACACGCTCGCCCCCAACGACACCGCTACACAGACCACCGACGCATCCTCGGAACTTCCTGATGGCACGGGAACGGGCGTGCTCGTCACCCCAACCACGTTCCCCAACACCGGCAAGAAGCGCACGCGCTGGCCGCGCCCGGCGCCGGGTGACGCACTGGCCATCATCTCGATCCCGAAGATCCACAAGCGCGTCTACGCAGTGTCGGGAGTAGCGACGAAAGACCTCAAGAAGGGACTCGGCCACTACCCCCGAACGCCGTTCCCCGGGCAGTTGGGCAACAGCGCGTTTGCCGGACATCGGACCACGTTCGGTGCTCCATTGTTCGACATCGATCGTCTGGTAATCGGTGACGACATCGTGGTGGACACCCTCACCAACCAGCGTTACGTGTACGTCGTGTCCAGCCTGCCTCGTGTGGTGTCAGCCACTTCCGGTTCGGTGATCGAGACCATCGACGACACCATCGCCACGCTCACCCTCACCTCGTGTCACCCGAAGTACTCGGCAAAACAGCGCATCGTCGTGGTGGCCACGCTCGACACTGCTCGTTCGGGGACCGTTGAGCCACCGAACATCGACCCGACGCCGGTCACAACAACAACGGTGCCTGCCACCACGACGACAGCGACGGCAACAACCGCAGCGAGCGTCGCGACGCCGGGCGGCAGTACCGCGTCGTCCAGTACCGTCTCCGCTGCTACCTCCACCCTTGCCACCTCTCAACCCACGTCCAGCGAGGTCGTTGAGTCGCCCGATCCGGACACCGTGAGCACGGACTTCTTCGTCGGCGGAGACAATCAACAGCTCTCGCACGGTTGGTTCACGGACTCCGCAGCATGGTGGCACGTCGTTGGCTGGGGCCTACTCGATGCAGCAGTCGTTGTTGGCGGCTGGCTCCTCGCTCGGCGCACTCGTCGTTGGTGGCTCGGCGTCATTGTGGCCGCAGTGCCGTTCCTCGTCGTGCTCTACTTCGTGTACCAGAACGTCAACCGACTCCTGCCGGCCGACCTCTAATCGCCGTACGCTCATCGCCATGTCCGGTACGCCCGTAGCCCCCGATCCCGTGCGCGAGCGGCGTGCTCAAGTTGCCAAGTGGGTGCTTATCGCGAACCGCGTCGGCTACCTGTGTTGGGGCGTTGCCCTCGCCGTGTTCTTCATCGGCTTCGGCATCGGTTTCCACGCAGGCATCGCCGTCACGGTGATCGGCACGCTCATTGCGGGTGCAGTGCTGCTCGCTCCGTCGATCATCTTGGGATACGCAGTCAAGGCAGCCGAGAAAGACGACCGGCTCAACGGGCGCTAGTCAGGCGAACGGCTCCGGCCATCACACCCGGCGTGCGATCAGCGAACCGCTACGAGGTCGACGACGAAGACGAGTGTCTCGCCGCCCTTGATGACGCCACCAGCACCACGGCTTCCGTAGCCGAGGTCCGGCGGAATGGTGAGACGACGACGTCCACCCACCTTCATACCCTTCACGCCGCGATCCCAACCCTCGATGACCTCACGGGCACCCAGTCGAAAATCGAAGGTGTCTCCCCGGTTCCAACTGGCGTCGAACTCACGCCCCGTGCTCCAGGCCACACCCGCATAGTGCACCACTACGCGCTTGCCGACCGTCGCTTCGTCTCCGTCGCCGACGATCTCGTCCTCAATGAGCAGTTCGCTCGGGGGGTTTCCAGCAGGGATAGTGATCACAGGTTTGTCGGCCACGACGCAACCCTACTGCTCGATGCGCAGTACGAAGTGGCTGACCACGGTGGTGCCAATGTCGGCATCACGTTCCCCCGTGAATGTGCCGCGCCCACTCGCGGTCTCCCACGCACTAGTGCCACCGATGACCCGCAGCAGTGCGGAGAACTTGGTGACCTTCGTGCCGGCCTGCGGGGCCGCCCGGCCATCGACCATCTTGACGCCGATCTCTTGGTCCGCCCACTTGAACGTCACGAAACCGTCGAAGAGTCCGGCGCCCGAGGTGTAGTCCACGTTGCCGAGCATCTCCACCTCGATCGGCTCACCATTGGCCGTCCCCTTGCCGACGAGGTGGTTCCACCCGTAGAGCGAGCGTGACTCGGGTCCCACCTTGTGCAAGACACGGTCAACGGACTCGAGGGGCACGTCGATGGTGATCACGGTGACCTGTCGTTCCGGACTGCCGCACGCCGACATCGAGACAACGAACAGGGCGCCCGTCAGCAGGGCAAGGCCAACGCGGCGCAGGGAGGACGTTCCAAGCATTGGGTTAGTCAAGGCCGGTACCCCGAAACCAGCAACCCCGGAGAAATTCCGCGACGGGGAGGGTTGACGAATTCTGTTAGGCGGCCCTAACATCATCCGCCATGGGTGCTTCACTGCTGATCACGCTGCGCGAGGGATTCGAGATTTCCCTCGTCCTGGCCATTCTTGCCACCTACCTCGTTCGCACGGGCCGCAAAGCCGCCGTGAGACAGGTCTGGATCGGCACTGCGATTGCCGCCGGCCTGTGTCTGGTCATCGGCATCATCGTCAATGCACTGGTGGGCGGCCTTCACGGCAAGTCTGAGCAAGCAGTCGAGGGCAGCATCGCGCTCGTGGCGTGCGGTGTCCTCACGTGGATGATCTTCTGGATGCGCAAGAACGCACGCAGCCTCGGCGGCGAATTGCGTGCCAAACTCGACCTCGCCACCAGTGCCAAAGCAGTCGTGTTCATTGCCTTTGTTGCCGTGGTCCGCGAGGGTCTCGAGACGGTGCTCTTCCTCCTGAGCGCTCAGGCAGACGGCGGCGCCGCGACCGGAACCGACGTCGTCGTGGGCGGGCTCATCGGTCTGGCGATCGCTGCTGTTCTTGGTTGGCTCACCTACCTCGGTGGCGCAAAGATCAACATGCGGATTTTCTTCAACATCACCGGCGTGTTGCTCATCCTCTTCGCTGCTGGCCTGTTCGGCAAGGCGTTCCATGAGTTCCGTGAACTGTTCGGATTCGAGTCCGGGTGGCTCATCGACCCCACCTGGACCGTGGCGTCGGGGCCCTTTGCCGACGGCAACCTCTACGACTTCCTGAAGGGCTTCTTCGGGTGGTCGGCTGAGCCTGAGCGCATCCGGGTCATTGCGTACTTCGTCTACCTCGTGCCGATCCTGGCCGCCTACCTGTTCAATGACCGCAACACGGTGGCCAAGCCCGTTTCGACTTCGTCGGCAGCGCCGAATGAGCCCACTGCCATCCGCGAGACAGTCTCCTCCGCACACTGAACCCTTCAGCAGACGTGCGTTACATCGAAATTGGAGCCGAGGAGTTCGCGACCCTCGAGGGACTCGATGACTGGCGGTACGCGCTCGGCGGCCTGCACGCCACGTTCCGACTCGGATCGTTTGCAGCAGCGGCGGCGTTTGCTGCCGACGTAGCGCTGCTTGCGGACGCAGCCGATCACCACCCGGCGATCGACCTCCGCTACCCCGACGTGGTGCATGTCGTGTCAACCACGCACGTGCTGAACGGCACGAGCCATCACGATGTTGATCTGGCTCGTCTCGTCTCCGGACTCGCGCAGCAGGCCGGGGCACGCAGCGAGCCCCGCGCAGCGCAGGCCGTTGAGATCGCTATCGACACCGTGGACGCAGATCGGATCCGCCCGTTCTGGGCAGCGGTGCTCGGGTACCGCGAGATCGGTGGGGCACTGTTCGATCCGCTCCGCATTGGTCCACCCGTATGGTTCCAGCGCACGGATTCAGTTCGCGCCGAGCGCGGCCGCTTCCACATCGACATCAGCGTTCCCCATGATGAGGCCCCCGCTCGCCTCGAGGCAGCGCTCGCAGCCGGAGGCGTGTTGGTCACCGATCGGTTCGCTCGCTCGTGGTGGGTGCTCGCAGATGCAGACGGCAACGAGGCCTGCATCTGCACCTGGCAAGACCGCTAATCCTCCCGTTCTCGGTCCCGAAAATGCTCAAAACGTGCCGTTTGGGGACCGAGAAGCGCAGGCTTCCATTGTTCTCGGTCCCGAAAACGCTCAAAACGTGCAGTTTGGGGACCGAGAACGGCGGGGGTTAGGGGGCTGTCGACGTGAGTTCGAACACTTCCGAGGCGTCCGACTTCCCCTTCAAGCTGATTGCCCCTCGTGACGTAAGGACAAAGGAATCGCCGAGATGCGCAGCAAACGTCGACGTGACCAGGATCGAACCCGGAGTCGCCTTCGCGGCGAGTCTCGCAGCGACGTTCACCGGGTCGCCAACAAGGTTGAACTCGCGTCGACCGAGCTGCACCCCCATCTCTCCTGCGAACACCGGTCCGTTTGCAATACCGATGCGGAACGACACCGCGGTGTCGAGCCTGCCGCCAACCTCGGAGAGCACGTCCTCCACGATCCCCGGCACGAGGAGCGCCATCGACGCAGCCCGGCGCGGGTCGTCGGTGTGTGAGTTCAGCACGCCGAAGCAGACGAGCATGTCCGAGCCGGTGGCCTGATACGTCACGCGCCGCAGCATGCCCCCGCGCGCCGCAGCTGCAGCATCGATGCGTGCGAACAGCGACGAGAACGCCTGCACCCTGGTGTGCACCGCTTCGTCTGTGGTGTGCTCGAGATCGGTGTCGACACCCTCGATCTTCACGAACATCACGACGGGTTCGCTCATTTCCATCGGGATTCGACGGTCCTGGGCGGTCTCGACCATTGTCTCGAGCAGGGGCCTCGGCATGTACGTAGCGAGTGGTTCGACGAGATCGAGCGAGTTGCCGATCTCCTCGATGAGTGCCGGCACACTCCGGTCGAGAAGCATCGGATTGCGCGGTCGCCGCGCCTGCGGGTTCAGGTCGTAGTAACCGAGCTCGTCGTCAGTGAGGTCGTCGACGACGAGGACGTGCCCGTCGTTGCCGGGCTCCACTCGGAACCGTTCACCCGCACGCAGCCTCGCTGCTTCCGTCAGGCAGACCCGACCAACCTCACCCGCACCCTCAGCATTCTTGGTCTGACGCACGGCTTCACCGAACAGCACGTGGTCTCGCCGGCGCGGCGTACCAACGTCGGCAGCGAGGAACTCCCCCACGTGAATGCCCACACGCATGCCGAACGTTGCGGTACCCGTCGGTGTCTCGATGCCCCGGAACGCGTCCATCGCACGCTGCATCCGCAGGCCCGCGTTGATCGCCCGTCTGGTGTCGTCCTCCCGGTCGTCAGACGCGAATCGCACGAGCAGTGCGTCGCCGGTGAACTCGAGGAGATTGCCGCCGGCATGCCCGAAGATGTCGATCATCGAGGAGAGGTAACGATTCAGCACGGCGTGTACGAGTTCGATACCTGCGCGTCCGCTTGTTGCGTTGGCCTCGATGAACGGCGTGAAGCCCGCAAGGTCCGTGAACATCAACGTTCCGGACTGCCATTCGTGCCGTGTCGTGGCGGTGGGTGGCGGGTCCTCCGCGACGTGGCTCGGCATCTGGTCGTACAGGATCCGGAGGAGTGTGCGCAGGTGGACGAAGACCCGTTCGAGCCCCTCGGCGTCCGGCTGCAGCCAGACGGGCGCATAGAGCTCCGCGGGCAGGAGACTGCGCAGGCGCGGCTCGAGCATCTCGAGGCCCACTCCAGGTCGGGTGACGGTGCGGTCCGCGGCATGCTCCACCACCGCATTGTTGCCGACGAGGGGCCTCCCGACAGCGTCGGATTGACAGATACCTCACTAGGTATGCTCGCGTGACGAAGGAGTCGAGCGAATGAGCCAACAGAACATCCACACGATCGAGGTGTTCGCAGACATCTGGTGCCCATTTGCGCATGTCGGCCTCCGGGCCGTCGCTGCACAGCGCGCCGCCCGCGGGCGCGAAGACGTCGCGATGATCGTCCGGTCGTGGCCACTCGAACTGGTCAACAACGCTCCGATGAACCCGGACAAGACCGAGGAACACATCCACCACCTGCGTGAGCAGGTAGTCCCCGATCTGTTCGTTGGCTTCAACCGTTCAACCTTCCCCACCACGACGATGCCGGCACTTGCGCTCGTCGCCCGCGCGTACCGAGTCAGCAACGCACACGGAGAGAAGATGAGTCTTTCGGTGCGGGATGCGCTCTTCGAGCACGGTCTCGACATCTCTTCCCCGCAGGTACTCGCTGAACTCGCCAACACGGTGGGTACCGACCTGCCGGACGATGACGACCGTCAGCAAGTGCTCGACGATTGGCACGAAGGTCAGCGCCGGGGCGTTATCGGCTCGCCCCACTTCTTCTGTGGGTCTGTTGAGGCATTCTGCCCGTCGCTCGACATATCCCGCGACCCGGAACACGGCATGAAGATCCTCATCGATCGTTCGGGCATCCAGACGTTCTTCGACCGCTGTCTTGCGCCCTGACGACGCGGCTGCGTAGGTCAGCGATCATTGAGCGCGGAGCGGAGTTCCGCAAGTCGATCGCGATTCACCGAGTACCACACCCACTTTCCTCGTCGATCGCCGGACACGAGTCCGGCATTTCCGAGAATCCTGAGGTGATGAGACACCGTTGGCTGGCTCTTCCCCACTGCCGGAACGAGATCGCACACGCATACCGCCCCGTCCGCCGCGGCGGCAAGGATGCTAACGAGGCGCAGACGAACCGGATCGCCGAGCGCACTGAACGCCTCGGCCAGGTTCGAATTCACAGACTCATCGAGCGGCGCGCCGAGCAACGAAACGCAGCAGGTGACCGCCGGCTCCGGCGTCTTACGTCGGGCTGAGCCCAGTTCGACCTTCGCCATCGCGGTCCTCCCATTGACAGTTGTCGATGCATTGGCTATCGTCGACGTATCGATGAACATCGATACTAGTCGGAGGTCCTCATGTCTCGAGTACAGCTCGCACTGAACGTCAGCAACATCGACGAGGCGGTCGTGTTCTACAGCAAGCTGTTCGGGGCAGAACCGGCGAAGCGCCGACCCGGCTATGCGAACTTCGCCATCGCCGACCCGCCGCTGAAGCTTGTCCTCATCGAATCGCCCGACGGGCGCGGCGAGGGAACGGTGCACGCACTCAATCATCTCGGTGTCGAGGTGGAGACCCAGGAGGAAGTCGTTGCAGCAACTGCACGACTCTCCTCTAGCGGGCTCGCCACGAGCACCGAGGAGGCCACGACGTGTTGCTACGCCGTGCAGGACAAGGTGTGGGTGAACGACCCGAACGGGGCTCCTTGGGAGGTGTACGTCGTGCTCGCCGACGCCGCAGACATGAAGCCGCCGACCGATGGCTGCTGCACGCCCGACACGGCGTCAATGCCGCTATCCGTGCCGACGCAGCTAGGGATCAAGACCTCTGCGAGCGCCTGTTGCTCCACCGAGAGCACCTGCTGCTGATCGTTCGATGAACGCCGGCCGCCACCCACAACGGGGTGCCGCTGTATGGGTCAACCGCGACGTTGTCGACAACCGTTCGTGGGAAGTCACGCTCACCGCGGACCAGCGCGACGAGCTCTGCACCGCTGCACGACGCGCATCTGCGCAGGGGCACACGCTGTCCACACTGAGCCGTGAACACTTCCCTCTGCCGCGACTCTCCGACGCGGTTCACCAGTGGACCGAAGAGCTGGCAACCGGACGTGGCTTCGTGCTTCTCCACGGATTCCCCGTCGACGACCTCGACGAGCAGGAGACCGAACTCGCCTACTTCGGGCTGGGCACACACCTCGGACGCCCAGTGGGACAGAACCGCTCGGGTGACCTGCTTACCCACATCCGCGACGAGCGCCTGCCTGCTGGCACCGGAAAGGTTCGCCTGTATCGGACGAGGGCGCGCCAGGACTTCCACACCGACGGCGCCGACATCATCGGGCTGCTCTGCCTCCACGGCGCCCGCTCCGGCGGCGAGAGCCGCATCGTGAGCTCGCTCGCCGTCTACAACGAGATGCTCCGTCGCCGGCCCGACCTGCTCGAGCTGCTCCATGAGCCGATGCACTGGGACCGTCAGGACGAGGAGTTGCCCGGGGAGAAGCCGTGGTTCGTCCTGCCACCCATCTCCGACCACGGTGGCACCCCACGCGTGTTCTACATCGGCTGGTACCTACGCGATGCGCAGCGCCACGCCGACGTTCCACGGCTCACTCCCGATCAAGTGGACGCGCTCAACCTGCTGGAGGCGATCGCCAACGATCCAGCGTTCCACCTCACGATGGAGTTCCATCCCGGCGACGTACAGCTGCTGAACAACGGGCGCATCCTGCACTCACGCGAGGCCTACGAGGACGATGAGGATCTTGCACAGCGCCGGCACCTGCTGCGCCTCTGGCTGGCGGCGCACTCGTTCTCGAGCGTCGGTGACGGCTTGCGCACCGGGATCAACACCCCGCATACGCCCTAGCGACACCGAAGTTCGAGGAACTCTGCGCTCAGACCACGTTGGGGCGCCGGTGTGATCGGCAACGAAGCCACGTGGGGAAATTACACCTGCTGCAGAAGCCTTGCGACGAGGATGAAGTGGAGCACCGCCGCCACCACGACGAGCGCATGGAACACCTCGTGGAACCCGAAGTGTTTCGGGCTCCAGTTGGGCCGCTTCGTGGCATACACGGCGGCGCCGAGCGAGTACAGCCCACCGCCCACCATCATCAGTGCAGTATCGGCGGCCGACAGCGACCGCATCAGCGGCGAGATCTCGATGAGTGCACTCCACCCGACGACCATGTACACGGCGGCGGTCACCCATCTCGGTGCGTGCAACCAGAACATCCGGATCACGATGCCGATCACGGCGGCAGACCAGACGAAGACGAGCATCGTCACCTCAGCGGAACCGCTGAGCGCAAGTGTGCAGATACCCGTGTAACTGCCGGTGACGCCGAAGAGGATCGTCGAGTGGTCGAGGCGCTTCAGTCGTGCCTTGCCTGCCGGGCCGAGCCGACCGGAGTGATAGACCGCCGACACACCCAGCATGGTGACAACACCTGTGCCATAGACCACCATTGCAAAGCGGGCCGTTGCGGTGTCTGCAAGAACGACGAGCAGAGCGAATGCCGGAACGAAGAGAATTGCCGCATAGCGGTGGATCTGGCCCCGCCAGGACGGACGGATCTCCTCGTCATCGATGGTCTCGTCGACGAGAACCGCCGTATCCAAGGTCACCACCTGACCGTATCCCCCAGCGCTGTGCAGACGGCGTCGACATCGGTCACAAGTTGGTAGTTCGGGGCACGGCGGCGAGGCACACTTGGGAACGATGCGACTCACACGTTCTGGCCCGATCGTTCTTGTTTCCGCACTGCTGCTCCTCACGTCCTGTTCTGGACACGGGTCGCACTCCACCAATGCCGCAGCCCCGACCACCACGGTCGCTGGGGCTGTACCCGCAACCGCCGCCGACATCGACTTTGCCCGCGGCATGCTCGCCCATCACCAGCAGGCGATAGAGATGGCGGACCTTGCGCTCGCTGCCCGTAGCGGGGCCTCCGCTGCGGTGTTGGACCTTGCGTCGCGGATCAAGGCGGCACAAGGTCCGGAAATCGACGAGATGAAGCAGTGGTTCGTCTCCTGGGGTCAGCCCACGGTGATAGCGGACCACGATGGCCACGACATGGGCTCGATGGACGGCATGATGTCCGACGGCGAAATGAAGAAACTCGCGTCCGCCACCGGCGACGCCTTCGACCAACTGTGGCTGACGATGATGATCGAGCATCACCAGGGGGCCGTGACCGAGGCAACGAAGGTGAAGACCACTGGCTCAGACCCCCGGGTACTCGCCCTCGCCGACGAGATCGTTGCGACCCAGCAGCGCGAGATCACCGAGATGCAGGCACTCCTCGGAAACTGAGTCGTTCGGCGGGAGGGATTGATTCAGTCCTTCACCACGAAGGCGAACGCACACACGTTGGCCTCCTCGCCGCCGCTCTTTACGAAGTACCGACAGAACCGATACTGCCGCGGTGCGAGGTCTGTGGGAATAACGAATGCAACAGGAGTCGTGATCGCCACGCCCTTTGCCGGAACCGTGGCCTCCGCCCCGCCTCCGACAGGCTGAATCACCGACTTGAACTCCTCGTCAACGATCCACCAGAGGGTTCGCCACGACCCGTCGACCTGAAGATCGACTTGGGTGTCCACACCGCTCTCCCAACCGCCAGACGTCTCACCCGTAGCGCTAAGCACGAGTCGATCGCCGACATGAAGGTGCGACGGCGCAGCGACGAGGCGGAACGGCGCACCGGCGGTCACCTCACGGGCGGGTACGCCCTCCGGGTCGCTTGCCGACGGTGTCGGGGTTGAGGAGACCGACGATGAGGGGGACGTTGTCGACGACCCGCACGCTGCGGACAGCGCAACAAGGCTGATGGCGACCAGTGCCATGACGGGACGAATCCGCATTGCGTCAGGCCATCATGCTGTCGAGGCGCTGAACCGCCTCGATGAACTCGTCGACGATCTCGATGACCACACGGCCCGCGGGCTTCACCTCGTTCATCGAGCCGACGATCTGACCGACGAAGTAGTTCGCAAGCTTGCCTGCGCCCGAGTTCATGTCCTTTGCCGCACGGTCGATCCGCACGCTGGCCTCCCCGATGAGGATGGGCTGGAGCGGCATCGGCAGCGGTCCGGGCGATTCCGCGCTCTCCCATTCCTCCGTCCAGGCCGTGCGCAACTGACGCGCGGGCTTGCCGGTGCGGCTGCGGGACCGAACCGTGTCGGACGATGTTGCTGCGAGGAACTTCTCCTTCACGAGCGGATGTGTCTCGGCCTCCTCTGTCGTGAGCCACACCGAACCGCACCACACACCGTCGGCGCCAAGCGCGATGGATGCCGCCATCTGGCGACCCCTGCCGATTCCGCCGGCGGCGAGCACCGGCACGGGGCTCACGGCATCGACGATCTCGGGCACGAGCACCATGGTGCCGATCTCCCCGGTGTGGCCGCCGGCCTCGCCCCCTTGGGCAATGATGAGATCGACGCCCGCGGCAACGTGACGCACCGCGTGTGATGCCTTGCCGGCGAGCGCGCCGACCTTCACGCCGTTCGCATGCGCCCGCTCGATCATGTCGGGCGGCGGCGCACCGAGTGCGTTCACGATGAGGGCGATGTCGTGCGAGAAGGCCACGTCCATGAGCGGAACGGCCTGGTCGTAGCTCATCGGAGCGGCGTTGTCGCCCGCCATGTAGTCCTTCCAATCGGCGGGCAAAGGCGGGACGTCGTAGCGGTCGAGCAAGCCGGAAAGGAAGTCTTTGTGTTCCTGCGGGATGAGCGCTTTCAGGTCGGAGCGGGAGATGCCACCCTCGTCCTTGCCGATGTATTTCGCCGGGACGATGACGTCGACACCGAACGGCTTGTTGCCCACCTGCTCCCGGATCCACTTGAGATCGATGTCCAGTTGCTCGGGCGTGTGCGCCGCGGCTCCCAGCACTCCCATGCCGCCGGCCTTGCTCACGGCGGCGACCACGTCACGGCAGTGGGTGAAGGCGAAGATCGGGAACTCGATACCGAACATCTCACAGACCTTGTTGTTCACCGGGGGACCTCCCTATCGACTCACTCCCCAACAGCGCCAGCATCGCACACCTGCCGGCCGAACGAGCGGGGTCTAGGGTGCAGCCATGGCAGGACTGAATGGCGAGTACATCCCCAGCACCCTCGACTGGGTCAAGGACCAGATCGAGACCTACGAGCGCACCGGCGGCAAGGAGGCCAACACCCTCCTCGAGACGGGGATCCCGGTCATCATCGTGACGATGCGCGGCGCGAAGTCCGGTGCTGTCCGCAAGATCGCCCTCATGCGGGTGGAGCACAACGGCGCCTACGCACTCGTGGCCTCCAAGGGCGGCGCTCCGGGTAACCCCGATTGGTACACCAACCTGCTCACCCATCCCGATGAGGTCTTGCTGCAGGACGGACCCGAGCCGTTCGCCGTGTCGATCCGAGAGATCCACGGCACCGAGCGCGACGAGTGGTGGAAGCGTTCGGCAGCGGTGTTCCCACCGTACGACGAGTACCAGGCAAAGACGAGCCGCACGATCCCTGTGATCATCGCTGAGGCCCGCTAAGCGAGTTCGTAGCGGGGAGTGGATTCGGGCTAGACCAGAGCCATGAGCGCAGCGAATCCGGCCGACGAGTTCTTCCACCCCGTGGGCGACCATGGCGCCTGGAGCGAGAGCTACTACTTCAACTTCATCGACCACACCACCGGGGTCGGTGCGTTCACGCGAATGGGCTTCCGGCCCAACGACGGCTGGGCCGATGCGCTCCACGGCGTATACCTCCCGAACGGACGGGTGATTTTCACGTACGGCCGGCGCACCGATCTCAGCCCCGCAGTCGTGAACGGCTTCGGTGACGCCGATCCCCAGGTCGCCAATCTCACGCTTCGTCGTGGTGAGCCGTTCAAGCGCTGGGAGATTGTCTATTCCGGTGAGGGGCAGGACGTAGCGGTCCCCACCACGATGCTCGCAGCGACGAAGGACCGCCCCGAGGGTTGGGCCACACCTGCCCATCTCGACATGGTGGTGGGCTTCGATGCGCTGAGCGAACCGCACTACGCAGTGGGCGGCGCACAGGGACACTTCGAGCAGACGGGACATGCCACCGGCTACATCCGCGTCGGCAACGAGGAGTGGAAGGTGGACGGCTACGGCGTCCGCGACAAGTCCTGGGGCCCGCGTACATGGCAGGCGCCCAGCGGAAGCGCCTCGAAGGCCGCCGGTCCGAAGGCGGTGGAGAGCGGCTGTTTCATCAACTGGTTCTCCATGAACTTCGGCCCCGACCTCGCTCTCGGCGGCACCTGCGGCAAGACCTCCGACGGTTCCTTCCGCGGCAAGGGCTGGATCCACCGCAACGGCGAGACGCTCTCGCTGGAGCAGATGGAGATGACCACCGTGTTCAACCCCTCCAATCCACTGCTCCACGAGACCGTGCAGTTGAAGGCCACCGACGAGCGCGGCGGCACCATCGTGGTGGACGGAACGGTCCTCACGATCTGTCCGACAAAGGTGCCCCGTCGTGACGGCGTGACCTTCATCAACGAGGGCCTCGCCCGCTTCGAGACCGAGGGTCGTGTTGGCTTTGGCATCTCCGAGCACTGGCACGCCGTCCCCCGCTGAACATCGTCCCGAACCCCCGACCCAGGAGGAACCATGCTCCGACTTCGACAGATCGCCTTCGTTGCCCACAACCTCGACCCCATCGAGGCAGACCTCCAGGCCGTGTTCGGTCTCGGTGCCGGCTTCAACGATCCGCACATCGACGTCTTCGGGCTTCGCAACTCCGTGATCCCCGCCGGCCGACAGTTCATCGAGATCGTGTCGCCGATCCAGGAGAACACCGCAGGCGGCCGCTACCTCGCGCGTCGCAATGGTGACGGTGGCTACATGACAATCTTTCAGTGCGACGACCATCCCGCCGTGAAGGCCCGGGCCGACGATCTCGGCATCCGCCGGGTGGTGGACCAGCAGGGCAAGGAGTACTGGATCCTTCAACTGCACCCGGCCGATACCGGCGGCACGTTCCTCGAGATCGATGTCCAGCACGGCGGCGAGTCAATGGACGGTAAGTGGGAGCCAGCCGGAAAGTCCTGGCGCGACAACTTCACCGAGACCCTCGTCGCCATCACAGCCGCCGAGATCCAGAGCCCCGACCCTGGGCCGCTCGCCGAGCGCTGGTCGAGGATTCTGAACCTGCCGCTCTCCACGTCGGCCGACGGGAGTGTCCGATCGCTCACGGTCGACAATGCGACCGTTCGCTTCGTCACCGCAACCGACGGGCGGCCGGAGGGCTTGGGTGGGATCGACGTCACCGTGCGGCCCGACGATCTGAGCGCCGTGCTGGCGCGTGCTGCGCAGCGAAACCTCGTGCCCACAGCGGATCCCTCGCTGCTGCACCTCGGTGGCATGCGCATCCGGGTGTCGGCTGCCTGACCTTGAGCGGGCGGACTGCCTGCAGCCGGGTTGCGATTACCACTATTCCTGACTACTTTTGTCAGCATTAGGGCCACCCGGTCCACCGAGGAAATCATGAGCGTTCTCAACGAAGTCCTGCAGGCCAACGCTGCCTACGCCGCCACCTTCGGCGACAAGGCCAACCTGGCCCTGCCCCCTGCACGCGGATTCGCCGTGCTCACCTGCATGGACGCCCGCCTCGACCCGGCCAAGTACGCCGGACTCGCAGAGGGCGATGCACACGTCATCCGCAACGCCGGTGGTCGCGCCAGCGACGACGCGATCCGTTCGCTCGTCATCTCCTACAAGTTGCTCGGCACCAAGGAGTGGTTCGTCATCCACCACACCGACTGCGGCATGGAGTTCTTCACCAACGACGTGATGGCCGGACTGCTTTCGTCCAGTCTCGAGACTGCAGCACTCGGCGCTGGTGGATTCACCGACGTCGGCACCGGTCCCGGTTCCCCCGAGGGCAAGTACGTCAACTGGCTGACCATCGCGGATCAGACGGGCAGCGTCGTCGAGGACGTGCAGCGCATTCGCCGCCACCCCCTGGTGCCCGGCAACATCCCGATCTACGGCTACGTGTACGACGTACGTAGCGGCAAGCTCATCGAGGTTCCGGCAGCAACTGCCGCTGGCAAGACAACGGCCTAGAACCGTCCCCAAACAGAGCGATCGGCCACCGGGATTCCCGGTGGCCGTTGCGCGTACGGGCGCGGCGCGAACGGTCAGTCGCCAGTAGGGCGGTCGTCGACGATACGACCACCGTCCAGACGGATCGTTCGGGTGAGCCGAACCGTCTCGAGCAACGATCGATCGTGTGTGACGAGCAGCACGGTTCCGCGGAATGCCTCGAGCGCCGTCTCCAACTGCTCGATCGCTGGCATGTCGAGATGGTTCGTCGGTTCATCAAGTACCAGGCAGTTCGTGCCGTTCGCCATGAGTAGCGCGAGCACGGCCCTCGTCCGCTCGCCGGGTGAGAGAGTTGCAGCGGCACGATGTACCTCGCCAGCACCAATGCCGAACTTGGCAAGCAGTGTGCGCGCATCAGGGACCGTCATCCCGGTTTGGGCCATGAATCCCTCGAGCAGTGTGGTGTCGTCGGTGAACTGGAGTCGCCGTTGCTCGAGTTCGCCAACCACGACACCCGGTCCGATCCGGCGGGTTCCCGACACGAGTTCCACCCGACCGAGCAGGGTTTCGAGCAGCGTGCTCTTCCCGCTGCCGTTGTGCCCCACGATGGCGACACGCTCCCCCGAGCCGATGGCGAGGGTGATCGGGCCGAGAGCGAAGTCGCCCTTGCTCACCATCGCTTCGTCGAGGGCGAACGCGAGGTCGCCACTGCGGGCAACCTCGCCGAAGGTCAACCGAAGTTCCCATGCCTCACGGGGAGCCTCCACCTGTTCGAGCCGTTCCATCGCGCGCTCGGTACGGGCCGCTTTCCCAGCTAACTGCTCGCTCTGGTTGATCTTGAAGGCCTTGGCATTCTTGTCGTTGTCATCCGGCGCCTTCTTCGCCCGACGCAATCCCTGCGTAGCCCACTCGCGTTCTCGCTGTGCTCGATCGAGCAGCGACGACCGCTTGTCGACGTAGTCGTCATATCGCTCCTGAGCGTGTTGTGCCGCGACATCACGCTCGACAAGGAACGCGTCCCAACCGCCCGCGAACAGCGAGACGCGATGTTTGTAGGCATCGAACTCAAGCACGTGGGTGACGGTGCGTCGCAGGAACTCCCGGTCGTGGCTCACGATCACCACACCCGCCTGTTGCTCGTTGACCCAGTCCTCCAGACGCTTGAGCCCGGCGAGATCGAGATCGTTCGTGGGTTCGTCGAGGAGATACACGTCAAAGCGAGCAAGCAACAACGCTGCGAGACCCACACGCGCTGCCTCGCCGCCGGACAGCGACGACATCGGTTGCTCAAGAACCCGGGAAACGATCCCGAGGTCGTCGCACACCGCGCCGAGGCGCGAGTCGAGATCGGCGGCGCCGAGTGCGAGCCACCGGTCGAATGCGTCTGCGTAGCGGTCGTCGGAGCCGGACTCGCCCGACGCCAGCGCAGTGGTCGCCTCCTCCAGTTCGAGCGTCGCGGCGGTAACCCCCGTTCGCCTCGCGATGAAGTCCGTGACTCGCTCGGTGTCACTTCGGTCAGGTTCCTGCGGCAGGTAGCCCACCGTGGCCGTCCGCGGCGCGCGTTCCACGCGCCCAGACTCCAGCGCGATGTGCCCTGCAAGCGCACGAAGCAGGGTGGACTTGCCGACCCCGTTGGGACCGACGAGGCCGATACGACGGCCCGGCAGCACATCGACGTCCACCCCATCAATGATGAGCACCGGCCCGTGTGACACCACGATGGATTTGGCGTGGAGGCTGGCGAGTGACGACATCGGAACGCTCACGCTACGTCCCCACCGGGGATCAGCGGTGCAACTCCTATGCTCGCCATCATGACGATCGCCGGGCTCACCACGTTCCTCTGGTTCGACACCGAAGCCGGTGATGCCGCCGAGTTCTACGTGTCACTCTTCCCGAACTCGCGGATCACGGCCACGTCGCACTATCAACTCGACGCGCAGAAGCGCGCCGGCGAGGTGCTCACCGTGGAGTTCGAACTGTTCGGACAGTCGTTCGCGGGTCTGAATGCCGGCCCCGATTACCCGCACTCTCCTGCCGTGTCGTTCCAGGTGTTCTGTGACACACAGGAGGAGATCGACCGCCTCTGGGAGGCGCTCACCGCGAACGGAGGCGAACCCGGGCGATGTGGTTGGTGCACTGATCGTTTTGGCGTGAGCTGGCAAGTGATCCCTCGTTCGCTCTCGACACTGCTCGGCGACCCCAACGGCGGAAGCCGGGCGTTCGGGGCAATGATGTCAATGGGCAAGCTCGATATCGCCGGTCTTCAGCAAGCGGTCGCTGGTGGTTGAGTTGCTGCGCACCGAGAACGGCATTTCCTTCCTGCGGACTCCGTCGGAGAACTTCGAGACGATTCCCGACTTTCCTTGGGGGCCGAACTTCGTCGATCTCGACGGTCTGTCGATGCACTACATCGACGAAGGCGCGAGGGATGCGCCGGTTGCGCTGCTGCTGCACGGCATGCCCACCTGGTCGTACCTCTACCGCTCGGCGATTCCCGAGTTGCTTGCTGCGGGCTACCGATGCGTGGCACCCGACCACATCGGCTTCGGCAAGAGCGACAAGCCCACAGACCCCGGCTACTACGACATCGCGCGCCACACTGCAAACCTCGATCGCCTGATCCGAACGCTGGACCTGCGGAACATCACGCTCTTCGTGCAGGACTGGGGCGGGCCGACCGGGCTCGCCCAATACGCCGCGATGCCCCAGCGTTTCGAGCGTCTCGTCATCATGAACACGTGGTTGCACCATGATGCGTACGAGTACTCAGACGGCATTCGCAACTGGATTGCGCAGAACTCACCGGGAGGGCTCTTTCGGGACAACGTGCCGGCACGCTTCCTCTGGGGAACGTTGATGGCCGTGGGCACCGGGCGCGCCGCACCGAAGGACACCCTGTTCCGCTCGCTCAACGGACAGGAGCCCCACTACTCGCCTGAGGCAGACCTTGTTCGACGTGCATACGACGCACCGTTTGCCGGCTTGGGCGATGACGGCCTTGCGGGAACGCGGCGATTCCCGATGTGCATTCCGCTCATCGATCCCGTTTCCGGAGACGCGGAGCGTCAGCAGGAGACGTTTGCCACGGTGAATGCCACCAATCTCCCCGTGCACTTCATCTGGGGAACACAAGACGCCGTGTTCACCGAGGCGTGGGGGCGACAGTGGCACTCGCTCATCGCTCACTCCACGTGGGACTCGCTTCCCGATGCGGCGCACTTCCCGCAGGACACCCATGGAGCAGACATCGCACGACTCGTGGTGCGCTACGCCCGTTGATGCGACTCAGGCGATGAGCGCAGCCGCGCAGCGCAGAACCGCTGCTGCGCCGCCCTCGGGCAGGAACAACGACGGCTCCACCAGTTCCACCTCGAGGACGAGGTAGCGGCCATCGTCGTCACGTACGAGGTCCACTCGGCCATACGTGAGCGTCCCGAACCGCCGCTGCACGTGCTGCATCGCCCGTTCGGCTGCCTCGATCTGTTCCGCTGAAGCTGTGAACGGTTGGTTCGACTCGATCGCGAACAGTTCTCCGCTCGCGCTCGGGTCTGGCAGGTGCACTCGTTTACTGGCCGTGTGGCTGAACGATCCGTTGAAGAACACCATGGGCCACTCGCCGTCGGCGGCAACGGACGCAAGTAGCGGCTGCACGAGCGCAGACACCTGTCGTTCGTGGAGACGAGCGACGTGTTGCCTCGCGAGGTTGTCCTCGCCGGGATGGAACACTGCGACGTCCCTGCTTCCCGCTCCGACGGACGGCTTGATGACGCACGGCGCATCCAGTGCACCGAGTGCCGTGCCGGGCTCGACGAACTCGGTGGGTATCACCGCGACGCCAGCCTCGGCGAGCTCCCGCAGGTAGTGCTTGTCGAGACTCCATTGCATAGGCGCTACCGGGTTGCGCAGTTCCGTCTGCGACTCAACGGAGCGCACCCAGCGAAGGAAATCGTCCGGACGATCTTGGTAATCCCACGGCGAGCGGATGACCACCCGATCGAATGCTGACCAATCGACAGTGGGATCGTCCCAGTTGACGACGGAAACGTGGACACCGTGTTCTGCGAGGACAGCCAGCACCAGTGGCTCGTCGGGGTCCCTCCCGCGTGCCTCCCCTGCTGTCACCCACCCAAGTCGCCTCACCATCGCACGAACGGCCGCTGTCTCAGGACGCCGGCTCGGTGATGAGCTCAACGTCGACAGCGCTGTCTGCCGACCGCGGACCCCTGATCACCACGAACACGAATGCCGCGATACCGAACGCCGCCCCGGCCCACATCGACCGAACCCAGCCGTCGACGAGGGCGTGCTTGGCGGCGTCGATAATGCGCGGGCCCGAATCACCAGCATTCGCCGCAACACCGAACGCCTTGCCGATGCCCTCGCTCGCCGGTTCCGACAGGTCCTTCGGAAGGTCCGAGAGGGCGGGCGTCATGCTTGCCCGGAAGCCGGCGCTGAATACCGACCCGAGCAGCGCCACGCCGATCGCACCGCCGAGTTCGCGGGTGGTGTCGTTAAGCGCCGACGCAACACCTTGCTTGTCGGCGGGCAGCGACTCGGTGATGACGGTGGTGGCTGGTGTCATCGAGAGTCCGAGACCGAGACCGAACAGCAAGAGGCCGGGAAGCACCGAGAAGTAGCCACCCTCCACCGAGGCGCCGAGCGCCAGAGCCACCAAGCCGCACGAGAAGATCCCGGCGCCCACGGCCATCGTGGTGCGGGTGCCGAAGCGCGCAGCGATCCTCGGCGCCACGGTCGACATCGGCATCATCATCGCTGCCATCGGCAGGATGCCTGCCGCCGACCCGAGCGCAGACCACCCGAGCACCGCTTGGAAGAACGGGAACAGCACGAGCAGCGAACCGAACATCGCGCCGAAGATGATGAGCAGCGTCAAGGAGCCTGTGGCAAGTCCCCGGTTTCGGAACGTGCGGAGGTCGAAGAGCGGGGATTCGACGCGGAACTCCACAGCGATGAACCCGACGAGGGACACGAAGCCGACAGCAAGGCCGATGATCGCAACCGTGCTCCCCC
Source organism: Acidimicrobiales bacterium (assembly GCA_947465505.1). Lineage (GTDB taxonomy): Bacteria > Actinomycetota > Acidimicrobiia > Acidimicrobiales > Ilumatobacteraceae > WLJO01. The sequence goes on along the minus strand of CANIBN010000006.1, from coordinate 7,775 downwards.
ACCCGCGTTCGGGGCCTTCCTGGATGCCGAGCACGAGGCCACCGATTGCCAGAGCCGAGAGCACCGAGCCCAGCGTGTCGAAGCGGTGGGTGTGCCCCTCGGTGGAGTTCGGCACGAAGCGCAGCGTGAACACGAAGCCGATCATCGCAAGCACGATCGGGAGGATGAAGGTCCAGCGCCACGAGAGCACGTCCACCATGAACGCCGAAACGAAGAGACCGATCATCCCGCCGCTGCCGGCAAAGCCGGACCAGATGCCGATCGCGCGACCACGATCCTCCGCAGGGAAGCTCGAGGTGATGACCGAGAGCGTGACGGGCATGATCATCGCTGCACCCGAACCGGCGACGATACGGGCGGCGATCATCATCGAGGGAACGGACGCGAATGCAGCAACGGTATTCGCGATGCCGAAGAGCGCTAGGCCGCCGAGCAAGAGAGGCTTGCGGCCGAAGCGATCACCAATTGCGCCGATCGGCATGAGCAGCGCAGCAAGTGCGAGTGTGTAGGCGTTGATGATCCAGAGCACGGCGCCCTGTGTGGCACCGAGGCTGCGTGCGAGATCCTGCTGGGCAACGTTGAGGCCGGAGACCGACGCAATGACCGCGATGAGTGCCGTGAGCACGGCGATGAGGATGTTGCGCTGGGCGCGCTTGTCAACGGCGAGAACCGCTGCGGGGGGTGTAGTCACTGAGGCTCCAGGGAGTGGCCGACGGCCCGAAACGGTACCGGACCTCGGCGTGCAGCCTGCGGTGCCTCGACCAAGAGTTCGCCACCGTCGGCGGGCCAAAAGGGAAACGGGTGGGGCTGGCAGGATTCTCCCTGCCAGCCCCACCCGCCTGACGGTGGACGAGTTGTGCTCAGACGCCCTTGGGCACTGCCGCGACGTACGCCTTCTGACTGCCCGCAACAGCGCCCGTTGCGAGGTCGTAAGCGGTGATGGTGACGACGTACGTAACTCGGGTGCGCACGCCGTAGAGCGTGAACTTGCCGTTGAGCGGCGCTGCCGGGTTGTTGTAGAACACCGCCGACGGGTCGAGGTACTCGGCGACCGTGGTGGTGGCGGACAGTGCCTGACCGTTCGTGCAGGCCTTCACGCCGTACGACACCTGGATGCTCCCGGTGCCGGTATCGCTCGTGGTGGCATCGGCCCGCACAGACAGACTGCTGATCGGTGAGCAGGCCGTCGTGGTGCCGCCACCGCCCGCGCCCGAGCCGATCTCCTTGGCGTAGGCAACGGCGGGCACCGCTGCGGCGATGGCGGTTCCGAGCATCACGACCGAGAGGGCTCGGCGGACTGCAGTGGTCTTGAGGTTCTTCTTGGACATGATCGCTCCCTGTGTTGAGTGGCCCCGCCACCTGGCGGGGTGATGTGGATCAGTGTCCGCGCCGGGAGGTGCAGGTCGCTATCGGACAACCGTCCGAGGGTTGGCCTCCGGCACTGCCCAATGGTGCTAGCACCACCGTTTGCTGAGGGATCCGGCTGGCCGGGATGGGACAATTGCCGGACGGCGCCGCCCGGCGCCCCGGACGAGGTGTGCGGTGCAGAACGAAGTCGTACAGCGGGAGGAGCGAACTCGCTGGTCCGTTGCGTGGCCCGTCGCCCAGTTCGCGCTCGCCGGAATCGTTGCTGTGGTGATCGTGGTGATCGCAACCTCGCTCGCGAGCGGCCGGGTCGGTGAACGTGAGGCAATCGTGGACGCGCGGTCGCAGACCCTGGTTCGGGCGCGCGATGTCGTGGAACCGCTCGTGACCGACGGCCTGCTCACGAGCGAATCCGCTGCCGTGAACGCAGTGGACGACGTGGTACGCCGAGCGGTACTCGACGCCTCGTTGATCCGCGTCAAGATCTGGCGCGCCGATGGCACGATCATCTACTCCGACGAGGCGCGGCTCATCGGGACGCAGTACGACCTCGGCGAGGAAGAACTCACGTCGCTCGCAGGCGGTGCCGTTGAGGCCGAAGTGAGCGATCTCAGCAAGCCCGAGAATCGCTTCGAGCGCGATCAGGGCAAGATGCTCGAGGTCTATCTCCCGATACACACACCGAACGGCACCACCGTGCTGTTCGAGGCGTACTTCCGCTATGCATCGGTGGCTTCATCAGGTTCCCGTGTGTGGCGGAGTTTTGCACCCTTCACCATCGGCGCACTCGTACTGCTCGAGCTCATCCAGATTCCGCTTGCTTGGCGACTCGCGCGCCGTCTGCAGCAGCGCCGCCGGGAGCGCGAGCGTCTGCTCCGACAGGCGCTCGATGCGTCAGACCTCGAGCGGCGCCGAGTGGCAAGCGATCTTCACGACGGCGTGGTGCAGGACCTCGTTGGCGTCGCGCTCTCTCTTGCCTCGGCCGCGCGTGCACCGTCCGTTGACCCTGCAGCGGCTTCGCTCCTCGATGAGTCCGCAGCGGGAGTGCGCGAGAGCATCAAGACCCTTCGATCGCTGCTCATCGAGATCTATCCGCCGAACCTGTTCGAGGAAGGACTTGGCGCTGCGCTCGACGACCTGCTGGCTCGGGCACACGGACGGGGCATCACGACGTCGCTCGACACCACGATGATGACGCTGTCGCTCGATGCGTCGGCAGCGCGGGTGCTCTACCGCGTTGCGCAGGAGGCGCTGCGCAACGTTGTTGCCCACAGCGGGGCAACGACGGTTCACCTACGCGTTGCCACGACGGATCGGCTCGCCTCGCTCGAGGTCGTTGACAACGGGACAGGCTTCGATCCCGACATCCTCCGCTCGATGCCGAGCGAGGGTCACTTCGGCCTACGCGGTCTCGCCGATCTCCTTACCGACGCGGGTGGTCGACTCATCGTCAACTCATCTGCTGAGGCGGGCACCACCATTCGGGCGGAGGTACCCCGATGACGATCCGTGTCCTCATTGCCGACGACCACGCACTGGTGCGACGCGGTCTCGAGCAGCTCGTTGGGTCGGCGCCCGATATCGACGTGGTGGGCACGGTGGCCGACGGCGCGCAGGCTGTCGAGGCGGTCGCACGCTTGGCACCCGACGTGGTGCTCATGGACATCTCGATGCCGGTACGCGACGGCATCGAGGCAACGCGCCAGATCGTGGCGGCCCACCCCAACGTCCGGGTGGTGATGCTCACGTCGTTCGCCGATCAGCGCAAGGTGGTCGATGCAATTGCTGCGGGTGCATCCGGCTATCTCCTGAAAGATGGCGACCCTGACGACGTCGCCGCAGCCGTGCGTGCCGCGCACGCAGGTGACGCGCCACTGGACCCCAAGGCGGCACGGTTGCTCATCGATGCTCAGCGACAGGGCGCCGAGCGCTCCGCTTCGGGGCCAGAACTCAGTGCGCGCGAGCGTGAGGTGCTGCTGCTCGTGGTGGAGGGGCTCGCGAACAAGCAGATCGCCCGCCGCCTCGGCATCGCAGAGCGGACGGTAAAGGCGCACCTGACTGCCGTGTTCCAGGCACTTGGCGTGGCTGACCGCACGCAGGCTGCCCTGTGGGCGCGTGACCACCTGTCCAGCGAGGGATGATCGCTGGGCGTTCGGCCGAGCGCTACTCGGCTGCGCGCTGGTCGAACGTGAAGCGCACGAGTGGCGTGAGATAGCCGCCGGCCTCGAGGATGGCGGCGCCCCACGGCTCCAGGATCTGGATGATCTCCTCGACGGAACCGCTGAGCACGTTGAGCGCACGCTGCATCGCAGCATCGGTCTGGGTCTCGATCGACTCACGCACGAATCGCCCCTGCTCGGTAAGGGTGACTCCGGAGAGCAATCCCCAGACACGCAGACGGTCCTCGCCAGCGGCCAACTGGTCGTCGCTCCAGCCACGACCGCCGGTGTGTGCACGCGGGGCAAGGCCCCAGTAGAGGTCGCTCAGCAAGCCGATCTCGATCGGATCGAACCCTGCTGCGCTCCACACCTGGATGTGTGAGTCGCCCCGGTACTCACGGAGACGATCGGCAGCCCGCCACAAGCGCGCAAATGGCTCATCGGGCACCTCGACAGCGCGTCCGCCCGCGAACAGTGGTCGGCCGGCAAGGGGAAGATCGTCGGAGGCCGCGAGCAGTGCCTCGGTGACCCGCCCGATGTTCGGCAGGTCTGGACCGAGGATGCGTCGCAGCTGGGCTGCGGCACCGTCAACGCGTGCGCTCCAGATCGTCGCCGCATCACACAACTCGCGTCCACGACGAATGGCCGGCAGGACGACTGCGGGGTTGAAGACAGCGAGGGCACTGGCCACTACTTCGGGCGGGGTATCCCCCATGGAGGCCGTCCGGCTCGTCCAGAACGAGGAGAACTCGGGGAGCGAGGTGCGCCCACGCATACCCGGGCTCGGCGGAAACCCGAGCGCCGCATAGTTCGCATGACACTCGGGCGAGAACTGGGCCTGTCCGGCGATGGGTTCCAGCGCTGCGGCGAGCCGACGGGCGAGGGGGATGGTGGACGACATGTGCTGCACGCTATTCGGGTGGCACGTCCTCGGCGCTTCCTGAGGCCTCGCGGCGTATGACGCTCACCGGTCAGTACGGGTCGACAGCGGGCGCTTCTGATGCCGCACCGGTCAGGCGTGTGCGTGCACTCTGACCCCTCCGCACTGCGGGCACCACGCCCGTTACCGCAGCAAGGCCGAAGGCGGGCATGTTCCCGTACACCGTTTCCACCGTTGCTTCACTCAGCAGGATCGTCTCGTGGAAGATGCCGACGGACCCGTTGTCCCGCACCTTGCGGTTGAACGAGCGCCACGCCGGCAGGTGCTGTGCGGTCTGCGACTTGGAGTACGCCTCAAGCTGCTCGAACGACGCCCAGTACTGCCACACCAGGATGGTGCGACCCGACAGGTATGTCCGCGGCTTGCCGACGAGGCCGAGGCTCGGGTTCTTCTGCAGCTCGATGAGCATCCGCGGCATCGAGACGAACACAGGGAGCCACTTCCAGAATCGCCACAGCTGGTTGATCCGCATGCCGATGAGGAAGAGCACCTTGCCGTCCGCACCCACGTCGGCCGAGTACCGGCCCTTGTTGATCGCTGTCACTGCAGTCCTCCTCTCTTGCGCCACCTGATGTGACTGGTGTTCACATTATGCCGAACGATGTGAACGATGTCAACATGTATGGAAGACTCGTGGATATGCTGGACAAGCCGTACCACCACGGGTCACTCGAGGAGGCCCTGGTCGGCGCCGCCATGAATGTTGTCGAAGACATGGGGATCGCCGGATTGTCGCTGCGGGATCTCGCACGGACGGTTGGCGTCTCGCCGTCGGCGACGTACCGCCACTTCCCGAGCAGGGAGCACCTCGTCATGCGAGTGTCGCAACGCTCCAGAGAGGCCCTAGCGCGCACCTTGCTCGTCGCCCGGGACGGGATCGTCGGCAACAACACCAAGCGCCGGTCGGTCGAACGATTCGAGGCAATTGGTCGGGCCTACGTGCAGTTCGCCGTGGACCAGCCCACGCTCTTCGAAGCCGCGTTCGCCCGGTGCGAGGTCGGCCCCACAACCCCTGATGACCCGAGTGCGTGGTCGGTGCTCGTCGACTCGATTGAACAGATGATCTCCGCAGGTGCGGTGCCACCGTCGAGACGCAAGGAGGCTCCGATGATCGCCTGGTCCGGCGTGCACGGGATTTCCACCATTGTCACCTCGTCGATCTGGCCCGCGGGCGTGAGCGCCGACGAGGAGATCAACGCCGTCATCGCCAGCCTCACCCGCTCGCTCCGCTGACGCATTGCCTACGCCGCAAGAGGGGCGTACGTTTCGTTGGGTGAGCATCATCGCGTCTGCGCGGGGGTCGAGACGGGCTACGGGGTGCTTCCTTGCGTTCGGCGCAGCGGCTGCACTCCTCGGTTGTTCCCCGGGTAACTCGACCTCATCGAGTACGAGCACGGGTGCAGAAAACCGACCGGCTCGGGTGCACGAACTGGCCGACACCCTGTCGGCGCAGATGCCGCGCGACGGCGCCTACCGCTCCGTCGGCGAGGGGAAAGATTCCGTGCAGGTGCACCTGCGGGCCGATCAGGAGCTGCTGGCAGCGGACCTCTTCGCCCGCTATGGCGACCTCGTGACCATCACCGTCGGCGCCTTCCCCTACCCGCTGCCTTCGCCGGCGAGCGTTACGACACCGGACCTGTGCAAGTGGTCCGTTCCGGTTGGCGCGGAGGTGGTCGGCGGTCTGCGTGCGACGCCGATGACCGCTGGCTCCGTCCAATCTGGCCACGATGGCCGGGGCACGGTGACCGTGACCAACACCAGCAACGCATCGGTGAGTTTCAGCGGCGGCACGCCATATGCGGCCGTGCTACTCAAGCCCGGGACCGATGAGTTGGCTGGCGTCTACGACAGCGAAATCGCCGGGGTGGGTTCGGGAGCAACGCTGCGATCGGGCGAGCACCTCACCGTCGACATGCTCATCGGCACGGCGAGCTGCGATGCGGTGGCGGGCTATGCCGTGGCGCCGGGCATCTACGACGTGATTGTTGTGCTCAACGACATCCAGATCGGCGGCACCGGAGCCCTGCAAAGGCTCCGCAGCGCACGCGCATCCATCACCATCACCGCCTAACGGCCGGCCCCTCGATCAGCGGTTCGCTACAGGCCACAGTTGAAGGCCGTCACCATGGCCAGCGACTTCGATGCGTCAGTCGGGCTCTCGCTCGGGGCGCGGTGTACCGGGCATGAGCCGTCGCGCACCCGGGCCCTCCTTGGCCATCTCGTCGTCGGGGTTCACCAGCAGGCAGCGCTGGAACGACAGACAGCCACACCCGATGCAGGTGGACAGGTCCTCTCGCATGCGCTGGAGCTGCTCGATCTGCTGCTCGAGCACTGTTCTCCACCGGCGGCCGAGCACCGCCCAATCCGCTTCCCTCGGCGTACGTCCTTCGGGCAGTTCGTGGAGCGCTTCCTTGATCGTTGCGAGCGGGATGCCGACGCGCTGCGACGCGCGGATGAAGGCGAGCCGCCGCAGTGTGTGCCGCGCGAACCTGCGCTGGTTCCCGGCGTTGCGGCTGCTGGAGATGAGTCCTTCTCGCTCGTAGAAGTGGAGCGCGGACACGGAGATCCCGCTGCGCTCGGCGAGCTGGCCGACCGACCACTCGTCGTAGGAGGTGCGACCGCGGGGCATTGCACAAGAATAGTGCTTGACCTCAACCTTAGTTGAGGTGTGAGAGTGCTCCTGCAGACAAGCAGTCACCCCCAAGGAGCCAACCCATGAGCGCGTTCACCACCGCTGAACTCGAGTACCTGAGGTCCCAACCGCTGATGCGTTTCGCCACCGCATCGTCGTCGGGGCGGCCCGACGTTGCACCCGTGGTGTTCGAGGTGGACGGCAGCGACATCGTCACGGCCGGCTTCGACGTGACCCACACCGTGCGTTACCGAAACGTGCAGAAGAACCCCCGCGCCTCGGTGGTGGTGGATGACCTGGCAAGCATGAACCCGTGGTCGCCCCGTGGCATCAAGGTGATCGGCAGCGTGGCGATCGATGAGGCCGGCGGAAGCCCACGCTTTCGGATCACGCCCGAGGTGATCGTCAGTTGGGGCATCAACGACACGACGCCGGGAATCCCGAAGATGGAGCGACGCGAGGTCCGCTAGACGCTCCGCAGTAAGGGACGCCAGTGCAGGCATGACGTCATGATGTAGCGATATCATGACGTCATGCCGAAACAGACCACTGTTCGCCTGCCGGACGACCTCGCAGACCAGGCCGAGGCTGTGGCGCGCACTCAGGGAGTGAGCGTGAATCAACTCATCATCGATGCGCTCCACAACGAGATCGACCGCGTCCGCATGGACGCGGAATT
>CANIBN010000005.1 GCA_947465505.1 Acidimicrobiales bacterium | reverse complement strand
TTCTCGGTCCCCAAAACGCTCAAAACGTGAAGTTTGGAGACCGAGAACAACGGTGGTGTGTGGGGACGTGTCGGGTTAGGGCTGTGTATCGAGGTGGCGGAGCGCCATGCCGGCATACATCGCCATCCCCGACACCATGGCCTCTTCGTCGAAGAACACCCGGTTCGAGTGGTTGGGTGCTGCGGTTGCCGTGTCCTTGTCCCACGGAGTGCCGCCGAGGAACAACATCGCCCCGGGTACTCGCTGCAGCACGTAGCTGAAGTCCTCGGCACCCATCACCGGGTGGGGCAAGGTCGCCACACGATCTGCACCCACAATGCTGCGGGCGAGGTCGAGCCCGAAGTTCGCCGCATCCTCACCGTTCACGGTGACGGGATAGCCGTAGTCGATCTCCACCGTCACCGATGCCTCGTGGGCAGAGGCAACACCTTCGGCCACCCGCTTGATCCCGTCATGCACCCGTGCGCGGGTGCGTTCGCTGACAGCACGGATGGTGCCCTCGATCTCGGCGGTTTCGGGGATGACGTTGTTCGTGGTGCCGGCGCTGATGCGAGCCACGGTCACCACCGACGGGTCGAACACGTCGATGCGCCGGGTCACCATGGTCTGTAGCGCCTGGACGATCTCGCAGGCGATCGGGATCGGGTCGATCGTGCGGAACGGCTCGGAGGCGTGTCCACCGCGACCGGTCACGGTGATGAGCAGTCGATCGGCTGAGGCCATCACCGGACCGGGCCGGGAGGCGATGACGCCGGTGTGCGCAGCCGAGGTGGTGTGCAGCGCGTAGGCGCCAGTAATCGGTGAGGGTGTGCCGTCGGCTAGCGGAGCCACATCGAGCAGACCCTCCTCCAGCATGTAGCGGGCGCCGTGATGACCCTCCTCCCCCGGCTGGAACATGAACAGCACACGCCCGCGCAGCGTGTCCTTGCGCGCAGCGAGCAGTCGAGCCGCACCGACCAACATGGCGACGTGCGTGTCGTGGCCACAGGCATGCATGGTCTGCTCGATGCGGGAGGAGAAGTCGAGCCCGGTGTCTTCCGGCATGGGCAGCGCGTCGGTGTCTGCTCGCAATAGCACGGTCGGGCCGGGCAGTGCGCCGGTCAGCATCGCGGCAACGCCAGAGGTGGTGGTGTGGCGGGTGATGCCGAGATTGAGCGACTCCAGCGATTCGAGAATGCGATCCCGGGTGATCGGGTTGTGGTTGCCCTGCTCGGGCCAGCGATGGAGGTCACGCCGCAGATCGATGGCGGCCGAGAGGAGATCGTGAGACTCCTCGACGAGCGTGTCCAGTGAGTGTTCGGGCATAACCGCATGGTAGGACTCCACCGTGGGCAGTGCAGACGAACTGGTCGACATCGTCGACGAACACGACCGTGTGGTGCGCGTCGCAACACGGCGTGAGATGCGGGTGGGTCGGCTGCGCCACCGAACGGTGTTCGTGGTGGTGACGTCGTCGTCGGGCGACGTGCTCGTGCACCGCCGTGCAGACCACAAGGATGTGTGGCCGGGTCGGTGGGACCTTGCGGCCGGCGGCGTGCTGGCATCGGGCGAGACCTACGACGACGGGGCCGTACGGGAACTCGCCGAAGAACTCGGTATCGAGGATGTGGCACTCGAGCGGCTTGGGGCCGGCACCTACGAAGATGCCGACGTTGCGGAGATCGCAGTGGTGTACCGGGTGCGCTGGGATGGCAGGGTGCGTTTCGCCGATGGTGAGGTGTCAGAGGCGCACTGGATGACGTTGGAAAAGATTCAGCGCGGGGCTGCTGGCTCGCTCGATTTCGTCCCCGACAGCGTGGCGCTGGTGCTGCCACTCCTGTGATTCGTATGCTCAGGGTTCCGGATCCGCCAGCTCGACGGACCGCTCACAACGAGGTACCTGATGAGCCGAGTGCGATTGGAGTTCACGGTTGAGCCGTTCGTTGACGGTCAGCCGGGAGAGCACGTCCTCTCGGTGTGGCGGGCGGTCGAAGGTCGCGGGTACACACTCGAGCACGGTCCGTTCAGCTCGGAGGCCATCGTGTCGGCCGGCGAGGCTCCGTCGCTCATCCAGGAGATCCTTCGTGCAGCGCTTTGGGGCGGTGCCACCCACGTGTCGTTCCAGGTCGACGTGCTCGACGGGGGCACGCCGTGAACGACCAGCACCCACTGCTCAGTTCGATCGCTCCGCTTGTGCGGGCGATGGGTGGCGAGTTCGTTGCTGCCGCAGACCGTGAACCGTCCGACATCCCGATCGTGTGGGACGGACAGGTGGTGGTAGCGGTGCGTTTACCTGCTCTGCACGGTGCACTCGACCGGCTCATCGAAGGAGTGGAACGAGACCTCGGGGGCAGGCTTCCCGACCTCTCACGCGAGGACAAGCAGCGTGCGATCCGTCTGCTCGACGAACGTGGCGCATTCATCCTGCGTCGCGCCGTCGAGGATGTCGCCGACGCTATGGGCGTCTCGCGGATCACGGTCTACAACTACCTCAACGCCATCCACCGCTAACCCTCCGTTCGGGCGGCCCCCAAAACCTCCCGTATTCCGGGCTTATTCCTGGTCGATAATCGACCAGGAATAAGCCCGGAAACCGAGGTGGGTTCAGCCGTTTTCGGGAGTACTGCAGGAAGCCGGAGTGGTGGACACGGCGATCTGGCTCGTGGTGGGAGTCACGCCTTCCGGGTAGCTCGTGGTCGACTGCTCGGTGATCTGAACCGTTGTGTCGATTTGCACGGACTCGGGATAGCTCGTGGTCACATCGCCTGAGCCGCGGGGGATGGTCGTCTCGGTGGAGGACTGTGCGGCTGCCTGTGCCGTTGCGGTGAGCCCTGCGTTCCAGAGTTCGCCGTGACCGGCTTCGAGCACCACGCCCGGGAACTCGCCGCCAGCGAAGGGATCGTCACCCTCGAGGAATAGCAACGCCGATCCGAACGTGGTGTTCCATCCGAGGTAGGTCAGGCCATCGCTGTTGACGAGTACCCAAGCCTGATCGCTCGTTCCCTCCGGCAGGCCCTTCATCGTGACCTGCTCGGCGCGCACCATTCCCACAGAGGCGCCGATGAGCAGTCCGAGCGGCGCGAATGCCTGGCGCAGGTGAGCCTTCGTGCCGGTGAGGCCACGCTTGTTCGCGGCGAACGAGACGTCGTAAATGAGTTCGGCGAAACCACCCTCGATCTCCGTCCAGCCCTTCGGCGCGGTGACCCAACGGTCGGGACTCGTGAGGTCCACCGTTGCCATCAGCGTGAGGGCATCGTTCGACCACGGCTCGGACTTCGAGGTCTCGCTGCCGGGGAGCACCGCCACCGCGCGGCAGGTGCCCGCTGCGAAGTAGACGCGGTTGCCCTCCTCGTTGCTGAGATGGAACACGTTGTCACCTACCGTTCGCGTCGGCAGTTCCGCAGGAACAGGGTCGAGCGCTCGGCTCTGCTCCTGCGCCGAGACGACGTGACCCTCGGGGGTGACGAAGGCCGTGGAGTGGGCGATCCAGGTGGAGTCCGTGCCGGTCACCCTGGCGTTGACTGATGCGGCGGAAACCGCGCCAGACACGTCCATCTCGGCGGCGATGGGATAGAGCAACCGTGCGGTGCTCGTCTCGTCGAGCCCAGTGGTCGAAGTGGTCGAAGTGGTCGGTGCGACGGTCGGGACGCTCGTGTCGGACTGCTCGATCGTGTCGGCAGTGCCAAGGTTGGACGGACCGGACGACCGGTTGGCGACGGCGACCGTGCCGGCCACACCGGCCACGGCGATGATGGCCGCTGCGGCCACGAGCATCGGGCGGCGCGAACGCACCGGCTCGGCCGTGCGGCGCAGTTCGAGCGAGCGCACCGGCAACTCGCCAGGGGTGGGGCTCTCGGACACGATGTCGTGGAGGGCGGAGCGGATGGAGTGGTCGAGCGGATCGTGTTGGCGACCGTTCATGAGAGGGCCTTTCGGAGATGGGCGCGTGCGCGCACGAGGTGACGATGGACCGAGCCGAGGGAGATCCCCAGCACTGCAGCGACGTCTCGTTCCCGGAGGTCTTCCCAGTAGACGAAGTAGATGACGGCACGCTGCGTGAGGCTGAGTTCTGCCACGGCTCGGCGAACGTCGACATTCGGTTCGTGCGCGGGTGACGATGCTGGCTGCACCGCTGCGAGATCACGTACCCATTGACGCTCCCGACCCCTGCGCAGGTCGTGGGCCCGGTTTGCCACGGCACGCATCAGGTAGGCGCGCGGGTTGTCCACGCGTCCGCTGACGACAGCCGGGGCACTGCGCAGGAAGGCTTCCACCGCAATGTCGTGGGCGTCGGTGGAGCCCACGAGCACCGTGGCGAACCGCATCATCGCCGGCGCGTGGGTACGCCAGAGATCGTCAGTGCGGTTGCCGGCGATGCCGGTGGTGGGAGTGTCGTCGATGTCGAACATTCAACGTGATGACGCCGCCACTCGCCTGTTCGCGTGACACCGGGCCGAACTTTCCCCACCTTCCCCCGTATTCCGGGCTTATTCCTGGTCGAATATCGACCAGGAATAAGCCCGGAAACCGATGGGTGGTTAGAGCTTGCGGAGTTCGACGTCGGTGACGCGGTGGTCCTCACCCTTGGTGAGCACACACGCTGCGCGGTGCTTGGTGGGGAGGATGTTCTCGACGAGGTTGCGTCCGTTGATCTCGCGCCAGATGCCCTTGGCGGTGGTGATCGCCTCGTCCTGCGTGAGATGGGCGAAGTGCTGGAAGAAGCTCTGCGGGTCCTGGAACACCGTCTCTCGCAGTTTGAGGAAGCGGTCGACGTACCAGTTCTGGATGTCGCTCTCCTCGGCATGCACGTAGATCGAGAAGTCGAAGTAGTCCGACACGAACTCGGGCGCCGAACCGGGAGGCCCCATCTGCAGCACGTTGAGGCCCTCGATGATGAGGATGTCGGGCTGACGCACCACGATCTCCTCGCCGTCCACGATGTCGTACACGACGTGGCTGTAGACCGGGGCGCGGACTTCGTCAGTGCCGGCCTTTACCTCACGCAGAAACTGCAGGAGGCGCTTGGTGTCGTAGCTCTCGGGGAACCCCTTGCGGTTCATGATCTCCCGCTCGAGCAGCACACGGTTCGGGTGCAGGAATCCGTCGGTGGTCACCAGATCAACCTTCGGGTGGTCCGGCCAACGCGACAGCAGCGCCTGGAGGATTCGGGCGAACGTGCTCTTGCCCACGGCTACCGAGCCGGCAACGCCGATGACGTAGGGAACCTTCGGCGACATGGTGCCGAGGAAGGTGGCCGTGACCTTGTGGAGGTTCTGGGTGGCCGACACGTAGAGATTGAGCAGCCGAGTGAGGGGGAGGTAGATCGCCTCCACCTCGGCGAGATCGATGCGCTCGTTGATGCCACGGAGCGCTTCGAGATCCTTCTCCCGGATGGTCAACGGGGTGGCTGCGCGCAGGTCCGCCCACTCTTCACGATCGAATCGCACGTAGCGATCGGCGGGAGTGACAAAGCGGTCGATGGCGTCCACAACCCGAACGCTAGGCCGTGATGCCCCCACGGTGAAAGATGGGGGTGTGAGCGAACGTGGGACGAGGAGCGAGCGGCGCCGTGTTGGCGCCTATTACACGCCCCCCGTGCTGGTAGACCTGCTCGTTCGCGAGGTGTTGGTGCAGGCATTCGACGGACGGGACGAACCGCCCTTGGTCATCGACCCGGCCTGTGGCGACGGAAGGCTGCTCGATGCCGCCGGTCGTGCCATTACCGATCGGTACGGTGTTGATCCATCGCCATACCTCGTGGGCGTTGAACTGGATCCCGTAACCGCTGCGGACACCTCCTGTCGTCTCGGGTGTGTGGTGCACTGCGGCGACGCGCGAACACTGCTCACCGGCTCCGAGCACGCCTATCGCTACGACGTACTGATTGGTAATCCGCCCTACCTCTCACAACTGTCGTCGTCCACCGCCCGCGGCGGACGCTCGGCACTCGGCGGCGGTCCGTATGCAGACGTCGCTGCCGAGTTTCTCTCCCTCTCTACACAGGTGGTCCGACAGCACGCCGGTCGCATCGGTCTCGTACTCCCCATGTCGATCCTTGCAACTCGTGATGTGGCGCCCATCCGTGCGCAGGTCGAGCGTGATGCGGGTATCGAACTGTGCTGGTGGGCGAATGAATCGATGTTCGACGCCAATGTGCGCACCTGTGTGCTGGGCCTCGTGACGGGCCGTGCACCAGCGGAGGTACGGAGGCTGTTCGGGCCCGAGGCTCGCTCCATCTCATCGGTGAGCGCACCAGGCCCGGACACCAACGGTTCGTGGGGCTGGCTCGTTGCCGATGCGGCCGGCATCCCGTCGGTCAATCTCGACGTCGACAACGGAGTGCTCGGAGCGCTCGTGAACTGCACCGCCGACTTCCGCGATCAGTACTACGGACTCGTCGGTGCCGTCGGGGACACGAGTGACGGCCCGCCACTCGTCACGAGCGGTCTCATCGACGTAGGCCGGTGTGCCTGGGGAACTCGTGCTACACGATTTGCGAAGCAGCGATACGACGCACCGCGCGTTGATCTCTCCTTGCTGAGTCCCTCGCTGCAGTCGTGGGCGCAGACACGCCTCGTCCCCAAGGTGCTCGTAGCGACGCAGACCAAGGTGATCGAGGCGGTTGTCGACGAGCAGGGCGAGTGGCTCCCGTCGGTTCCCGTGATCTCCGTGGTGCCGAACGACCCTGCAGACGTGTGGCGCGTCGCAGCGCTGCTCACCTCACCGGTTGCATCGGCATGGATTGCGCTGCAGCGCATCGGCACCGGACTGTCGGCACACGCCATCCGGGTTACCGCGAGCGATCTCGCGCGCCTGCCGATTCCGTCGGACAACGCTGCGTGGATCGAAGCAGCATCAGCACTGCAGCGCGGCTCAGTGCTGGACTGTGGTCGGAGAATGCTCCACGCGTACGGACTGTCGTCCCGCAACGATCTCTACGACTGGTGGGCAGCGCGCGTCAGCGGCTCCACGGCGCGGCCGGGCTGACCGAGCCATCTCCACCGGTGAGTGCCTCCACCCCGGTGTCAGTGACCAGCAGCGTGTGCTCGAACTGCGCAGTGCGCTTGTAATCGGCCGTGACGGCGGTCCACCCGTCGTTCCACAGCTTGTGCTGCCACGTGCCGATAGTGATCATCGGCTCCACCGTGAACGTCATCCCGGGCTTGATCACCGTGGTTGCCGTGGGGGAGAAGTAGTGCAGGATCTGCATGTCGGTATGGAACTGCTCGCCGATGCCGTGACCGACGAACGCACGAACGACGCCGAGACGATGCTCGTTTGCGTGCTTCTCGATGGCCTTGCCGATGTCGCTAATCGGGCGGCCTGGCACGACAGCCTCGATGCCTTTCCACATGCATTCCTCGGTGACATCGATGAGTCGCCGGCTCTCGTCGTCAATCTGGCCAACGGCGAAGGTTGCGTTGCAGTCACCGTGGACACCACCGACGTAGCAGGTGACATCGATGTTGATGATGTCGCCCTCGATCAGCACGCGCGAGTCGGGGATGCCGTGGCAGATCACCTCGTTCACGGAGGTGCACACGCTCTTGGGGTAGCCGTGATAGTTGAGCGGACTCGGGTACGCACCACGCTCAATGGTGAGTTGGTGCACGTACACGTCGATCTCGTCGGTGGTCATGCCGGGGCGAACGAACTCGCCCGCAAGGCGCAGGATCTCGGCGGCCATGGCACAGGCCAAGCGCATACGGGCAATCACCTCGGGTGACTTCACACGCGATTCGTCCCAGCGCGGCGCCGATCCGGTGTCGGCGTACGGCGGTCGCTCGATACCTTCCGGCACGGTGCGCATCGGGCTGATGATGCCCTGCACCACACGTCCCTCCATCGAACGGTGGCAGCGCTTGTACTTGCGCCCGCTACCGCACCAGCACGGGTCGTTGGCCTGCACGGGCATCGACGGCGTGGGACGGTTCATGGGCACCAAGGCTACGGGCGCACACAGCGTTCCCGTCCGAGCACCCAGTGTGTGCACGCGTGTGGAATTGGGTCTCCCGACCCATTGGCGCAACGGCATGTCACGGCAACGATCGTTCTACCGACGAACGAGGAGCCCAGATGGCCGATCCCCTCACCAGCACTGCATCCCAACGGATGGCGTATCGCCGAAACAAGTCGCAGAACCTCCTCCCTCCTGTGCCGTCCCGGCTGCGGGTTCCCGAACTCGCCCTCGGCATCGGCCTCGTTGCCGCAGGTGCACTCGGCTCGGTGCTCTGGGCTACGCGCGCCCCGAGCGAACGCATCGTGGTGGCCGCACGGTCGCTACACCGTGGTGAGGTGCTCGACGCCTCCGGGATCCGTTGGGCAACGGTGTCGGGTGACCGCCTGGCGGGAATCACCGATACGGCGGACCTGCGCGGCAGGGTGCTCGCCGGAGACGTGCCCGCCGGAGCACCGCTCCAGGACGCCATGCTGCGGCCGGTTGATTCGTTGCGGGCCGACGAGGCCGAGGTCGGTCTGTCGATCGACCCGGGTGAACTCCCCGTGGATCTTGCCACCGGTGACCGCGTCAGTGTGGTGCTCGTGGCGCAACCCGGTGTCTCGGGGACCGAGACAGTCGCATTGTTGCCCAGTCGAACGGCTGTGGTGAGCGCAGTACATGCAGCGGCGAACGTCGGCACCACGAGGGTGAGTGTGACGCTCACCGTGCAGCAGGTCGATGTCGCAGCGATTGCTGCTGCAGATCACGTTCGCCTCGCACGCCTCCCCGCCAGTCCGTCATCGGCGATCGCGGGCTGAGATGACACTCCTTGCAGTCGCTTCATTGCACGGCTCGCCGGGAGTGAGCACGCTGGCAGCGGCCTTGGGCAACGAAATGAACCGGAGCGGCCGGGCGGCACTGCTCGTTGAGGCCGATCCCGACGGTGGCGTGCTTGCGGCTCGCTACGACCTGCCACTGACACCGAGCCTCACCGAACTGGCTGCTGCCGCGCGGCGGACTGTGGAGGTGGGTGAGCTCGCGAAGTATGCGCAGCGTTTGGGTGACCGCCTGCCGGTGGTAGTTGCCCATCCGTCGGCCGATCAGACGGCCTCCGCATTGCGCGCGAGCGCAGAGTCCCTTGCACAAACCTTTGTTGCTGCCGACTTCAGCGTGATCACCGATGTGGGCCGATGGCGTCCCGATTCTCCCGCTCGCCCGTTCCTCGACGCAGCACCAACCGTGATCGTGGTGGCCAGACCGATCCTCGAGGACGTCGTGCGCTTGGTCTCGTTGGCCTCGAGCAGCGAACTGCGCGAGCGAGTGCAGGTGGTGCTCGTCGGTGAACGACCGTATGAGGCCTCCCAGGTCACCGAGGCAACAGCACTGCGGGTGCTCACCACGCTCCCTCTCGTGCGCCAACTCGGTCAGGCCGGCAAGGGAGGCTCCGGTGGCCGCCAGCGGCGACGCTGGATGCAGCAGGTGGCAACTCTGGCCACCTCACTCGGCGTGACACCCGGCGAGGAAATGGGTCCGTCGACCCATTGAGCACCCCGGTTTCCGCAACGACGATCTCGTGCACCCCAGTAGGGGCAGAAACAACATCAGGAGGGGACGAGTCATGAGTAACGACCACAACGCAGCGGGCGGCACACTGCTGCTGCCGCCCGATCTTGGTGCGCTGAGCAATGTCGACGGCGCACCACCTGCAGAGGCAAGCGACATCGCCCGACGTATCGCCGAGCGACTGGTCGAGGAACAGGTGAAGCGTTCCACGGACACAAGGCGCACGCTGCTGCCCATCGAGGAGCAGCGGCTCGTCGAGGAACTCATCGTGGTCGAGCTCGATCGCGTTGCAGGTGAGCGGCTCGGTGCGGGTCGCTCACTTCTCGGGCTCGACGAGGAACGACGTCTCGCGGACGCAGTGCGTGCTGCGGTGATTGGTCTCGGTCGTATCCAGCCGTTGCTCGAGGACGACGACATCAGCGACATCCACATCCGGGGCAGCGAGGCCGTGTGGCTCAAGCTGCGAGACGGCTCTCGTCGCCGCGTCGCGCCGGTTGCCGACAGCGACGACGAGCTCATCGAACTCGTCCGTCTCGCAGCGGTTCGGCTGGGCACCGACGAGCGGCGATTCGACGCGGCAAACCCCGAGCTGAACCTCCAACTCCCTGATGGCTCCCGGCTCTTTGCGGTGATGTCGGTGTCGCATCGACCCTCGGTGGTCATTCGACGTCATCGATTCGAGCTCTCCCATCTCGCGCAGTTGCGCGAGCGCGGAATGATCGACCTCGCACTCGAGGGCTTTCTCTCGGCTGCAGTGCGGGCACGCCGGAACATCGTGATTGCTGGCGGGACCGGTTCGGGAAAGACCACCTTGATGCGTGCGTTGCTCAACGAGGTCCCGCCCTCGGAGCGCATTGTCACGATCGAGGATGCCTTCGAGCTCGGACTCGAGCGATTCCCCGATCAGCATCCAGACCTCGACGCACTGCAGGCACGGCCCGAGAACACCGAGGGCCGGGGCGAGGTAAGCATGGCGGACCTCACCCGCATGGCGCTGCGAATGGACCCCGACCGTGTCGTGCTCGGAGAGGTTCGCGGGGCCGAGGCGTTCCCGATGCTCCTGGCGATGTCACAGGGCAACAACGGCTCGATGTGCACCATGCACGCAGACTCCACCCGTTCGGTGTTCCCGAAGCTTGCTGCATACGTTTCGATGGCCGAGACCGGGTTGCCTGTCCAGACGGTGAACCTGCTCATCGCCAACGCAGTTCACTTCGTCGTGCACCTCGACCTCATCAATGGCTCCCGTCGGGTCACGAGCATTCGTGAGGTCGTCGACGCTGATGGTCCCATCATCACGTCGAACGAGATCTTTTGCCCAGGCATAGACGGGCGAGCCGAGCCGGGCTACCCGATGACCGACGCAACCATCGACTCGCTCGAGTCCGCCGGCTTCGATCTCGCTCTGCTCGACCGTCCGCGCGGCTGGTGGTGAGCGATGAGTCGTTCCATCGGGAACCTCCTGGTTGTCGCCCTGCTCGGAGCACTGGCGGGTCTCGGGCTGCTCGTGTCCCGAGCAGGCCTTACTGGTCGACGAATCCTGGTCGGTACGGCGGTGAGCAGACTTGGCCTTCGGGTGGACCGCCTGTTGTTGCGGTCAGCACTCGCTGCGACGGCCGGGGCCACCATGCTTCTGGTCACGCGTTGGCCGGTGGTGGCGCTCGCTAGTGCGCTGCTCGGTGCGTGGCTCCCGAGCGCGCAAGCCGTGAGCAGGAGGACGAAGCGGGAGATTGCCAAGGTGGAGGCCCTCGCAACCTGGACCGAACAATTGCGGGACACGCTCGGCGCCGCAAGTGGGTTGCAGAGTGCTCTGGTCGCCACGTCGGCACTGGCGCCGCCGGAGATTGCATCCGCTGTCGAACTGCTTGCCGCTCGGCTGGAGTACCAACGCACGGCTGATGCGCTCCGACGCTTTGCGGTCGACATCGACCATCCGGTTGGCGATTTCGTCGTGGCCGCCCTGCTCGTTGCCGCACAGCACGAAGCGCGGGACCTCTCGGGTCTCCTCGGACAGTTAGCGGCAACCGCACGTGAGGAGGCTCGGATGCGCACCCGGGTGTGGGTGGGGAGAGCAAGAACCCGCACCTCCGTGCGGATCATCGCTGGCGTGATTCCTGCCATGGTCGGCGCCGTGATGTTGCTCGATCGTCACTACCTCGATCCCTACAACAGCGCCTCTGGACAGGCCGCGCTGTTCGCCGTACTCGCAGTGTTCGCTGCGTCGTTCCTCGGGATGGAGCGCATGGGGCGAATCCGAATGCCGCAACGTTTCCTTGCGCGGCCGGTCACGGACGGATCAACGCCGTGACACTCCTCATCCCGATTCTCCTCGGTGCGCTCGCCGGTCTCGGCGGACTCGTCATCGTGCGTTCCACGCGCCGGACAGAACTGGCCAGCGCGTTGGGTCGCCTCGGCCGTACTGGATCGATCATCGGTCAGTCAGGCAGCCACAGGCCATGGACCGAACTCGCCAACCGGGTTGCAGGCCGTATCCCCGCCGAGCGACTGGTCGACCTCGCCGTGATGGGACGCGAGCCAGTTGCTCATGCGACACGGAAGATCACCGGTTCGTTCATTGGGTGTACAACCGGCCTCACGCTGGGTGTGCTCTGGTCGCTCGACAGCGACACTTCCTCTGGGTTGGTGGCCGTCCTCGCGGTAGTCGGGATTGCCGTCGGATATCTCTTGCCGGACCGTCGGCTGCGTACCGCAGCGAAACATCGACGCGTCGATGCGGTCGCAGCGCTGTCGGCATTTCTCGATCTCGTGAACATCCTGCTCGCCGGAGGTGCTGGTCTCGAGACGGCGCTTCACGCAGCGGCGGAATCCGGTGATGGGTGGACCTTCGAACAACTGCGGGCGATGCTGACCAGAGCGCGCACCACGCGTCAATCGGTGTGGTCGTGCTGCTCCGAGTTCGGCCGTCGCGTTGGTCTCCAGGAACTCGTAGAGCTCAGTGCCTCGGTACAGCTGGCCGGCCAACAGGGTGCGCGCATCGCCCAGTCGCTTGCCACGCGTGCACAGTCGCTCCGCGGCCACGTCCTTGCGGGCATCGAGGAGCAGGCGCAGTCGTCGAGTGAACGAATGGGGCTACCCACGGTGCTTCTCTTCGTCGGGTTTCTCTTCCTTCTCGGGTATCCGGCAGCACAGATCATCCTCGGCTCGTCCTGACAGACGGGCACCGTTCCTCCATCTCAACAACCACAACAGAAAGCAGAAACCACATGTCCGACATCGAGCAGATCTGGACGTACTACTGGACACGCCTGCGTGCATCGCATGATCACGATCGAGACCGGGGTGAGATCTCCGCAACCACCGTTGCGCTCGCGGCGCTCCTGGTGCTGGCCGCCATCGCCGTGGGAGGAATCATCAGGGCGAAGGTCACCGCCAAGGCGAACTCCATCGAGTTGTGAGCACGATGCGGTCACCGGCCACGGGAGTGGACCGTGGCGAGGCTGTCGTGGGATACGTCATCCTTGTCCCGGTCGCGCTCTTCCTCGTGATGCTCGGCATTCAGGCGGCGGTCTACTTCCACGCAGCGAACATTGCCCAACATGCCGGTGCTCGGGCGGTCACCGTTGCATCGCGGCGTGGTGCCGATGCCTCATCCGGACAACGAGAGGCGCAGATCGTGGTCCGGGACTCGGGGTCGGTCCTCGTCTCGGCCTCGGTCTCAGACGGAGACCTTGTGCGGGCGGTCGTGAGCGTTCGCGTCGACCGAGTTGTGCCCTTCTTCCCCGGCACCGTTACCCGCCACGCCGAGACTCCCAAGGAGCGCTTCGTGCCCGAGGACGAGCGTTGAAACGCGCTCCTCGCGACAGCGACGGCGGCAACGCCGCCGCCGAACTGGTCATCCTCACGCCGGTGGTGTGTCTGTGCGCAGTGTTCGTGTTCTGGTGTGGTCGACTGGGCCAGGCACGGAGTCAGATTGATCTGGCGGCCGAGAGCGGGGCCCGTGCGGCGTCGATGGTGCGTCGTCCCCGCATGGCGGAGGTTGGGCGCGCCACGGCGCTCGGTGCGCTGCAAAACAACGGCGTGGTATGTGCTGCTGCCGAGGCCAGCGTCGAGGTCCTGGAGGATCGCGTAGCGGTCACCGTTCGCTGCACTACCGAGTCACGGGGCCTCTGGCCGTTCGACGCCCGCAGCGTCAGCGCCGTCGCGGTGTCACCGATTGATCGGTACCGGGCAACGTGATGTTCAAACGTCCAATCAGCGATGCAGACGACGTCGGATCGATCAGTGCAATGGTCGTGTGCCTCATCGTGGTGTTCGTTGCCTGCGCCGGTCTGGTCCTCGATGGCGGCCGACTGGTTGGTGCTCGCTCCAAGGCCGCAGGACTCGCCCTTGCGGCAGCAAGGGATGGGGTGCAGGAGGTACACCGCCTGCGCGAGGGCTTGATCGTGTTGGACATTCCCGCAGCCGAGCGCCGGGCCTACTCCTATCTTGAGGCGGCCGGTGCTGTCGGAAGCGTGGTCGCCACAGAGCACACCGTCACGGTGACCGTTTCGATCGGAGTCGCACCATTGCTGCTGGGAGCCATAGGCGTGGGCTCCCGAACGGTTCGTGTGACGCGCACGGCGACTCCGGTGGATCACTGAACAAACATGGAGGTACGTATCGTGCGAAGAACTGCTGCGTTTGCTTACCGCCTTGCGGGAGTCGTTCCCCTTGCGATGACTGTCATCGTGGGGCCACTTCTGCTGCGCCGTCTGCTGGGCGGGCCGACGACGCTGGTCGAAGGATTGCGTTCGGTGAACTGGGGGAGGGTGGACGGTACGGACTCGCGGATGGTCGTCATTGCGGGTCTCGGAGCGCTGCTGTGGCTGACCTGGGCACGAATCGCGGTGGCGACCACCCTGACGATGACCTGTCGCTTCCTGCGTTGCCGGGTGCCACGGATCCCGTTGCTCGGTGCCTCCCAAACCCTCGTGGCACTGGCGCTCGGTGGCGCTGTGGTCACAGGAACAGCACCCTCGTCGACACCGGTGGGGCCTGCTCCGGCCCACGGGCGTCCCGGTGGGGTGGTTGCGCTCTCGCTCCAGCAGAACGGTGTTCAGATCGGCTGGACAGAGGCCGGCTTCCTTGCGGCAGGCATCACCACGGCGGTCGGGGCCACCCGCTGGCGCGAACATCAGCGATCGAGACACCGTTCTCCCAGAACGCCGACCTCGTTGCCGCCGGCTCCACTGCCGCAGGCCCGGGATGTCGCTAGTACGGATGAGTTACACGTGGCGAAGCAAATGCTCGAGCCGGCACCGCCACCGGTGGTTCCTTCGTTGCCACGTTGGCGGTTCATGGTTCGGCTGCTCGGTCCGGTCGATGTGTTGGCCGCTGACGGACAGCCAGTGGTGTTCGAACGCGCCAAGGCGATCGAGTTGATGGCGTGGCTGACACTTCACCGACGCTCCGCGACGCGGGAGGCGGCGCGCACTGCGCTTTGGGAGGCTGATGTTCGCGATACGTCGTTCGCCAATGTGGTGTCTGCACTCCGTCGCACTCTCGCTACGCACTCATCGTCAGGCTTCGACGCAGAGTGGGTGGAGCGACCGCGCGGTGAGCGCCTCGGGCTGCACCCTGAGGTGGTGAGCGACGTCGACCTGTTCCAGGCGCATGTCGCCCGGGCAAAGCACTTCGCGAGCATCGGTAGTCCATCGTCAGACGTGGCAAGCGAATTGAGCAGCGCGCTGACACTGGTGCGCGGGGCTCCGTTCATCGGCAGTGGATTTGGGTGGGCGGATTCAGAGGCAACCACGTCGGGCCTTACGCTGCTCGTGGTGTCGACTGCGGTCGATCTGACCGAACGTGCGCTCAGTAGCGAACGACTCGATGAGGTGTTCTGGGCAACGAGCATCGGGTTGTCGGTACTGCCGGGTCACGAAGAACTCGTGGCACTTCGGTTGCGAGCTCACGCCCGCGCAGGCGACGGCGCGGGTGTGAGGCACGAGTGGAACACCTACGTTCGCAGCCTGCTGGGAGATCCGTGGCAGACCGAGCCGTCACCCTGGTTGACCGAACTGGTGAGAGAACTGCTCGCCGACTCGGTGACTGCGTAAACGCTGGGAAGCCGCTCAGCCGTACTGTTCGAGGATGCTCGTCTCGGCGAGACGGCCGAGCGCATCCTTGATCACTCTCGCCCGGGGCTCGTCCACCCCGGGCACCTCGGCGAGGTCGGCGGTGGTGGAACGCAACACCTTGGCAAGGTTGCCAAAGCGCTCCACCACGTTGTGGGCGAGTGCCTCGCTCATGCGCGGGATGCGCGAGAGCAAGCGGTAGCCGCGGGGCTGCAGCGGTTGGTCGAGATCTGCATCCGGTGCGAGGGGCAGGAGAATGCCGGCAACACTGCGGGTGTCGAGGAGCGCGTCGTCATCGATCTCCTGCAGTTTGGCGAGGATGGCCTCTACCGTTCCGGGTTCGGTGTCGGGTGCGTAGTCCTTCACCACGAGATCAAGATCGTTCTCGGTGCCGCTGTACAACTCGTCGAGCTGCAGTCGCAACAGGCGAGCATCCACACCGAGTTCGACAATCATCATGTCGATCTCGTCGGAAATGCGGCGCACCATCTCGCTGCGCTGGACCACCGCACTGACATCGCGCAGCGTCACCACGTCCTCCACCTCGAGCGCACCGAGCGCACTGGTGACGTCGTCAAGCCGGGCCTTGTACCGTTCGAGGGTTTGGAGTGCCTGGTTTGCGCGCTCGAGCAGACGACCGATTTCCTGCAGCACGTGCTTGTGCTCACCGACGTACACGGTGATGACGCCCATTTCCTCGCTCACCGACACCACGGGCACGGTGATGCTGCGCGCCACTCGCTCGGCAGTGCGGTGACGGGTGCCGGTTTCGCTCGTCGTCGTCGCGGGATCGGGCACGAGATGCACGTTTGCGCGTGCGATGCGCGTGGCATCCGAGCCGAGGATGACGGCACCGTCCATCTTCGCGAGTTCGGAGAGCCGCTGGGGGCTGTAGGCGGAGTCGAGCAGGAATCCACCGGAGCAGATGTTCAGCACCGTGGGAAAATCACCGAGCACCAACAGTGCACCCATCTTGGCTCGCACGATGCGATCGAGCCCCTCACGCAGGGCCGTACCGGGCGCCACCTTCGCAAGGGCGGCGTGGAGGACCTCGGAACGGTGCCGTGATCCCAGAGACATATACGGATTCTAGTTGTTGAGGGCAGAACGCATTGCCGGAATAGTGAGCAACCTCAGAGGGGCTCGTTGAGCAGCAGATTTCGTGGCACAAACTCTGGACTGTCGATGAGCCTGAGTACGTGGAGCGCCTCGGCGAGGGTGCCGACTCGTATGACCTCAAGCCCCGGAATCTCGACGGCCGCCGAACGCGGCACGATGGCGGTCTTGAAGCCGAGACGCGCTGCTTCGGAGAGGCGTCTTGCGGTTTGGCTGACCTGACGGAGTTCACCGGCGAGGCCCACCTCGCCACAGACCACGACACGTGCCGATACGGCACGCCCCGTAACTGCGGATGCCGCTGCAACGCAGACGGCGAGATCGCCTCCCGGTTCGCTGAGCCGAATACCTCCCACCACCGAGGCATACACGTCGCAGGGAGCGAACAGTAGCCCTGCGCGCTGATCGAGCACCGCAAGCAAGACCGCCAGACGTCCGTGGTCGAACCCCTGGGCCGACCGGCGGGGCGACGACAGCGACGACAACGTGACGAGTGCCTGCACCTCAACGAGCAACGGTCGGTAGCCGTCGAGGATGGGGGCCACCACCGACCCGGGCACTCCAGCCCGACGGTCTGCGAGGAACAACTGACTGGCGTCGGGCACGGGCCGCAGGCCTTCACCCTCCATCTCGAACAGACCGAGTTCGTTGGTGGTACCGAACCGATGTTTCACCGCACGGAGCATGCGCAGCGCATGATGCCGTTCGCCGTCGAAGGAGAGAACGGTGTCGACGAGGTGTTCGAGCACCCGTGGACCGGCAAGGGCACCTTCCTTGGTGACGTGACCCACCATGAGTGTGGTGAGCCCCGTGGTCTTGGCGTCGGCGACGAGCTGCTGAGCGCAGCCGCGCACTTGGGTGACCGACCCGGGACCAGACGCAATGTCGGGGTCGGAGATGGCCTGGATGGAGTCGATGATCACGAGATCGGGCCGTAGGGAAGCCGCCGCAGCGCGGATACGCGGAAGCGAGGTCTCTGCGAGGAGCGAGATGTTGTCGTGCAGGGCGCCGAGGCGGTCGGCCCGGAGTCGTACTTGCTGCGCGCTCTCCTCGGCCGTGACATAGAGCGTGCGACCACCCATGGCGGCGAGCAGTTGCAGGAGCAGCGTGGACTTGCCCACTCCGGGCTCGCCGCCCAGCAGGGTGACCGAACCGGGCACGAGCCCACCGGAGAGCACACGGTCCATCTCGGAGATGCCGGTAGGACGTGGCCGACCCTCGAGGGGGTCAACCTGCGTAATGGGCTGCACCATCGGCGGTGGGCCGCTGAGCACCGGCGGAGCGCCGACGTCGCCCTCCACATCTTCGATGAGTGAGTTCCAAGCGCCACACGACCCGCATCGACCGGACCATTTCGGGTGCTCGGCTCCACAATCGCCGCATCGGTGGACAATTCGCATCTTGCTCATGGGGCCCACGGTGACAGGGGGGTGCTACAGGGTTTCTGAAAGAATCTCGGGGTCATGCGAGGGAGCAGGTTCGTCCACAGAGCGCTCGCTGCGCTGGCGTGCGTGGTGGCGCTCACCGCCTGTCGCGTGGACGCCGAGGTATCCACCATCGTGAACCCCGACGGTTCTGGTGTGGTCGGCGTCAAGGTCACGGCCGACGCCGAGGTGGTTGCCGCCGAGCCCAATCTCGCCAAGGAACTCCAGTTCACCGACCTCACGCAGGCCGGATGGCAGGTGACCGGCCCCGAACCCACTCCCGACAACGGGCTCACCATCGTCCTCTCGCACCCGTTCGAGAATCTCGCCGAGGCCAACGAGATCCTCGCCTCACTGTCGGGACCGGATGGTCCGATTCTCGAGCCGATGCTGTCGGCCAAGGGTTCTACCGGGGAGGTGCACTGGACCTTCGTCGGGTCGCTCGACTTCTCCAAGGGCCTCAGTGCCGTTGCCGACCAGGACCTCATCGCCGCCGTCGGCGAGACGCCGTGGATCAAGGAACTCGCGAACCGTCAGCTCACCCCGACCGACGCGGCGAGTGTCACGTTCCGCATCACGATGCCCGGCAAGACCGTGGCCGGGTCCGAGGATGCGGGTTCCACCACCTCGAACGAGTGGACGGTACGACCCGGTGATGCGGCGCTCGACCTCAGCGTCGAGTCGGTGCAGGTAAGCAAGGGCGTCAAGACCGCCCGCAAAATCGAGGGCCAGTTCAAAGCCATCCTCATCGTCTACGTGCTCATCGTGGGAGGGCTGGCGGGGGTCTGGTTCTACGCCCGTTCGAAGCGCAACCGGCCCAAGGACAACCGACCGCCCATGAAGATGGCCGAGATGCTCGAACTGCAGCCCGACGAGCGTCGGGTGATGCGGTACCTGCTGCGTTTCGACTCACCGCCCAACGCCGAGGAACTGGCGAGTGCGGTTGGCATCTCCGTGCGCGAACTGAAGGACCACGTACGCGTCCTGCTCCGTGCCGGTCTCGTGGTGGTGGAGCAGGGACGCGTACGGCCCGTTACCGGTAAGCGATCGAGTCGGTTGTCGAACAACGACCGCTGGTCGAAACTCGACGACCTCTGATCGGTCGCTTCGAACCACTGGTCTACGCAAGCGAAACGGCCGGTCGCAGAGCGACCGGCCGTTCGACGTTTCTTGGTTCGGTGTGTCAGTCGCCGCTAGCCGGCTCGGCACCGGACTCGCCGGTACCGGCAGCCGCGAGTTCCGCAGTGCTGGGGGCACGGATGCCCTCAATGGCGCGGAACACGATGCGCTGATCGCCGGGACGATCGGGGTCGTCTTCCACGTCGACAACAATGAGTTCGCCAGCGTTGTACGTCTTGTAGAGGATCTTCTCCGAGAGCGGGTCCTCGACGAGACGCTGAATGGCACGACGCAGCGGGCGTGCGCCGAGCTGCGGGTCGTATCCCTTGCGGGCAAGGAGTTCTTTAGCCGCCTGGGTGAGCTCGATTCCGAGACCCTGACCCTCCAGCTGACCGGTGAGTCGCTTCATCATCATGTCGACCATGAGCGTCACCTCGTCACGGGTGAGCTCGTGGAACACGATGGTCTCGTCGATGCGGTTGAGGAACTCGGGACGGAAGTGCGCCTTCAGCGCATCCATGACCTTCTCACGCATGCGCTCGTAGGACACCGCTTCGTCTGACGTGGTGAATCCCACGTGAGCCTTGCGGAGATCCTGCGTACCGAGGTTCGACGTCATGATGAGCACGGTGTTGCGGAAGTCCACCGAGCGGCCCTGCGAGTCCGTGAGGCGACCCTCTTCGAGGATCTGCAGGAGCGTGTTGAACACGTCGGGGTGGGCCTTTTCGATCTCGTCGAAGAGCACCACGCTGAACGGACGACGGCGTACTGCCTCGGTGAGCTGGCCGCCCTCTTCGTACCCGACATAGCCGGGGGGCGATCCGACGAGGCGGCTCACCGTGTGCTTCTCCATGTACTCCGACATGTCGAGCGTGATGAGTGCGTCGTCGTCGCCGAAGAGGAACTCGGCGAGTGTCTTGGC
Source organism: Acidimicrobiales bacterium (assembly GCA_947465505.1). GTDB lineage: Bacteria > Actinomycetota > Acidimicrobiia > Acidimicrobiales > Ilumatobacteraceae > WLJO01. The sequence goes on along the minus strand of CANIBN010000005.1, from coordinate 16,017 downwards.
GAGCTCGGTCTTGCCCACACCGGTGGGGCCGAGGAAGATGAACGAACCGCTGGGCCGGCGGGGGTCCTTGAGGCCCGCACGCGTGCGGCGGATGCTCTGCGACACGGCGCGGATGGCGTCTTCTTGGCCGATGACCCGCTTGTGCAGTTCCAACTCCATCTGGAGCAGCTTCTGGGTCTCTTCTTCGGTGAGCTTGTACACCGGGATGCCAGTCCACAAGGACAGCACCTCGGCCACGGCTTCTTCGTCGACCTCGTCGAACAGGTCGACACCGGAGGCCTTGATCTCGGCCTCCTTCTGGGCCTTTTCCTCGAGGAGGTTCTTCTCCTGATCGCGCAGCTTGCCGGCTTCCTCGAAACGCTGCTCCTCAACGGCGCGCTTCTTGGACTCCTGCACTTCGGTGAGACGCTGGTCGATGTCCTTCAGGTCGGGCGGGGTCTGCATGCGCTTGATACGCAGGCGCGAACCAGCCTCGTCGATGAGGTCGATGGCCTTGTCGGGGAGGTGACGATCGGAGATGTAGCGGTCGGCGAGGTTTGCCGCTGCCACCAGTGCCTGGTCGGTGATGGTGACCCGGTGGTGTGCCTCGTAGCGGTCGCGCAGACCCTTCAGGATCTCGATGGTGTGCGCAAGCGTAGGCTCGTCGACCTTGACGGGCTGGAAGCGGCGCTCGAGCGCAGCATCCTTCTCGAGGTGCTTGCGGTACTCATCGAGGGTGGTGGCACCAACGGTTTGCAGTTCGCCACGGGCGAGCATCGGCTTGAGGATGCTCGCTGCGTCAATCGCGCCCTCTGCAGCACCTGCTCCGACGAGCGTGTGGATCTCGTCGATGAAGAGGATGATGTCGCCGCGCGTACGGATCTCCTTCAGCACCTTCTTGAGGCGCTCCTCGAAATCACCGCGGTAACGCGAGCCGGCCACGAGTGCGCCGAGGTCGAGCGTGTAGAGCTGCTTGCCGCGCAGGGTGTCGGGAATGTCGCCGGACACGATCTTCTGGGCGAGGCCCTCGACGATCGCGGTCTTGCCGACGCCGGGCTCACCGATGAGGACGGGGTTGTTCTTCGTGCGGCGCGACAGCACCTGCATGACACGCTCGAGCTCGCGAGCACGGCCGATGACCGGGTCGAGCTTCTTCTCGCGTGCGAGCTGGGTGAGATTGCGGCCGAACTGGTCGAGGATCTGGCTGCCGCCCTTGTCCTCGCCGGATGCCTGCTGCTCACGGCTGCCGGTGCCCGCACCGGCGGGCGTAGCGCCGGCGCCGCCGCCAGCCTGGGGCTCTTTGCCCTGCGAACCCTGATAGCCCGACAGCAGCTGGATGACCTGCTGGCGAACACGGGAGAGATCTGCGCCGAGCTTCACGAGCACCTGTGCAGCAACACCTTCGCCCTCACGAATGAGGCCGAGGAGGATGTGCTCGGTGCCGATGTAGTTGTGGCCGAGCTGCAGTGCTTCGCGCAGCGAGAGCTCGAGCACCTTCTTGGCACGGGGCGTGAACGGGATATGGCCGGACGGACTGGAGCCGCCCTGACCGATGATGTCTTGGACCTGGCTGCGCACTGCTTCCAGTGAGATGCCGAGGGACTCCAAGGCCTTAGCAGCAACCCCTTCGCCCTCATGAATGAGGCCGAGGAGGATGTGCTCCGTCCCGATGTACGAGTGGTTCAGCAGACGCGCTTCTTCCTGCGCCAGTACCACCACTCGCCGGGCTCGATCAGTGAATCGTTCGAACACAAAAGCGAGTGTATCGGTGGGGTGTCACGCTTGCTGAGCGGCAGAAATCTCAGGGTTTTCCCGAAAAAACGGGAATATTCGTGGAACTGCTCAACGCTTGCTCGAGATCACTCCGGTGTCGAAACCGGCAAGGTGCAGACCGCCGTGGAAACGGGCGTGCTCGATCTTCAGGCACCGGTCCATCACCACGTCGAGGCCCGCAGCGTGGGCGATTTCCACGGCCTCGTCGCTGTGCAGGCCCAACTGCCCCCAGAACACCTTCGCCCCGATGTCCACGGCCTCCCGTGCAACACCTGGCAGGTCGGTCGGCTTGCGGAACACGTCGACCAAATCGGGTACCACCGGCAGGTCGGCGAGGCTTGCGTAGACGGGTCGCCCGAGCACCTCGGTCTCAACCGGGTTCACGAAGTACACCTCGTAGTCCGCAGACGAACTGAGCAGATACGTCGCAACGAAGTACGACGCCCGCGACGGCTTGCTCGACACACCGACGATCGCAATCGATCGTGTGCGGTCAAGGATCGCCTTTCGTTCGCGTGCAGACGGTGGCGACCAGGTGGTCACGAGGCCTCCAGTGCTTGGTCGATGTCCCACATGATGTCCTCCACATCCTCAAGCCCGACTGACAGTCGGATGAGGTCGGCACCGACACCGGCGGCATCGAGCTGGGCGTCGGTGAGCTGTTGGTGCGTCGTGGAAGCGGGGTGGATGACGAGGGACTTGGCGTCGCCGATGTTGGCGAGGTGGCTGATGAGCTCGAGCCGCTCGATGAATCGTGCGCCGGCAGCGCGACCGCCCTTGACCCCGAATGCAAACACCGACGGGGCACCGTTCGGCAGGTACTTCTTGGCGAGCGCAGCAGAGGAGGAGGAGCCGAGCCCGGCATGACGCACCCAAGACACCTTGGGGTGGGCTTCCAGCCAGCGGGCGATGCTGAGCGCATTGGCAACGTGGGCTTCCATGCGAAGCGGCAGCGTTTCGAGGCCCTGCAGCAGCATGAACGCATTGAACGGACTGAGGCTCGCGCCGATGTCTCGGAGTTGCTCCACGCGCAACTTTGTGCAGAACGCGTATTCGCCGAAGTTCTCCCAGAAGCGCAGTCCGCCATAGGACGCAACGGGTTCGGTGAAGTGCGGGAACTTGCCGCTTCCCCAGTCGAAGCGACCGGATTCCACGACGACACCGCCCAGTGACGTGCCGTGCCCGCCGATGAACTTGGTAGCCGAATGGACGACGATGTCTGCCCCCCACTCCATTGGCCGGCACAGGTATGGGGTCACCGTGGTGGCGTCGACGACGAGTGGAATCTGGTGGGCGTGAGCAATGTCTGCAAGTCGTTCGATGTCGGCCACGACGCCCGATGGATTCGACACGATCTCGGTGAACAGGAACTTGGTCGACGGTGTGATGGCGGCAGCGAATGCATCGGGTTGATCGGCAGGAACGAACGTGGTGTCGATGCCGAGCCTGCGCAGCGTTACATCGAACTGGGTAACCGTGCCTCCGTAGAGGCTCGACGCCGACACGAGGTGATCACCGGCATCGCACAGACCTGCGGCAGTGATGAACTCCGCTGCCTGTCCCGACGCAGTGGCAACAGCGCCGATCCCGCCCTCGAGCGATGCCATGCGCTCCTCGAACGCGTTCACCGTGGGGTTCGAGATTCGGCTGTAGATCGTTCCGTACTTCTGCAGCGCGAAGAGGTCTGCGGCGTCTTGTGTGTCCTCGAACACGAACGACGTGGACTGATAGATCGGCACAGCCCGGGCGCCCGTCGTGGGGTCGGGCCGACCACCGGCATGGAGCGCCCGTGTGCGGAATCCCCAGGGTCGGTCGGTCATACGGGCGAGGCTAGCGAGGCTGCTGCAGCGAGGCCGGAGAGCACAGCGCCCTCCACACGCGGACCGGCGAAGGCGTCGCCTGCGACCACGAGTGGTGCAGCGCCGTCGAGGTGCACCCAGCAACGCTCTGGCCAGATTGTGCGCGGTGTCGCGAATCGCCAACGCTTCGGGCTCACCTCAAGCACCTGCGCCGATCCGAGCCACGGTTGCGCACGCTCAAGCAGGGCAGCGGTGCTCACCGCAGGGTCGTCGTCCCAGTGGGCCTCGCTCCATGCGGCGTTGGCATGGAAGGTCACGGCTGGCTGTTCCGAGACTCCCTTGCTCACGTTGTCCGCGATGAACCCGAACACGTCGTCGGGGTTCTGCACACCACCGGGGAATGGGATTGCCGACGGGCGGTCTAGCGCAACGAGGATCGACAGCGTGCGGTCGTATTCGGTCTCGCGAAGATCCTTCGGGAGTTCGACACCGCTCGACACGAGCACGGAGAACGCCTGGGGAAGCGGACAGGTCACCACGAGGGCATCGGCGCGCACGGAGGTGGCGTCGTCGAGGCCGACGTCCCAGCAACCGTCACCGGGGCGCACCGCGAAGACGAGCGAGTTGCACCGCACCTCGAGTCCGTCGGCGAGATGCTTCGCGAGCGCGGTCATCCCGTTGCGCGCCGCATAGCGGGGGTAACCGTCGCCTTCAGGCCCAAAGCCCCGACACCACTCGTGAACGAGTCCGAGTTCGATCCATGCAGCGACCTCGTCGGCGAACTCGGGGGTACGAACGGTGAAGAACTGCGCTCCGTGGTCGAGTCGGGCATCTCCGACGCGGCGAGTGGCCATTCGTCCGCCCACGGCCCGTCCCTTGTCGAGCACCGTCACCCGGTGACCCGTTCGGGTGAGATTCCGGGCCGCGATCAGTCCCGAGAGGCCGGCTCCTACAACGACAACGTCCACACAGCGAACCTACCCGGTGACCCGATATTGCGGATTTGTTACAGAGAAAACACTGAAATCGTGGCCACGCCCTCACCCTCTGCGGTACTGTGACCTCGTTGCTGACCGCTAAGGACACCCCTGAGCGGCCGGTCTGGGCGGAACCGGTCGGTTCCACAGCACGTCCCGGCTCACGCTGGAGGCGTGGTGTTGTCGCGTGCACGCTGGTCCTCGGGCTCCTCACGGTTCTGCTCTCCAATGGCCTGACGTTCAGCCACGCAGCCCCGCCGCCCATCAAGCCGAGGCCGTATGGCTACCCGGCGGCCCTTGATGTGTTCCCCACCGATGGGCCTTGCTTCTACGCGAACTCGTGGGGCGCTGCTCGTTCGGGCGGCCGCAAGCACGAGGGTGTCGACATCATCACCGGTCGGAACAAGCCGATCTACGCCGTTCGCGACGGCAGGGTGTCCAAGAAATACTCAGGCGCAAAGCTCGCCGGCAACGGAATCGCCATCCAGATCCCCGACGGCACCTACTACTTCTACGCCCACCTCAGCAGTTTCGCCGAGGGCATCCAGAAGGGCTCGAAGGTGAAGGCCGGCGACATCATCGGCTACGTCGGGTCCACCGGCGACACGTTCGTACCCCACATCCACTTCGAGATCCACCCCGGTGGCGGCAAGGCCGTCGACCCCACGCCATACGTCGCCCAGGTGGATCGATGTGGCTACAAGGGTCCGCGCCTGAAGAAGATCGCTCCTCCGACTACCACGACCGAACCTCCCACCACCGAGAAGCGCACGACGACCACCGAGAAGCGCACGACCACCACCGAGAAGCGCACGACCACCACGGAAAAGCGCACCACCACCACGGAAAAGGCGACGACCACCACGGTCAAGAAGACCACCACCACAGCGAAGCCGACGACGACCGCCAAGCCCGAGGAAAGCACCACGACGGATGCCCCCAAGGATCCCGATCTGCTCCCGGCTTCCAACAATGCGCCCTCGCTCACGGTGCACGACGACGCCGTGAAGGCCAAGAGCGAGACTGCCGTGCAGATCGCAGGAACCGGTTTGCTTCCGTCGGACCTTGCAAAGGCTGATGTGAAGATCGAGGTATCCGGAACGAAGAAGTCCACCTCGGTTCTGGTGGGCGATTGCAAGACCGAACCGTCCAAGGTGATGACGGTCCGGGCAAAGAAGAAGGGCTCCAAGTCGCTCGTGGTGGAACTGAGCGGGTCGGGCAAGTTGTGCATCACCACGAGCACCAATGCGCGTCTCGTCGTGAAGGTGCGCCGGGCGTGGACACCGCGGATGCGGCGCTACACCTTCACCGAGGTCACCAAGGTGCTCGAGAGTGTCGATGGCAAGAAGGTTCCCAGCAAGGGCAACGTCATTCGCATCAAACTCGGCAGCATCGAGGGCATGCCGGCGAAGGCAACTGCGGTGCTGCTGTCGATCACGGCCACCGGTGGCGACAAGAAGTCGACCGTGCTGGTTGCCAAGTGCGGCACGGCCCGAAAGGCGTTCGTCACCGTGAAAGCGGGCGAGACGGCCTCGGAGAAGCGATGGGTCACCTTGCGCGGCGGCGACATCTGCATCAGCGCGTCGCGGGCAACGCCGGTAGTTGTCAACATCCTCGGCCTCAGCTAAGTTCGGCAGCAAGGTGATGTGAGATGTGCAAAAGTCCATCTCGCTCTGCTGTCGAACCGGTCGCCGTTGCCGGCAACCCGTCCACATCTGACACGGACAACCCCTGCCTTGCGGTGGGGGTTGTCTCGTTGTGTGGTTCTGCTCTCAAACGGCCGTTGCCGCCAGGTCGCCCTGGTCGGTCTGACACAGCCTCGAGTCAGCGTTTACCGTCTCCGGTCGTAGCCCGGCGACGTCCTCGTGGGAGGTGCTCCCGTGCAGCCTGACGGCTTCACGGGCAATGTTGTGCGCGGCGTTCACATCACGATCGACATGAGCGTCGCAGTGTTCGCAGTCGAAGGTCCGGGCGTGCAGCGGCAGTTTGGCTTTCACTGCGCCACAGGTCGAACAGGTCTTCGACGACGGATAGAACCGATCCACGACCACCAGACGGTGCCCGTGATCGGCGGTCTTGTACGTGAGCAGGCGTCGTAGCTCGGCGAGTGACGCGTCGGCGAGGTGACGGCCGAGGCGCCGTTTCTTGTGGCTCATGCCTTTCACGTTCAGGTCTTCGATGCCGACGATGTCGAACCCGCCGGCCAGCGTGTTCGCCAGGGCGTGCAGGTGTAACGCCCGGGTGTTGGCGATCTGGCCGTGCAACCGTGCTCGACGTTGCAGCAACCGGGCCCGGTTCTTCGATCCTGTCTGGCTGCGTGCGATGCGCCGGTCGAGTCGTCGCAGACGACGCAGCTGTTCGGCAAGGACTTTGGGGTTCGCGACGTGGCCGTCGTCGTCCGACACGCCTGGCACGGGCTGGGACACCGTGGCGAGGTGCTTGATGCCCATGTCGACACCGACCACGTCGCCGAGCTTGCGGCCCGGCTTGGGTGTCGGGGCATGCGCAGCACGGTGTCGGACTTGGAACGACACATGCCAGCGTCCGCCACGATGTGAGAACGTCACCTTCTGAATCGTTGCCCTACCGTCCTCGACGAGCCGGTACAGGCGACGAGTGGATTCGACCGTGTGCACCCACGCCAGCAACCGGGCTTTGGCACGCACACGCTGGTCCTTCGACTGGACCAGAGCCTGGGGAAGCATCAGGCGAACTGCATGGCGGGACTCGTTCAGCCAGGAGAGTTGATGGTTCAACTCGACGAAGCTCACGGACTGCATCGGACGTCTCTTCGACCGGAACGACGGGAAACCCATGTGTCCTCGCCGGCGGCCGTGTTTGGCATCCGACCAGTTGCGCAACGCGTCCGCAGCCTGGATGATCCCGGTGTCGAAACAGTGCTTGGCAACCTCTGACCACCACGGGGCGACATCCGCCTTCTCGGCGTTGAACTGCTTGCGCAGGCTGTACTTCGACCACGAGATCGACGGCGTCAACGCATCCTCGTCGACACCTGCCTCACGTTCGACGGCCCGGACTGCGAGGTTGTCCTTCACCCGACCGAGCGCCCAGTTGAACCCGAAACGGGCAGCACCGCAGTAGCTGCGCAGCATGCGCTGCTGGGCTGGTGTCGGGTCGAGCGTGAACCTCACCGCCCTCGTCACATACTCGCCGCCAGCCATACCGCACATGGTGCGCACAGGGGTGTGACACGCCACTTTTGCACACCGACCTCACCTTGCTGCCGAACCGGGCCTCAGCTGAGGTCAGGCGCTCGTCCGATACCGGCTCCAGCAGAGCCCGGGTGACTTACGAGCGGAGACTCGCCGCCATGAGGATGACCTCACGGGCAAAGGGATCGAGTTGACGCTGTGCAATTCGCTCCGTGATCGCGATGGCCTGCGTGCCTTCCTTGACGAGGCCGCACCACCGGATGTACCCACCCATGATGCCGACGATGCGGTCGCCCACTTCCTCGGCGTGCAGGATCACCTTGGTTCCCTCGAGGAGCAGCACGTCGAGTTCTCGGTAGAAGGCCGTGAGCCACTGAGCAAGATCTTCTGCGCCCGTGAAGGGACGATGGCGATAGTTCACACCGAGTTCGTCGTAGTTGTGCAGGTTGTGAGGTGCCGGGATGAGTGAGATGACGCAACCGAAACCGTTTTCGCGCAACCAGATGATCTCTTCCTGACGGCGCACACGACGATGGTTGTCGCCGTAGCCACCGGGACGCTCACAGATCGCGAGCTTGTCCTTGAGGATCCAGGTGAAGTTCCGGGGCGTGATGCCGAGAGCCCACTTGCCGCGCAGTCTCGGGGGCATCACCACCAGCCTTTCGTCACGAGGAGCAACTCTAACGCGCCGTGCGCGGTGGCGTAGCGAGAACGGCGAGTTGTTGCGCAGAACGTCGGATTGTCACACCGCCGCTCACTTCGCAGGCTGTGGCCCGTCCGCACGCCACATCGAGCACACGCTCGACCGCGTCCAGATCGGGCGGGTAGCCGCACAGGTGCGGGACGAGCCAGCGTCGGATCGCGCGCATGGCAAGCGGCCGCGGTGCGCCGCTCACGGCGCGTGCATCGGTGGGGTCGATGTCGAGCGACAGTGTCTCCAGCAGGTCATCGTCCTCGCGCAGCAACGAGGCTGTGCGGGCAATGAGCGTCGCTACGTCTCGTTCGGCGATCGAATCGGCCAGCGGGAGCAATTCGTGTCGTACGCGATTGCGGCGGTAGGCACTGGACGAGTTCGAGGGATCGACCACGGGCTCGAGACCCAGTGACGCGCACAGCGCGACCGTCTCGAAGCGACGGAGTGCAAGCAACGGGTGGTTCGCACTGCGCATGCCTGCGAGTCCGGTGCTGCCGGCACCGCGCACCAGATTGAGCAGCACGGTCTCGGCCTGGTCGTCAGCGGTGTGGCCGGTGAGGGCATCGTCGGGGAGCACGCCGTATCGAGCGGCCCGCAATCGCGCCTCGAGGTTTGCTCCGGGTGCCACGCTCACTCGTTCGGCCCGGAACCGTGCACCGAAGCGATCGGCAGCAGCTGCCACAACGTCGGCCTCGCGTTCGGAACCCTCACGAACGCCGTGGTCAACGTGTACCGCAGTGACTGCACAGCCAGCACGGGTGGCGAGCACGAGCAACGCAAGCGAATCGGCGCCGCCGGACACGGCACAGGTGACCGAGGTGTGAGCAGGGGGAAACGTGCAGCGTTGGAGAAGGTCGGCAGGCTCAGTCATGACAGACCGGCGAGCCGGGCACGGTCAGGAACGCTGACGGCGCTTCGGGTACTGCGGCGCAACCACCTTGCGCAGGTAGCCAACAACCACCTGGAGGATCGCCAAGGCGCCGGCTCCCACGAGGATGAGTCCAAGCCACCAATGCCAGATTTCGGCCGCAAGCATGCTTCCAGCGTAGCCAGTGGACGGGGGTCCCGGCGCAATTCCGTCGGGAGAGGGCCAACCGCTACGCAGGGAGGTCGGGATCGACGCTGTCGAGGCCGTCAACGACGAACTCGTCGGCTTCGATGCCGAAACAGGCCTCGATCCGTCCGAAGAGCGATGCCGGCATGGCATCGGTCTTGCACTTCGTGGCGATGACCAGTTTCAGCTCCGCATGGAAGTCAAAGGCCTGCATGCAGTCGGTGCACTCGAGCAGATGGTCGTCGATGACGTACTTCATGTCGTCCGGCAGTTCGCCGTCGAGATAAGTCTGCAGCTCGCGCAGGGTCTCGTTGCAGTCAGCCATTCGAGGGCTCCGGGCGGGTGGTCAGGGTGATCACGAGGGGGTATCTGCCGTTGTGGGTGTGCCTCGCTCGACGAGGCCACGTTCCATGGCAAATTCGTACAACCGCTTGTGCATCGCTTTTCTTCCCCGGTGGAGGCGCGACATCACGGTTCCGATGGGAAGTCCCAGCATGTCGGCCATTTCCTTGTAGGAAAAACCCTCCACATCGGCGAGCAGCACCGGCAATCGGAAGTTGTCCGGGAGCTCCTCGAGCGCCGCCTTCACCTCGTCATCGGTGAACAGGTCGAGCAACTGGTCCTCGGCGCTCCGGCTGGCCATGGCCTGTTCGAGGTTGTCCAGGCGGCGGTACAGGTAGAGGTCCTCCACGTCGGCGAGGTCGGTCTCGTCGGGGCGCCTCTGCTTGCTGCGGTAGGTGTTGATGTAGTTGTTCGTGAGGATCCGGTAGAGCCATGCGCGCAGGTTCGACCCCTCCTCGAACCCACCGAAGCCGCGGTACGCCTTCAGGAACGTCTCCTGAACGAGGTCCTCGGCGTCGGACGGGTTTCGGGTGAGCCGAAGTGCGGCCGCGTACAACTGCGGGGCGTACTGCATCGCCTGATCCGCGAACGTTGTCCGATCTGCCACAGCGGATCACCCTAGTCAGTCTCGGTTGGCGTCGTCCGACTGGGAAACGCTGCCCGAGGAATCGGTTAGGTGTTGAGACCCGTCCACCGAGAGGCGTGGAGTTCGGTGACCTCGTAGCCGCCGGCCTCAGCAGCCTCCACCACCGACTCGGCGTGCTGCGGATTGCGCACCTCGAGGGCAACCTGCACGCCGGTCTCGCGCACGTGGAGATCGATGCCTTCGCGCACGTGTTCCACCTCGATGATGTTCGCACCGGCGCGGGCAAGGATCGTGAGCAAATTGGCCAGACCACCGGGACGATCGCTGATCCGGACGAACAGGATCATGCGACGTCCTGCACGCGTCTCGTGACGTCGGATGAGGCCGGGCACCACTCCGAGGTCGACGTTGCCGCCCGAGAGCACCACGCAGGTCGTGCCCGAGCGGGCCGGCGCGACGCGCTCGCTCATCAGCGCAGCAACGCCCACTGCGCCAGCGCCTTCGACGAACAGTTTCGAGCGTTCCATGAGCAGCACCATTGCGTCGGCGATGGCGTCCTCGCTCACGGTGACCACATCGTCGAGGAATGCCTCGATGAGTGGACGGGTGATGTCACCTGGCAGTTTCACGGCGATGCCATCGGCGAGCGTGAGTACTGCTCCTTCGGGTGCTGGCTGATTTGCGTACGGTGCGCACACGTCGGTCTGCACGCCGATCACCTTCACGTCAGGCCGTGCCCGCTTCACCGCAATTGCGATTCCGGCCGCGAGGCCGCCACCGCCGAGCGGAACGATCACCCGGCGCAACTCGGGGAGGTCTGCGAGCAGTTCGAGGCCGAGCGTCGCCTGCCCGGCAACGGTGACCGGATCGTCGTACGGGTGGCAGAACGTCATGCCGGATTCGGCAGCACGAGCCTTCGCTGCAGCAACTGCCTCGGACAGCGAGTCACCGCCCTCGATTACCTCGGCGCCGTAGGCGCGGCAGGCCTCGGTCTTGGAGATCGGCGCACCGGCGGGCACGAAGATCTGGCAGGGGACACCGTGGTGGCGCGCCGCAAACGCGAGCGCTTGGGCGTGGTTTCCGGCGCTACCGGCCGTCACACCTCGGGCAGCTGCGTCCCCGAGCGATGACACCTTGGCCATGGCGCCGCGGATCTTGAACGACCCTGTGCGTTGGAGGTTCTCCGCCTTCAGCACCACTGATCCTGCGCACGCCTCGCTGATTGCTGCCGACGACGTAACCGGGGTGTGCTTCACCACGCCCCTACCTGCGGCACGGGCCTGCTGGATCAGCGCATCATCGGGGGCAGGTGAGGACGCCATGCAACGCCTAACGTACCGACGTGCGCGCCCTTCTGGTGGCCAATGGATACGACGCCGACCCGGGCTATGTCGGGGAGCATCTCCGCAATGCGGGCTACGCCTTTGCGGAGTGCCACCGCGAACGGCCGGGTGACTGGCCGACCCTCGACGGTGTGGACTTGGTGGTGTCGCTCGGGTCGGACTGGTCGGTCTACTGGGAGCACGTCCAGCAGTGGGTCACGTCGGAGTCGGCGCTGCTGCAGGCCGCCCACGACCGAGGCGTCCCTATCCTCGGGATCTGTTTCGGGGCCCAGATGCTGGCCCACACCCTCGGGGGTTCGGTGGCGCGTGCTCCCGAACCGGAGGTTGGTTGGTGGAACGTGGACTCCGCGCTTCCTGCACTGGCCGGCGACGGACCGTGGTTCCAGTGGCATTCCGATCGGTTTGTCGTCCCCCCGGACGCCGTCCGACTCGGCCGCAGCGACCGCGCTGAGCAGGCATTTCGTATGGGCCGTACGGTTGGGCTGCAGTTCCACCCGGAGGTAAACGAGTCGATCGTCACCCGGTGGAGCACGGGGGGTGCCGATGAACTCGAACGCCTGGGCATCGTCCCGGACGAACTGCGACAGCGAACCCGGGGCGAGGTAGGGCGTTCACGTCTGGCCTGCGGGCGCCTCGTGGACTGGTTCCTCGGCGAGGTCGGCTGAGCCGGCGTGCGGACCTGGGGGGAACCTTGAGCGGCATCGACGAGGACCGGGCGACGCTCCACCGTCTCGGTTATGCCCAGGAACTCCGACGGGGTCTCGGCGGTTTCAGCAATTTCGCTATCAGTTTCTCGATCATCTCGGTGCTGTCCGGCGCCCTGCTCTCTTACTGGCTGGGGCTCGTCACCGGAGGGCCCCGGGTCATTGCCCTCGGCTGGGTCATCGTGGGTTTCTTCTCGATGCTGGTCGGGATGGCCATGGGCGAGATCTGTTCGGCCTACCCCACCGCAGGCGGCCTGTACTACTGGTCAGCCAAGTTGGCGCGCCGCAACGGCCCGCGTTGGGCATGGTTTACCGGCTGGTTCAATCTCGTCGGCCAGGTGGGGACCACGGCGAGCGTCGACTATGGCCTCGCCATCTTCATCGGGTACTTCATCCGTCTCCACAGCCCAGGATTCCGCCTGACCGCCTGGACCGTTTTTGGCCTCTACGCAGGCCTTTTGCTCTTGCACGGCCTGCTGAATGCGTTCGGCGTTCGCCTCGTCAAGGTCCTCGGCGATGTCAGCGTGTGGTGGCACCTAGCCGGCGTGGCCGCCCTAGTGCTGGCGCTCACCCTCTCGAGCCGGGGGGAACAGCGGGGCTGGGCGCACGTCCTCGACGGTCAACAGGGCGTCCTTGCTGGCTGGAGTGGCAAGGGGTTCGTTGTGGTCTACATGTTCGGAATTGGTTTACTCCTCGCCCAGTTCACGATCACGGGGTTTGACGCATCAGCCCACGTCAGCGAGGAGACCGTCGGCGCCGCCCGGGCAGCGCCGACTGCGATTGTCCGGTCCATCTACGTCTCCGCCGTCGCTGCCCTGGTGCTTTGCCTCGCCATGAACAAGACCCTCCCCAAGGGCGATTCGGCGTACAGCACCATCGCGTTTGGTGGCCCGGGTGACGCCTTCCTCGTGAACGCTGCTCCTCGGCTGTTCTCGAGCGCCCTCGGCACCGGAATGGCCAAATTCGTGATCCTCGTGGCAATCGTCGGCCAGTTCTTCTGCGGTTTGGCCTGTGTGACGGCGAACAGCCGGATGATCTACGCCTTCAGCCGGGACGGCGCCCTGCCTGGCTCCCGTCTGTGGCACCGCATCAACCGTCGGACGCGGACCCCAACGAATTCGATCTGGCTGGCTGTCGGGCTGGCGCTTGCCGTTGGCCTGGTGTCGATCTACCAAAAAGGCGGCGTCTCCACGGCCTTCTTCGCCCTCACCGGGATCTGCGTGATCGGCCTGTACCTCTCGTACGCCATCCCCATCTACCTGCGGCTTCGCACTGCGGACTTCCAGGTGGGACCTTGGCACCTGAAGGGGCGCCATCGGCTCGTTGGCTGGACGGCGCTTGGCTGGATTGCGGTGATCACGGTTCTCTTCGTCGGGCCGGTGTTCCGGCCGTTCTGGCCACCGTTCGGGTCCACCGTGGTGGGAGCGGGCACCGCCGGCGAGGTGGTGACCTACCACCAGAACAACGTGAACTTCACCGGTCCGATCCTCCTTCTCGCAGCCCTCGGGTTCGGGCTGTACTGGACGCTGTCCGGCCGGAAATGGTTCGTCGGGCCGCGTCCTCAGGGCACCGAGGAAGAACTCGCCGCCCTCGAGGAGCAACTCGGCGACGGCGCCTGAGCCCGTCCCGACCAGCCGCGAACGCGAGGGTTTGCTGTCGGAAAGTGCCGCCGTAGTAGCGTCGCATCCGATGCCCACAGACTTCTCGAGCTTCCTGCGCGGGTGGCTCACGGTTGCCATCTTCGGAACGCTTGGCCTGTTGTTGGCCGGGCTGTTGCTGGGATTGAGCGCCCTGCTCCGTCCCAAGCGCCCAACTGTCGAAAAATCCATTCCGTACGAAAGCGGTGTGGACCCTGTCGGCGACGGCTGGTCGCAGAGCCAGATCCGCTACTACATCTTTGCGCTTCTCTTCGTCATGTTCGACGTCGAGGCCGTGTTCATCTTCCCGTGGGCAACCCAGCTTGAGCGTTACGCCGGCTTCGGTCTCACGGAGATGGCGGTGTTCGTGTTCGTTCTCCTCCTTGGCCTGGTGTACGCCTGGCGCAAGGGCGTTCTGCGGTGGGTGTGAGGAACTAGCCATGGGCATCGTCGACAAGGGCCGGCTCCCCAAGCCGCTTACCTCTCTGTTCAACCTGGGTCGTTCGTACTCGGTGTGGGTGTACCAGTGGGGTCTCGCCTGCTGCGCCATCGAGATGGGCGCTGCCTTTGGCTCACCGCGCTACGACGTGATGCGCCTTGGCGTCATCCCGCTTCCCGCGAGCCCCCGTCAGGCCGACCTCGTGGTCATCTCCGGCACCGTTACCGACAAGATGGCTCCGGCCATCAAGCGTCTCTACGAGCAGATGCCCGAGCCGAAGTACGTGATCTCCATGGGATCGTGCGCAAACTGCGGCGGCCCGTACTGGGATAGCTACTCGGTCACCAAGGGTGTCGACCAGATCATCCCCGTGGACGTGTATGTCCCCGGTTGCCCGCCCCGGCCCGAGGCCCTGCTCGAGGGTGTGGTGCTCCTGCAGCAGCGCATCAAGAACGAGGACATGGGCGCACGCTGGCGGGGCGAAGGAACCAAGCCGATGACGAGCGAATCAAGGGGTGAGCCGATTGTCGTCAACCGGTGACGCACCCGCCGCACTGGCCTCCGATCACCTGCGCGAAGGTCTCATCGACCGCCTGCGCAGCGCGATCGGAGATGCACTGCTCGATTCCCACCTAGTGCCGGGTGCCGATGTGTGGGTGCGCGTGCGCACTGATGCATGGCGAGCCACCGGCATCGCACTGCGTGACCAGTTGGGGATGGACTACTTCTGCTACCTGTCGGCCATCGACTGGATGCCCTCGCCGTTCGGCCGAGGCGAGGAAGATCCCACCGCCGAGGCACCCGAGCGTGACGACACCATCCGTCAGGGTTATGCCGGCGGCGAGACTCGCTTTCAATTGCTTGCCCGGGTCGTGTCGAGCACCGCGCACGTCGGCATCAACATCAAGGCCGATGTCCCCGAGTCGATGACTGTCGAGTCGTGGGTCACTGCCTACGCAGGCGCCAACTGGCACGAGCGTGAGGCGTGGGAGATGTTCGGCATCAACTTCGCCGGTCACCCCGACCTGCGCCACATGTACCTGCCGACCGAGTTCGAGGGGTTCCCCCTGCGCAAGGACTTCCCGCTGTTGGCTCGACTGGTGAAGCCGTGGCCCGGCATCGCCGACGTAGAGCCGATGCCTGGTGGCGGCGACGACGAAGAGGGAGGTGAGTGACGCCATGACCATGATCGACGAACGTCGTCAGTTGTCGTACATCGCGGCACAGGCCGCTGATGCACGGGTGAACGTGGAACTCGAGACCGAGGGCATGACCCTCAACATCGGCCCGCAGCACCCGGCAACGCACGGAACACTCCGCATCATCGCTCGCCTCGACGGTGAGCAGGTGGTGTGGGCTGAGCCGTCAGCGGGCTACATGCACCGCGGGTACGAGAAGCTCACCGAGGTGCGCTCCTTCCCACAGGTCACGGCGCTCATCAACCGCATCGACTGGCTCGGCAGTTTCGCGAACGAGGTGCCCTTCATCCTCGGCGCCGAGCGCCTCATGGAGATCGA
>CANIBN010000004.1 GCA_947465505.1 Acidimicrobiales bacterium | reverse complement strand
ATCCCGCCGATGCGAGGCACAACCTTGTGGAAGTAGAGCCCGTGTCCCCAGCGCAGCAGTGGGTTCTCCGGCTCGCATGCATCCAAGAGAGCGATGCGCCCACCGCTGCGAACCACGCGGGCGACGTCGTCGAAAAAGGCACCGAGATCAACGAAGTTCCGAAGGGCGAAGCCACAGGTGACTCCGTCGGCCACGCCATCGGGGAAGGGCATGACGCACACATCGCCCTGCACCCGCGGTGCTCCGCTCCGTTGGTCGGCGCTGAGCATCCCGAAGCTGAAGTCCACCGACACCGGACGGTGACCCTGTTGGGCGAGTTCGATACACAGGTCCCCGGTACCCGACGCCAGGTCGAGCACCCTGCTGCCCCGCGGGAGTCGAAGGTCCCGAACGGCCCTGCGACGCCACGACACGTCCAGTCGGAACGTCATCAACCGGTTGACCAGGTCGTACCGAGGAGCGATGGTGTCGAACATCTGCCGAACGGCACGATGTTTCTCATCCCCCGTGGGCAGTGCGACGTCGTGAGACTGTTTGGCCCGCGCACTCATGCACGGAAGGCTAACGGCGTGGGACCCCGCAGGGCCTCGCCGTCAGGCGTAGAGACGGAAGATGATCTCCGCAACACAGGAGGGTTTGGAGGAACCCTCGCACTCGAAGGTGAACTCGAGCGTGATCTCCGCGCCCCCAGCGATGTCCTTCGCCTCGAGCAACTTCACGCCGAGTCGAAGATTGGAGCCAACGGGGACCGGGGAGGGGAAGCGCACCTTGTTGGCGCCGTAGTTGACACCCATGGCGAAGCCATCGACGCGGACCACCTGCGGATAAAGAACCGGTCCGAGGGACAAGGTGAGGTACCCGTGCGCAATCGGCGCACCAAAGGGACCGGCCTTCGCGCGTTCGACGTCAATGTGGATCCACTGGAAGTCACCGGTCGCCTCGGCGAACTGGTTGACCCGCTCTTGAGTGATCTCCATGTACGGGCTGTACCCGAGATGCTCGCCGACAAGTGCCTTGAGCTCTGCGGCTCCGTTGATGACTTTCGCTGCCATACCCCTTGTGTACCAGAAAGTGGGTCTGGCCACCTAGGGACGACTGCCGGAAACCTGCTACAACCCGGCAGTGGCCGACTTTCTCACCAGCTTTGCCCAGTCCCAACCGTCGAAACCCGCCGTTATCGACGACCGACCCGACGGGACGCGGTCGATACTGGACTTTGCCGGTCTCGAGGCCCGATCCAACCAGTTGGCGAATGTCTTGCTTGAACTGGGAGTTCGTCAGAACACGCGGGTGGTGTGGTGTGGCAAGAACTCGATCGGAACGGTCGTGGCCATGCACGCCA
This sequence comes from Acidimicrobiales bacterium, assembly GCA_947465505.1. GTDB lineage: Bacteria > Actinomycetota > Acidimicrobiia > Acidimicrobiales > Ilumatobacteraceae > WLJO01. The sequence continues at coordinate 38,060 of CANIBN010000004.1, read as the reverse complement.
CCCGAAAACTTGGGGCGACCGCAGTGCCGCTCAATTACCGACTGTCCGAGGAGGAGGCTGCGTACGTCGTCGATCATTGCGACGCCGAGGTGGTGTACACCGATGCCGAATACGCGCCCCTCTTTGCGCGTATCGGGGCGATGACCCCGAAGGTGCGCCACGTTCTGGTGTTCGACGGCATCGCGCCGAGTGGCATGGTCAACGCTGACGCACTGTGCGAGGGCGCTCCCGTCTCGCCGCCACCGGTTGATGCCTCGCTCGGACCGGGCGACACGATGATCTACACGTCAGGCACTACTGGCCGACCGAAGGGCGCCCTGCGACGCGGCGCGTCGGGAGCGGCCCAGACGATGGCCATGCTCGAGTACATCGGGTACCGGCCGGACGACGTGTACATCACAACCGGGCCGCTCTATCACTCTGGTCCCGGGTCATTTCTCACCCGCGGTCAACTCTTTGGCCAGACCGCTGTGGTCCAGCGGAAGTTCGATGCGGACGACTGGCTCCGGCTCGTCGACAAGTACCGATGCTCGTCGACGTTCTCGGCCCCGACCCCGATTCGGATGATCTGCAACGCCTCACGGGAGGCACTCGAACGGTACGACCGCTCGTCCATGCGGGTGATGATCGGGAATGCGGCGCCGTGGAGCATGGCGCTCAAACTTCACTATCTCGAACTCTTCCCGGCCGAGAGCCTGTGGGAGATCTATGGCTCGTCTGAACTCGGTGTGAACTGCCTACTGCGCCCGGAGGACCAACTGCGTAAGCCTGGTTCGTGCGGGCGCGAAGCACCCATGGTCGAGGTTCGACTGTATGCCGACGACGGCTCGATCGTCACGGGCACCGGGCCCGACGCGACGGGTGAACTGTTCGTGCGGGCTCCCGGCGTCTTCTCCGACTATCACAAGGAGCACGACCGGTATCTCGACGATCAGCGGGACGGTTTCCAGACCGTGGGTGACATCGCCTACCGCGACGAGGAGGGGTACCTCTACATCTGCGACCGGAAGAAAGACATGATCATCTCCGGCGGGGTGAACATCTATCCGGCGGAAATCGAGGCAGCCCTCGAACTCCACCCCGACGTCTTTGAGGTGTCGGTGTTCGGCGTACCCAGCGAGGAGTGGGGCGAGAGCGTCCACGCAGTGATCGTTCGACGCCCCGGATCTGCGATCGACGTCGAGGCGGTGCAAGCGCATGCCCGGGAGCATCTTGCGGGTTACAAAGTGCCCCGGTCGATCAGTTGGCTCGATGAACTCCCCAAGACCGGCTCCGGGAAGGTGCTCAAGCGTGAGCTTCGGGCGCCCTTCTGGGCAGGTCGAGACCGACGCGTGTGATCGGTACGGTCCCCGGTTCATGCCTGACGGCTACGGTGAGAGATATGGGTCTGCTCGACGGGAAGAACATTGTCATCACGGGGGTCCTTACCGACGCCTCATTGGCCTTCGGAGTGGCAAAGCTTGCTCAGGAGGAGGGGGCCAATCTGGTTCTCACCGGAGCCGGTCGCGGATTGAGCCTGACGGAGCGCACTGCCCGGAAGTTGCCGCAACCGGCACCCGTGTTCGAGTTGGACGTCACGTCGACAGAGCACCTCGATCGGGTTCGCCATGACGTCGCCGAGGTGTGGGACCGTGTCGATGGGGTGCTGCACTCCATCGGATTCGCTCCCGAGGCTTGTCTGGGGGACGACTTCATGGCTGCACAGTGGAATGACGTCGCAGTAGCCATTCACATCTCGGCGTACTCGCTGAAGGCCCTCGCTGATGCGTTCGTGCCGCTCATGACGAATGGTGGTTCGCTCGTGGGTCTGGACTTCGACAACACCGTTGCCTGGCCGGCATACAACTGGATGGGCGTCGCCAAGTCGGCCCTCGAGTCCACGAGCCGGTACCTCGCCAAGGAACTCGGACCCCGCGGAATCCGGTCGAACCTCGTGGCAGCAGGCCCCGTAAAGACCATGGCGGCCAAGTCCATCCCCGGTTTCCGCAAGTTCGAGGACGTTTGGGACGATCGAGCACCGCTTGGCTGGGACGTCACGGACTCCACGGCGGTAGCAAAGGCGTGCGTTGCTCTGTTGAGCGACTGGTTCCCGTCCACCACGGGAGAGATCGTCCACGTCGACGGCGGCTATCACGCCGTCGGCGCCTGACAGAGAGCACCCAGGGGGAGAGCAATCATGCGAATCGGGATTCTCGGCGGCACTGGACCGGCTGGATCGGCGCTCGGTGCGCGACTGGCATCCATTGGCTACGACGTCGTGCTGGGCTCGCGGTCTCGCTACCGCGCGCTGGAGGCGGTCGACAACATCGTGGCCGAGCACTCGGACTACACCCTCGCCATCACCGCAGGTGACAATCACGACGCGGCCTGCTGCGACGTGGTGGTCATCGCAACGCCTTGGGATTCGGCGGCAACTACTGCAACCGAGAACGAGGCTGAGCTCGCCGGCAAGGTGGTCATCTGTATGGCCAACGCACTGGTCCGTGTGGGCAAGGAGTTCCAGCCGCTCGTGCCCCCGCGCGGCAGCGTCGCGGCGCACGTCAGCGCCGCTGTGCCGAGCTGCCGGCTCGTAGCGGCGATGCATCATCTGCCCGCAAAGGAGCTCGGCCACCTCGATCATCCGATCGACAGCGATGTGCTCATCTGTTCCGATGATCCCACTGCGACCGCAGTTGTCATGGAGATCATCGGAAAGATTCCCGGTTGTCGACCGCTCGATGCAGGCGAACTCTCCAATGCAATGGCCATCGAGGCCTTTACCGCCGTGCTGCTTCAGCTCAACGTGAAGTACAAGACCCGCGTGGCCCCGAAGCTCACCGGAATCAAGGGCTGAGGCACCCCCTTCATGGCAATGAATCTCTACGACACGGCACGTCAGTCGATCGTGCCGTTCGAGCCGGGCCCGACGGTCTTGATGTACACGTGCGGTATCACGCCGTATGACGCGACACACCTCGGCCACGCTGCAACGTTTGTTTCATACGACGTTTTGCAGCGAAGGTTGATCGATCTCGGGCACACCGTGAAGTGTGTTCGCAACGTGACCGATGTTGATGATCCGCTGTTCGCAAAGGCCCGTCAGCTCGGTGTTCACTACCTCGATCTCGCGGCAGGCGAGGAGGCGCGGTTCGAGCGAGACATGGTGGCCCTCAACGCTCTCCCGGTGTTCAGTACACCCCGTGCCTCGTCAGCGATTCCCGATATTCGCGGATTCATCGGCATGGTCCTTGATCGGGGTTTTGCCTATCAAGCAGGTGGCTCCGTGTACTTCGATGTGTCGAAGTTCCCCGAGTTCGGGTCGGTGAGCCACTACACCGAGGAACAGATGATCGAGTTCGCCCGGGAGCGAGGTGGCGATGTCGACAACCCGGCGAAGCGGCACCCGTTGGACTTCGTGCTGTGGCAGCCGTCTGCTGACGACGAGCCGGCGTGGGAGACCATGTGGGGCCCCGGTCGCCCGGGTTGGCACATCGAGTGCTCCGCACTGGCGCTGCGCGAACTCGGGACCACGATCGATCTTCACGGGGGCGGTAGCGACCTGATCTTCCCCCATCACGAGTGTGAGCGAGCGCAGAGTGAGGCCGCCACCGGTGCGCCATTTGTGCGGCATTGGATGCACACGGCGATGATCTTCAAAGACGGTCACAAGATGTCCAAGAGCCTTGGCAACCTGGTGTTCGTCGACAAGTTGCGCGAAACATGGGACCCCCGTGCCATTCGGCTTGCCATTATCGAGCACCACTACCGAGTGCCGTGGGAATGGGATGACGACGTGATGCCACGTGCCGCGGCCAGGCTCAAGGCTTGGCAGCAGACCCTTGGTTCGACACGACCCGGATCCCTCGACGAGGTTCGAGCCTGTCTCGACGACGATCTCGATACGCCGGGGGCGCTCGCAGCCATCGATGCCGGCGCCGCACGCGGCGACGATGTCGGTCGTGCGGCGGCCTTGCTCGGAGTCGAACTGGGCTAATCGTCTGCCCCGTCTCGCGAGCGGCCCGTCAGTAGGCTTGACCGCGTATGTCAGAGATCGCCGTTCTCCTTCCCGATGGTTCCTCGCGCTCGCTCCCCGAGGGGTCGACGGCTCTTGACCTCGCCACCTCGATCGGGTCCCGACTGGCAAAGGCTGCTGTAGCAGCGGTCGTCGATGGGGAGGAGCGCGACCTCTCCGTCGGACTCCGCAACGGTGCAACCGTTGCAATCGTGACCGCAGAGTCGGAGGCCGGCCGGCACGTACTTCGCCATTCGACTGCGCATGTCATGGCACAGGCCGTTCTTCAACTGTTCCCTGGCTCGAAGTACACAATCGGTCCGGCGATCGAAGATGGCTTCTACTACGACTTCGAACTGCCCGTTGGCAAGACCTTCAGCGCCGACGACCTCGACGCGATCGAGGAGCGGATGCGCCAGATCATGAAGGCAGATCAGCCGTTCGTCCGAGATGAGCTACCCGCCGCAGAGGCTCTTCAACTGTTTGCGGACCAGCCCTACAAGTGCGAGATCATCGAGCGTGTGTCGAGCGGTAGTGCCGACGGTGCAGACGCTGGTGAGGTGGGTTCGGGCGAGACCATCAGCATCTATCGAAACAGCGACGCGTTCGTCGACCTGTGCCGCGGTCCACACGTTCCGAGCACCTCTCGCCTCGGGCACTTCAAGTTGATGAAGGTGGCTGGTGCGTACTGGCGCGGCAGCGAAAAGGGCCCGATGCTCCAGCGCATCTACGGCACTGCATGGGAGAACAAGGACGCTCTTGCCTCCCATCTCCACCGTCTGGAGGAAGCCGAGAAGCGGGATCACCGCAAGCTTGCTGTCGAACTCGACCTGCTCAGTTTCCCGAGCGAACTCGGTGGCGGTCTCGCCGTCTGGCATCCCAAGGGTGCCATTGTTCGCAAGCTGATGGAGGACTACAGCCGCTCACGCCACCAGAACGGTGGCTATCAGTTCGTCTTCACACCGCACCTTGCAAACGCGAACCTCTTCCAGACCTCCGGTCACCTCGATTTCTACCGAGACGGCATGTATCCGGCGATGGAGATGGACAACGGCACCTATTACCCCAAGCCGATGAACTGCCCGATGCACTGCCTCATCTTCCGGTCCCGGCAGCGCTCGTATCGTGAGCTTCCGCTCCGCCTGTTCGAGCTCGGGACGGTCTATCGATACGAGCGGGCGGGGACCCTGCACGGTCTCATGCGGATCCGTGGCTTCACTCAGGACGACAGCCACATCTACTGCACCGAGGACCAACTCCAGGACGAGATCGCCTCGTTGTTGGACTTCGTGATGAGCGTCCTTCGGGCCTTTGGATTCCACGAATTCACCGCCAACCTGTCCACGAAGGACCCGGAGAAATATGTCGGTGACGACGAGATCTGGGACAAGGCAACACACGCACTGCGAATGGGACTGGAGAAATACGGTCTTCCCTACAAGGTGAAAGAGGGCGATGCGGCGTTCTACGGCCCCAAGATCGACATCGATGTGAAGGATGCGATCGGACGCACCTGGCAGTTGTCCACCATTCAGTGCGACTTCAATCTCCCCGAGCGTTTCGGTCTGGAGTACGTCGGGACCGACAGCGGACGCCATCGCCCGATCATGCTTCACCGAGCACTCTTTGGGTCCGTCGAGCGCTTCTTTGGCGTCCTCGTGGAGCACTACGCAGGAGCATTCCCGGTCTGGATGGCCCCGGTTCAGGTTCGGGTGCTTCCCGTGGCGGGAACCCATCAGGACTACGCCGAGAAGTTGGTGGCGCGACTGGAGTCCGAGGGCTTCCGCGCCGATCTCGTCGAGTCGTCAGAGCCTCTCGGCAAGCGCATCCGTAACGGGAAACTGGAAAAGGTCCCGTATGTACTCGTCGTAGGCGACCAGGACGTAGAAGCAGGCACGGCCGGTGTCAATCCGCGCGGCGGCGAGGTGGAACGTGACGTCTCGATCGAGGCCTTCCTGGCACGACTCCAGGCCGACGTTTCCGTAGCGGCCCTCGATTTCTCGTAGGAGTTTCCTCGATGACCGAGATGGAACGCCTCTGGAACGGGTGGCGCAACGCATACGTCGTCTCCAGCGGCGCCGCAGGGGGAGTGGGTGCCGACGATGCGACATCTGGTCGTGGCTCGGTGTTCACGAGGATCTTGCAGTCCGGTCGCGCCGACGAGGAGACCTACATCGTGCACCGAGGTCGCGAGACCTTCGCCATCCTGAACGCTTTTCCCTATGCGGTCGGTCACGTCCTCGTCCTGCCCTACCGGGAGGTTTCCGAACTGGAGTTGCTCACTCCATCGGAGACCGCTGAGCTCTGGTCAACGGTTACGAGCGCGGTGCAGGCGGTGAAGATCGCCTATCGCCCTGAGGGTCTGAACGTCGGTATCAATCTGGGCAAGCCGGCCGGGGGGAGTGTGAGCCAGCACCTCCACGTTCACGTCCTTCCCCGCTGGGGAGGAGACGTGAACTTCATGGAGGCGATCGCCAACACGCGGACGCTCCCCGAACCGTTGATCGACACCGCAGCGAAGATCCGCGCCGCCTGGCCGGCAGCGGAATCCGCGGGCGGCGATACCTCAGCGATAGCGTGACGACGCATGGCTGAGTCGACTGCTCCCGATCCCGACGCTGTACGCGACGAACTACCTGCCGACCTGAACGCGGCAGGCTATGTCGGGCCGTACAAGTTCCCTGACAACAGCCGACGGCGCATTCCGGGAACGATGTACTTGGCCATCGGAGCCTTCTGTCTCGTGCTGTGGATCGTTCGTCACGACAGCGAGCCAATTTTCGTCAACCGGGGAATGGTGGTTGCTGCCTGTCTTCTCGGTGCAATCGGGTTGTTCTCCATCACCTCGGGTTGGCGAATGAACGTTGACGAGAAGGAGGCGCTGCTTGTGGCGACTCGCTCTGTGGGATTCCCGGTCGGTCACGCTTCGGCACAGCAGGTGTGGCGTGGGTTGCGAGCCCGCCCTACGTGGCGCGTGCTGTGCTACTCGGCCGAGGATCCGCCTCGACGGCGGGGATTCGTCCTCGTGGACGCCGTGGACGGTCGCATGATCGAGCAGCTCGCCGAGGACAATCCCGAGACGGACTGGGTTAGCGAGTAGGGAACGTTGGGGCCCGTACGGACCCGATTGCGAGAACGATGCGCTTTGGTCCCAACGCAGCGACGACGTAGAACGTCCCGGCCTGTGGGTGAGCGTCGACAGCTGCAAGAGCGGAACCCCGGCGCACCGTTGCGATGCGCTTGCCCTTCGGAAGTGTGGAGCCGTTCCATGAGCGAACACGCACCACGACGTACTGCTTAACGCCAGTGCCCCCGAACCCGGACCAGGAGATACGAGCCTTCTTGCCCTTGGCGGTAGCGGTAACAGCGAGTCGACTTGGTGCTTCTGGCGCAGTGGGAACCGCTGTGGTGGGCACGGGGGTGGACGACGGTGCCGTCGATGGACTCTGCGACGGGGCAGCAGTAGTGGTGGGGCGAGCGCTTGTCGTGTCGATGGCGCGTGCCGTGGTAGCGGGAATGGTCGGCGCCGGTGTGGGGGTCGGGTCGGCCGCTGACGCAATCTTCAGGCCATCCTTGCCAACGATGTAGCGGGACCGCGGTACGAGGACGGCGTCGCCAATGCGTCCCGTGGCGTTTGCACCTGCCTCAACGATGGCGCCTACCGGCAGCCCCTCGCCTGCGAGCGGAGCGATGACCTCGCCGTTCGGCAGGATGACGGTGACGCCCTGAGCATCTGCAACCACTGCTGCGTCGTTGGTTTCCGGGGAGTCGAGTGTTGCGACCACGGTGACAGTCGCGGCCGCTGCGAGTACGAGCGCCGCTGCGCCAACCACTGCAGGCCTGCGCATCGGGCGAGTGTGCACACGGAATCTTGCCGGCGCGAGGTCAGTACGTCCGGTATGGGCGGCAGAGCGCCAGCGGCGGGCGATTCGTCCGGCACCCAATTCGTCGAGTGGAGTAACCGGGAGGCGGCCCAGTTCGTGGAGAGCCTGTTCCACTTCGTCTCTCTTCACTCCGGCACCTCCTTTGGGCTCGATTCAGTTGATGGTTTCCGGTTCGGGCCGGTGTCTTGGTTCACGATGCGTTCTAGGGCTCGTAATGCCCGGTGGAGCACTGCCGCCACCACAGGTGGCGATATGCCCATGGCCTCGGCGGTCTCCTGAGGACTGAGCCCTGCGAGATAACGCAGGCCGATGACTTCCTGATGACGCGGGCTGAGGCGATTGAGTGCTCTGCGGACTGCCGCCTGCTCGGCACTGAGCAGGACGGCGTCTGCTGGATCTGGCGCATCGGGCAGCGGTATTCGCTCGAGTCGCTCCTGAGCGCGCTTACCCCGACCGGATTTGCGGAATTGGTTGGTGACCTCGTTGGCAGCAATTCGGTACAGCCAAGGGGCCAGTCCGGGATCGGGGACGTCAACGGAGGCGATATTGCGCCATGCTCGTTCGAAAACCAAGGCCGTGATGTCGTCGGCAAGATGAACGTCGCCACAGCGTCGAATGACGAACGCCCGCACTCGGTGTACATACCGGTCGTAGAGCACGCCAAACGCCTCGTGGTCGTGCTGAGCACGGGCCACGAGCGCACGGTCACTCTGGTCGTCATCGGGGAGCACCGGTACACAGTGTGGCGTATTGGGGCCAAGTACCCAGTCGTTGGTGCTGTGCAGCGCGGAGACACAGTCCCTATAACGCTCGAGGTGGTGGATGATGACGGTCAGTGGGTGCACCGCTCCGTGGTGCGCTGGGGGGTAGCCTCTGGTTCATGTTTGACGGCAAGTTCCGGGCCCCGGTTGAGCGAGCGGTGAAGCCCATCGGCGACACCCTCCGCAAGACCAAGATGAGTCCGGATCACCTCACGCTGATCGGGCTGATCATCGGTGCCGCTGCTGGCGTGGCTGTTGGCGCCGGCAAGTTGCGTCTCGGACTGCTCCTCGTGATCCTGGCGGCCCTTCCCGACCTGCTCGATGGAGCACTGGCCAAGGCCAGCGGAACCTCGAGCCAGCGCGGTGCCTTCTTCGACTCGGTGATTGACCGAGTCACCGATGCCTTTCTTTTCGGTGGTCTCGCTTGGTATTTCATCAAGCATCACCCGAACCACCCCGAGCTGGGTGTCCTGCCCATGGCAGTTCTGGCCGTTTCGTCCATCATCTCCTACGAACGGGCAAAGGCAGAGTCGCTCGGTCTCGTGGCCAAGGGCGGCCTGATGGAACGTGCAGAGCGTGTGATCCTGCTGTGCATCGGTCTGCTGTTCGACAACATCCTGGTGTGGGTGATGTGGCTCATGCTGGCCCTTGTCACCATGACCGCAGTACAGCGATTCTTCAAGGTGTGGAAGCAGGCGGCCGTTGCACCCGTCGTAGCCGCACGTATCGAACAGCGGCGCTCACGCCGCCAGTCGCGCCGGGTTGCTCGTGTCGACCGTCGCAGCTCGACCCGCTCGGCAAGCCGCCGTTCGCGGCCATCCAACTCGGCCTGAGGTCGATACCGCGATGTCGAGGTTGCCGAGCTCGCTCGGTGAGTCGCTGACGACCGCTCGGTACAAGTTCGCCTCTTTTGCAGCCAACGTTACGCCGGGGCCGCTCGCGCAATATCTGTGCACGCTTGCCGGGAGTGGCTTTGCGTTTGCGCTCCGAGACACCCGGGGGATGGTCGAGCGTCACCTGCGGCGGGTCAACCCGTCGTATACCGATCGTGAACTGCGTGCGGCAGTAGAGGAGGCCTTTGAGTCCTACGGTCGGTATTGGATGGAGAGTTTCCGACTTCCCCATCTCGACCGCGACGTGGTGGAGAAAGGTTTCACCAAGGTCGGCTACGAGAATGTGCTCGACGGCTTGGCGGCGGGCAATGGCGTGATTCTTGCCCTTCCTCACTTGGGTGGATGGGAGTGGGCGGGTCGATGGATGACCGATCAGGGCCACCGGCTGACGGTGGTGGTGGAGCAGCTCGCGAACCAGGAACTCTTCGACTGGTTCAAGAAACTGCGCTCGGAACTCGGGATGACCGTTGTACCGGTTGGGCCGGAGGCGGCGCCTGCGATTGCGCGTGCACTGAAGTCGAACGAGGTTGTGTGCTTGCTCTGTGACCGCGACATTCAGGGCGGCGGCGTGGAGGTCGAGTTCTTCGGTGAACGCACGACCCTCCCAGCCGGGCCGGCGATGCTCGCCGTACGAACGGGCGCCGCACTGGTCCCCGCCGGCGTGTACTTCGAGAGGCGATACAACGGTCACCACGCCATCGTTCGCCCTCCGGTTCCCGCAGTTCGCAGTGGTGGCAGCCTGCGCGACGACGTGCATCGCATCACCCAGGTCCTCGCGGGTGAACTCGAGTTCCTCATTCGACGGGCGCCAGAGCAGTGGCACCTGTTCCAGCCCAACTGGCCGAGCGACCCGGGTTACGGGGAATCTCTGGGTCCCCGGGGCACCGAAGCCGGGTGAGTTCCAGGCCGGGGCTCCGTCCGTGTCTGATATCTGGTGATGGGATACGGTTCGACCGCCGCCATCAGCAAGGGAGCCGGAATGCGCAAGTTGGTACTGGGTTCGATCGTCGGTCTGTTGGCCACCACGTCCTTCGCATCATCGGCTCAGGCGTTCAGCCCGTCTGTTGGGGCAACTCCGGCAGTCGTTGAGTGTTATGCCGCAGCGACGGGCGCAGTTGGTGACACGGGCGCCACCGGCGCCACGGGTGCTCAAGGTCCTGTTGGTCAGCCTCCGTCGGCCCCCAACGGTCCCGTTCGATCGAACCATGTCTCGGGCAAGGTTCCCAACTGCAACACCTTCTCAGGGATCTGTCTGGAGGGCGTGGCTCCCGGTCCTCCCGGGATGGTTGGGGCAACAGGTGCGACAGGACCCCAGGGTGACACCGGCTTTCTCGACGGCACACCTCGTTCGGTGCACGTTCGCCAGTTGTCGTGCGAAGGCTTCCCGAGGGAGTGCAGGTACGGACTGGCCGGACCGCAGGGAGCGACTGGCGAGGCGGGGGCCACCGGACCTCAGGGGCCACGGGGCTTAGTTGGAGGTGCAGGGCGCAGGCCCCACGTTCGCCCGCGGCCGTACCCAGTGTCTGATGCTGTCATTGCGCTGAACAGTTGCAACCTTCCCGAGACGGGCGGAGGCTCAACTCCGTTCCTGCCGTTTGCGCTGGTAGCACTCGCCGTCGGTGGCGCTGTGGTGCTGGTGGCAGACAGTCGTCGACCAAGGACTCAGGCGTAAAGGTCGAACAGTTCGCCGATGGCCTTGGCCTGGCCGCCAGACACCGAGGACATGACCGCAACGGGAGTGACCCCGACCGAGTACCACTCCTCAAGCCGCTCGCGTACCTTGGCGGCCGGTCCATAGAGCGTGCAGTCCGACAACCACCGGTCGGTCATTGCTGCCTGAACCCCGTCACGGTCGCCGGACTCCAGAGCCTTCAGCGCAGCGGTCATCTCGTCCTCGTAACCGATTGATGACCAGTAGTTGCGGTAGTTCGGCATTGATACGTAGTTGACCATGGTCTTGCGATTGACCGCTGCCGCTGCAGCGACGTCGTCGGAGATGACCGTGGGAATCATGCAATAGAGCGCGTGCGCGGCCTTGTGGACGTCGGGTACTCGTTCGATCTGGCGGGGAACGTCGCTGAGCGCAGCATTTGCCCAGATGGATCCTTCGGCAATATCGGCGGTGAGTTGGAGCATCTTGTCCCGCATGGCAGCGAGGTAGATCGGGGGCAGCGGACCGGAGAACTTCTCGTTGGCGCGGAGTCGCTCGACGTAGTCCTTGGTGTCGGCAAGCGGCCGTCCGACCGCCACACCGAGGCGACGGGTCATCGGCTCGTGACTCACGCCCAACCCCAGGGCAAAGCGGCCACGGCTGATCTCGTGGAGGTGTGCGGCCGTCGCACCGGTCTCCTGTGCTGTCGAGTTGTAGATCGGCTGGATCGAGGTGAAGAATTTGATGTTCTCGGTGCGATGGGCGAGCGAGACGCAGAGGGCCATCGCACCACCCAACGACGGGCAGGAAAGTGCCGGGAATCCACGTCGGTCGGCCTCGGCGGCCAGATCGAGGATCGCATTGCGCTTGGTGGGTGTCGCGACAAGGGACAGAGCGGGCAGACGTACGGACATACCCCTCAACGTAGACCGGGGGCCGGTACGGGTACGGTATGCAGCGATGGAACCGACCGACGCTCCCGGGGGAGGGCTCTACGGCGCTGGGTCCCGTGGCACCGTCGCCACGGGTCTGCGTATCGGGATGGTCTGTCCCTACAGCGTTGGTGTCCCCGGTGGAGTGCAGGGTCAGGTCATGGGGCTCGCCAGGGTCTTGCGGAGGATGGGTCACGAAGTGCGCGTGTTGGCGCCTTGCGACGGGCCGCCCCCAGCCACCTTTGTGACCCCTCTCGGGAACAGCATCCCCACCGCCGCGAACGGATCGGTCGCACCGATTGCTCCGGATCCATCGTGCGCGCTGCGCACGATCCGTGCCCTGCGGGACGAGGCCTTTGACGTCCTTCACCTCCACGAACCGCTCGCGCCCGGCCCCACGATGACCTCCCTGTTCCTCGACATCGCTCCGGTGGTTGCCACCTTCCACGCAGCAGGCGACAGCGCCTCCTACCGAATCTTCACTCCGGTGGTTCGCTCGCTCGCCTCGCAGATCGATGCCCGAGTAGTAGTGAGCAAGGATGCACTGGCGCTCGCGGGAAGGTACATGCCCGGTGAGTACGAGGTGCTCTTCAACGGCGTGGAAGTGGAGCGGTATCGCACTGCCGAGCCCTTCAAGACCGATGCGCCCACAATTTTCTTCTGCGGTCGCCACGAGGAACGCAAAGGTCTCGGCATTCTGCTCGATGCCCTGGCAACGCTTCCCCCCGACGTGCGCTGCTGGATTGCATCAGAGGGCCCGGAGACCGCCGCCCTCCAAGCGCGCTATGCAGGCGACCCGCGCATCGAATGGCTCGGGCGGATTTCCGACGACGAAAAGATCGCTCGCCTCAAGGGCGCCACGGTGTTCTGTGCTCCGTCGCTCCATGGCGAGTCCTTCGGCGTGGTGCTCATCGAGGCCATGGCGGCCGGTACACCGGTCGTTGCGTCGTCGCTACCCGGGTATCAGAACGTGGCCACCAACGACCTCGACGCCATCTTGGTGCCTCCGGGTGACGTGCAGGCACTCGCGGGGGCCCTCTCAAGGTTGCTGTTCGACCGCCCCGTCGCCGAGCGTCTGCGCGTTGCGGGGTCCACTCGCGCGGCAGAGTTCTCGATGGAGGCGCTTGCCCGGCGGTACGTGGAAATCTATGAGCGCGTGATCGATACGGACTGGCGTTACGAGCACCGAGTCGGTGAGCGCATGTGGCGCCGAGCACTTCGTCGGCTCGCGCGTGAGGTGATCATCGTTCGTGGGAGACTGGGACAAATGCTCACCGAACGCTGGCTGCCGAACAGGACGAACCCCTAGGAGGGACCGTGGTTGCACTCATCATCATTCTGGTCGTAATCGCAGTGGTCATTGTGTGGGCGATTGCCTCCTACAACGGCCTGATCCGCAAGCGGAATCGTGTCGACAACGCCTGGTCGCAGATCGACGTGCAACTGAAGCGCCGTCTCGACCTCATCCCGAACCTCGTCGAGACGGTGAAGGGCTACGCAGCGCACGAGCGAGAGACGCTCGATGCCGTGGTGCGAGCGCGAAATGCCGCGCTCGCAGCGCCCTCCACTCCCGCTGCCCAGGGTGCAGCCGACACGGTGCTCACTGGGGCCCTACGCCAACTCTTTGCGCTTCGGGAGGCGTATCCCGACCTGAAGGCCAACCAGAACTTTCTCGGACTGCAGGAGGAACTCACTGCCACTGAGGGTCGAGTTGCCTATGCGCGGCAGTTCTACAACGACTCGGTCCTCGGCTACAACACCTCGATCCAGTCCTTCCCGACAGTGTTCTTTGCCCGGATGTTGGGATTTGCTGTTCGTGACTATTTCGAGGCAGAGGACGCTGCAAAGCAACCCCCGCAGGTGAAGTTCTAGCTTCTGGCACGAAGCGGTCGGAGCATCACCGGTAACGGTGAACCCCCTCGTTAGCCTGCATGCCGTCATGCTCGATCTCATCGCCGCGAACAAGAAGCGAACCGCTCTGCTGATTGGGGCGTTCGTGCTCGTGATCGTCGCTCTTGGGGCAGCGATCGGCTTCCTCGCCGGGAACGGCATCATCGGCATTGTCGTGGCGTTCGCTGTCGCAGCATTGATGAGTGTCGGGTCGTACTGGAAGGCTGATGCAATAGCCCTGTCGGTGAGTCGAGCGGTTCCAGCGGACCCGGTGGAGTACAAGCGACTCCACAACCTTGTCGAAGGGCTGTGCATCGCGAGCGGACTGCCGAAGCCACGTGTCTTCGTGGTCCATGATCCGGCGCCGAACGCGTTCGCTACGGGCAGAAACCCCAAGAACGCATCCCTCGCCGTGACCACGGGATTGCTGGACAGCATGAATCGTGTGGAGTTGGAAGGCGTTGTTGCCCACGAACTCGCTCATATCCGGAACTACGACATTCTGTTGTCAACCGTCGCCGTCACACTGGTAGGCAACGTCGCCCTTGCCGCGGAGATGACGATCCGGCTGATGTGGTGGAACGGCGGCCGCTCCCGTCGAGACGGTGATCGAGCCGACCGAACGAACCCCATTGCATGGCTCGGCTTCGCGATGCTCATGAGCGCGCCACTCCTTGGCAGGCTGATGCAGGTGTCAATCAGTCGGCGGAGGGAATCGCTTGCGGATGCGTCCGCGTGCCAGATCACGCGATACCCACCGGGCATGGTCGCTGCGCTCGAGAAGCTTCGTGACAATAGGACCGTTACTCATTCGGCTACAGCCGCAACGGCTCACCTCTGGATGGCGCAACCGCTTTCAGGTGTTGGCGATGACGGGCGTTTGGCCTGGTTCCACCGGCTCTTCGCTACGCACCCGCCGATGGAGGATCGCATCGGGCTCCTGCGGGAACTGTGATGAGACGTACTCCCTCGATGGGGAGACTGCTTCGCTACGGACTGCTCGGTGTTGCTGTTCTGGCGTCGAGCGCGTGTGGATCGAGTACTTCGGGCTCTCGGCGCGTGGCGTCGACAATCGGCGAACAGGTGGACGTCACCAACGCAGTAACCGATTTGACGGTCGAGCCTGTCCTCGAGCCGGCGCCGCAGGTGGTTGCTTCCACGAACGCTCCTCGCTCCACCGGCTCGCCCACGACCCCGCCACCTGCCTCTGCTACGTCGGTTTCGGCGCCCACGAATGCACCGTTGACGGGACTGCCCGTCGATGCGGACCTGCGTCGCCGACCCGCTCTGATCGTGAAGATCGACGGGCACGAGGGTGCCCGTCCGCAGTACGGACTCGAGCAGGCCGACATCGTTATCGAAGAGATCGTTGAGGGCATCACCCGCTTCATGGCGGTCTTCCACTCCGTGGTGCCGGAGGTCGTGGGACCGGTGAGATCTGCTCGCACGCAAGACATGTTGATCGCCCCGATGTTCGATCACCCCCTCTTTGCCTGGTCCGGCGGCAATCGAAAGGTCACGGCGCTCGTGAAGAAGTCACCGGTCGTGAACCTCTCGGCCACGAGTGGGTGGCGGAACAAGGGCGTGTGGTCCCGGACGAAGAAGCGCAAGGCTCCGCACAACTTGCTCGCCACGGGACCGCTGCTGCTGGCTCTTGCTCCTCCAGACAGTGTTGCTCCGCCGTCCATCTTCGGCTACCGCTCTCCCAATGGGGACGCGGGTGGTCGTGTGGTGAGCGGAGTCAAACTGGTGATGTCGGCAACCCGCGTTCTTTGGACCTGGAACTCGAAGACGGCGTCTTGGTTGCGAACCTCGGACCGAAAGCCACACCTCGCCGAGGGAGACCTGCCGGTAAGCCCGGCAAATGTGGTGGTGCTCGAGGTGCGCTATCGGCCGAGCGAGGCCGACCCCAATTCCCCCGAAGCGCAGACGATTGGCACCGGCAGGGCGCTGGTATTTACCGACGGGCGACTCGTGGTGGGCACGTGGTCCCGGGACTCTGACACCGAGCCGTGGACCCTGACGGACAGTAACGGTCGAGAGATTCTCCTCACACCCGGACGTACGTGGGTTGAACTTGCACGGGCCTCGAGGCTCGCCATCGTGGATGTCGGGGTCGACCCCGCGTCGGTGCCTTGGAAGATCAAGTAGGCGACCAACGGGAATCCCTCACGGTGAGGGCGCGACCGGCCGATACGCTTTGGGTTCATGGCAACGAGCACCAACCGATCGAAGAACGCTGCGAAGAAGGGTTCCTCCGCCAAGTCTGCTGCTGAGCGGTCGACCGGCACCTTTGCGGTGAAGCGTGGGCTCGCCGAGATGCTCAAGGGTGGCGTCATCATGGACGTCGTCACGCCCGAGCACGCGAAAATCGCAGAAGATGCTGGCGCCTGCGCGGTGATGGCCCTGGAGCGCGTTCCGGCCGACATCCGTCGTGATGGTGGCGTGGCCCGCATGAGCGACCCCGGGATGATCGAGGGAATCCAGAAAGTGGTTTCGATCCCGGTCATGGCGAAGGCGCGCATTGGGCATTTCGTCGAGGCTCAGATTCTCGAGGCACTCGGAGTCGACTTCATCGACGAGTCCGAGGTATTGACTCCTGCCGACGAGGCTCATCACATCGACAAGTTCGGTTTCGCTGTCCCCTTCGTCTGCGGCGCAACGAATCTGGGTGAGGCGCTCCGTCGTGTCAGCGAGGGTGCAGCCATGATTCGCTCGAAGGGCGAGGCCGGCACCGGGAACGTGGTGGAGGCGGTCCGTCACCTGCGCTCGATTCTCGGCGACATCAGGAAGATCACGCAGGCAGACTCCGCCGAGCTGTTCCAATGGGCCAAGACGCTCCAGGCACCGTTGCCGCTGGTTCAGGAGATTGCCGAAACCGGTCGATTCCCCGTCCCGATCTTCTGCGCAGGTGGACTCGCCACGCCGGCCGATGCCGCGCTGGCGATGCAGCTCGGCGCTGAGGCTGTGTTCGTCGGATCAGGCATCTTCAAGAGCGACGAGCCGGCAAAGCGAGCCAAGGCAATCGTCGAGGCGACGACCCACTATCGGGATGCGAAGCGGCTTGCGAAGGTGTCGCGTGGCCTCGGGGCACCGATGACCGGCATCGGCATGGATGAGGTTGTCGTCAAGTACGCCGACCGCGGTTGGTAACTGCGGCGATGCTTGGTGCAGGAAGGCCCCCAGGTGGGAGCGGTTCGCGTTGGGGTGTTGGCCCTTCAGGGTGCGTTTGCCGCGCATGCAGAGGTGCTCGAGGGGCTCGGCGCTGAGGTTTCCGAGGTCCGGGTCCCTGGCGACCTGGCGCGTCTTTCCGGGCTGGTGATGCCCGGTGGCGAGTCCACCACGATGTCGAAACTCCTCGTCTCGTCGGGGCTGTTCGTTGCACTGGGTAAGCGCCTTTCGCAGGGCTTTCCGGTGTTCGGTACCTGCGCAGGAATGATCCTGCTGGCGGCCAGGGTGCTCGACGGCCGCCCAGACCAACAGAGCTTTGCGGCACTCGATGTCACCGTGCGCCGAAATGCCTATGGTCGTCAGGTGGACAGTTTTGAGGCTGACCTGTCGGTCACCGGACTCAACGCACCATTTCCCGCTGTGTTCATCCGGGCCCCACTCATCACCGAGTTGGGCGGCGGCGTGCAGGTTCTTGCTCGCCATGAGGCCCAGCCAGTACTCGTACGTCAGGGGTCCGTGATGGCGGCCTCGTTCCATCCCGAGCTCACCGGAGACGGTCGGCTCCACGAACTGTTCCTCTCGGAGATCTAGGAGGTCTCAATGTCTGGTCATTCCAAATGGGCAACGATCAAGCACAAGAAGGGCGCGCTCGACGCGAAGCGCGGCAAGTTGTTCGCCAAGATTGCGCGCCAACTTGAGGTAGCAGCCCGGCAGGGCGGCGGTGATCCGGGTACGAACGCCACGCTGCGAACCGTCGTGCTCAAGGCCAAGGCCGGCCAGATGACCAACGATGCCATCGACCGAGCGATCAAGCGCGGCACGGGTGAGAGTGACGGCGGCACCTACGAGGCCATCATGTACGAGGGCTATGCCCCCGGTGGCGTCGGCATCTTGATTGATGTCCTCACCGACAATCGCAATCGCACCGGATCTGAGGTGCGGGCAATCTTCTCCAAGCTCGGTGGCGCTATGGCAGAACCGGGCGCCGTCGGCTGGCAGTTCGCCCGTAGGGGACTGGTTCAGGTTGCCCGGACCGTTGCGGAGGACGACGTGATGATGGCGGCTTTGGAGGCTGGTGCGGACGACATCAGCGATCAAGGAGATTCGTGGCAGGTGGCCTGCGAGCCGTCGAGCCTGTTCGAGGTCAAGGGGGCGTTGGAAGGGGCGGGTCTCGAGGTGCTGTCCGCCGAGACCACCATGCTTGCTGCAAACACCATTCCGGTCACCGATGCCGAGGACGCCCGCAAGATCCTTCGGATCATTGACACCCTCGAGGACAACGACGACGTGCAGGATGTGTACAGCAACTTCGACATCACCGAAGAACTCATGTCCCAGCTGGACGTCTGAGTAGCCTGAGAGAGACGAAGGAGCAGCACATGGCAATCGCAGTGGGTGATGTAGCCCCTGATTTCACGCTGAGCGGTACGGGTGGGCGGAGTTATTCGCTCGCCGAGTTCCGCGGTGCACCTGTCGTTCTCGTCTTCTATCCGGGTGACGACACTCCGGTGTGCACCAAGCAGTTGAACTCATACAACCACGATCTGTCCGAGTTCTCGAACGTGGACGCAACGATTCTCGCGATCAGTCCGCAGGACGTGGCGAGCCACGAGAAGTTTCGCTCGAAGCATGGCTTCGAGTTTCCCCTGCTCGCCGATACGGACAAGGCAGTGGGCGCGCTCTACGGAACGCTCGGCCCCATCGGCTTCTACCGCCGCAGCGTGTTCGTTGTCGACGGCGCCGGTGTTGTTCGTTACGCGCATCGGGCAATTGCGGGCCTCACCTATCGGCCTGCTTCTGAGCTCATTGAGGCGGTCAAGGCCGCAGGTACCTCGTGAGCGGCTCGTACGACGTCGAAGAGGGTCTGTCGGTCCTGTTGGATTTCGACAAGATTGGCAAGATCGGTCGGGCTGGGCAACAGGTGGTTCCGGTGGTGCTCCAGGACGCAGATTCCGGCGAGGTGATCTTTCTCGGTTACGCAAACGAACTCGCGTATCGAGAGACACTTGCTCGCCAAAGCGCAGTGTTGTGGTCCACCTCGCGCAACGAACTCTGGCACAAGGGTGCAAGTTCGGGTGATGTGCTCCACCTCGTCGAGGTTCGTGTGAATTGCGAACAGAACTCGTTGCTGTATCGAGTCCGTCGAGCCACCGGCGGCGCTTGTCACACCAAGGACCCGATCAGCGGGAATACCCGATCAGGCTGCTACTACCGAGTGGTCGAGAACCCCGAGACACTGCGATTTGTCGACTGAAACGACTGGATCGACCTTCGGGTGATCCACCACAAGGGTTCGAAGCAAGGTACAATCGAACCCATGTTCGTCCTCGGCATCGACCCTGGTCTCACCCGGTGCGGGTATGCCTGCGTCGAGGCCCTCGGTCCGGGGAAGGCTCGGGCAGTGGCGATGGGTGTCCTTCGAACACCTACCGATGCCGAACTCGCTGAACGTTTGCTCCTGCTCCGGAATGATCTTCGTGCCCTCATCGCCGAGTATCGCCCGCAGGCGGTTGCCGTGGAACGAGTCTTCTTCCAGGTGAACGTCCGCACGGCCATGAGCGTCGGACAGGCCAGTGGACTGGCGCTCGTTGAGGCGCTCGACGCCGGGTGTGAGGTGGCCCAGTACTCTCCCAATCAGGTGAAGGACGCGGTTGCTGGTTACGGCGGTGCCGACAAGGAACAGGTGCAACGCATGGTGCAGTTGCGTCTGGGCTTGGCCACGCCCCCAAAGCCGGCAGATGCCGCCGATGCCGCGGCCCTGGCCCTCTGCCATCTGGCCATGAATCCGATGAGGCGCCGCGTGGCCGAGGCGTCCTCGTGATCGGCTCCTTGCGTGGAGTGGTGCTTGAGCGAACCGGTGACGGCGAGGTGCTGCTCGAAGTGTCCGGTGTCGGTTATCGGGTCCTCGTGTCACCACGCGTCCTCGGCGAGCTCGAACCCACGACGACGGCCTTCCTCTACGTGCACCACCACGTACGCGAGGACTCCGAGCTGCTCTACGGCTTTCCCGGTCGAGACGAACGCCTTACGTTCGAGCTGCTGCTGAAGGCGAATGGTGTCGGACCGGCACTCGCCATGGCGATCCTTGCGACGCACACGCCCTCAGCGCTGCGAGACATCGTTGCCACCGCAGACATCGGCTCGCTCTGCCTCGTGCCCGGCGTCGGCAAGAAGACTGCAGAACGTCTGGTGATCGAGCTGCGAAACCGACTCGACCTTCCCGATGGCGTGGTGGCCACGCCCGCCGGCTTGGGGGGAGTCTCGAGCGCCGTCGTCGATGTGCGCGAGGCGCTCGGTCAGTTGGGTTACTCGAACGACGAGATCCGAGAGGCCATGCGGGAACTGCCCGTGGGTGCTGATGCCTCGACGTTGCTGCGTGATGCGCTGAAGATGTTGGGAGCGCGGCGTGCGTGACGAACTGCTTCAGCCCGGATCCTCCGACGATGAGACCGTTGTCGAGGTTGGCCTGCGGCCGAGACGGCTCAGCGAGTTTGTCGGTCAGCGGGCCCTGAAAGAACACCTTGGCATCGTGCTCGAAGCGGCGCGCAAGCGGGGTCAGGCTGCTGACCATCTGTTGTTCGCTGGGCCCCCCGGACTCGGCAAGACGAGTCTTGCTTCTATCGTTGCGGCCGAGATGGACGTGCATCTGCACATCACCTCGGGACCAGCCCTCGAGCGGGCGGGAGACTTGGCGGCCATCCTCACCAAGCTCGAGGAAGGCGATGTTCTCTTTATTGACGAGATCCATCGGCTCTCGCGCTCGGTGGAAGAGATCCTGTACCCGGCCATGGAGGACTTCCAGCTCGACATCGTGGTCGGCAAGGGCCCTGCTGCTTCCTCGATCCGGCTCACCCTGCCACCGTTCACCCTCGTGGGGGCCACGACGCGTACCGGCATGATCACCGGACCGCTGCGCGACCGTTTCGGACTCGTCGCACGGCTTGATTACTACGACCGTGAGGAACTCGAGTCCATCGTCAGCCGGGCAGCCCGCATTCTGGGCGTTGACATCGATAGCGACGGTTCCCGAGAGATTGCTGGCCGCAGTCGTGGAACTCCCCGAATCGCGAACCGCTTGCTCCGGCGTGTTCGGGACTATGCAGAGGTGCGTGCCGACGGTCGTATCGACCGGCAGATCGCTCACGAATCGCTTGCGCTATTCGGCGTGGACGAACGTGGACTCGACAAGCTTGACCGAGCCGTACTCCGCGCTATCTGCGAACAGTTCGGGGGTGGACCAGTGGGTCTGTCTACCCTCGCCATCAGCGTCGGCGAGCAACCCGAGACGGTGGAGGACGTGTACGAGCCCTTCCTCATCCAACTCGGCTTCATCGCTCGTACCCCTCGGGGCCGCGTCGCCATGCCTGCGGCGTGGGCCCACCTCGGTCTGCCGGCGCCGAGTGTCGACCGCGGCACCACGCCGAACCTCTTCGAGTAACACCCGGCTCTAGCCTGCTACGGCTATGCAACTCGCCGACTTTGACTACCTGCTACCAGCGGAACGGATTGCTCAGACCCCGATCGAGCCCCGGGACGCTGCACGGTTGCTGGTGGATCGGGGGAGTGCCTCGCCGCAGCACCGCCACGTGTCAGATCTGCTCGAGATTCTCGAACCCGGGGACTTGCTCGTGGTGAACGATACGAAGGTGCTGCCCGCCAGGCTGCGCCTTCGTCGCTTGACTGGCGGCGCAGCGGAGGTGCTCTTGCTCGAGGCGCTCGATCCCCAGCGGCGAACCTGGGAGGCAATGGTGCGTCCGGCGCGAAAGCTTCACGTGGGGGAGCAACTGGTCGACGAATCTGGCGTAGCGGTGGTCGAGATCGGCGGTCGCTCGGCCGCGGGGGACACACTGCTGGTCAGTGTGCTCGGGGAGGATGACCCCCTCGACACACTCGTTCGCCTCGGGGAGATGCCGCTTCCCCCGTACATCACCGCCGGTCTGACCGACCCGGAGCGCTACCAGACGGTGTATGCAGCCGAGCCAGGTTCGGCCGCCGCTCCGACAGCCGGACTTCATCTCACGCCTACCCTCCTCGACGCGCTCTTCGCGCACGGTGTAGATCTTGCGAGAGTCGAGTTGGTGGTGGGGCTCGACACGTTCAAGCCCATTTCGGTGGACGATCCCAAGCAGCACGTCATCCACAGTGAGCGGTATCGGGTTTCCGAAGCAACGATGGAGCGTTGCCGCGAGGCTCGCAGAGTGGTGGCAGTTGGCACCACCAGCGTTCGCGCCCTCGAGTCCGCTGCCACTCTCGGGGAACTGCAGGGTCGCACGCGGTTGTTCATCCACCGCGGTTACGACTGGAAGGTTGTTGATCTGATGCTCACCAACTTCCACCTCCCCAAGACAACTCTGCTGCTGATGATCGATTCGTTCATTGGCGCTCGGTGGCGGACGCTGTACGAGACCGCAATCGCACAGGAATACCGGTTCCTCTCCTTCGGGGATGCGATGCTGCTCGACCGGAGGGCTCTGTAATGCGACCAATTCATCTCGAAGTCACCGCGCAGGATGGTGCGGCTCGCCGTGGCGTTGCTACGACTGCCCGTGGCACGTATCAGACGCCTCTGTTCATGCCGGTGGGTACCCGTGGTGCGATCAAGTATCTGAGTGCGTCGGACTACGAACGACTCGGCGCCGAGATTGTGCTGGGTAACACCTACCACCTCATGTTGCGACCGGGGGCAGAAACGGTTGCCCGTTTCGGGGGGCTTGCCGCGTTTGCTGGGTGGAGCGGTCACACACTCACCGACTCGGGCGGCTATCAAGTGTTCTCCCTTGAGCCGAAGGTGGACGATGACGGTGTCACGTTCCGCTCGACCTACGACGGGTCGTGGCAACGCCTCACGCCCGAGACGGCCGTGTCCACCCAAGAACTTCTCGGAGCAGACATCCAGATGGTTCTCGACGTCTGCGCTCCCTTGCCGTCAGCGCCGGCAGTCATTCGATTGGCGCACGACCGAACCCTGGCCTGGGCCGAGCGGGCAAAGGCGACACACCGACGCGAGGATCAATCCCTGTTCGGCATCGTCCAGGGCGGTCTCGACCCGCTGCTCCGAGCGGAGAGTGCGCAACGGCTGGCCGAGATCGGGTTCGACGGCTACGGGATCGGGGGGCTGAGCGTGGGGGAGACCCGGGCAGAGATGCTTCCCGCTCTGGCAGCGGCGATCGAGCATCTTCCCGCCGACCGGCCCCGTTACCTCATGGGCGTGGGCGACCCGGCGTCACTGGTTGAGGCCGTGGCGCTCGGCGTGGACCAGTTCGATTGCGTGCTCCAGACCCGAATCGGGCGCCACGGAACTGCCCTTACTTGGGCGGGAAAGTTGCACATCAAGAATGCGAAGCACGCGCTGGACGACTCCCCGTTGGACGCTGAGTGTCCCTGCGAGGTGTGTGCTCGTCATAGCCGGGGGTACATCCGACATCTTTTTCAGGTCAACGAGCCCACTGCCGCCCGTCTGCTCTCCCTCCACAATGTTGCCTGGACCCTCGACCTGATGCACCGGGTACGGGAAGCGATCTCGACGGGCACCCTTGCCAGCCTGCGGGCCCGCGTTCTTGAGGTCTGGGGCTAGACCGGGGCCCTGACACGGGGGAGACACCGCCGGGGTGCCGGATACCGCTAGCCTCGTCGGTTGCTGTTCCTACCCGACTGGGGCCCCTGAATGTCCATGTTTCTCGCCGTGCTTGCTGCGGAATCCGCCAAGAAGTCCGGAGCCTCCGGGCTGCTCACGTTCATCCCGATCCTTGCGATCGGTGGAGCCATGTACTTCCTGCTCATCCGGCCGCAGCGCAAGCGCATGCGCGACCAGCAGGGCCTGCTCAAGACCATCGATGAGGGCGACGAGATCATCACGAGCAGCGGCATCTACGGCTTCGTTACCGCTGTGGACGGCGACGTGCTCTGGGTAGAGATCGACCACGAGAAGAAGGTCGAGATTCGTATGCACCGGTCGGCGGTGTCCCGCAAAATCAACCCGACCGTCGAGGCCGCTGGCGGCGAGCCGGTTGCAGATCCGAGCGCTGCGTCATCCGACGACTCGGCCGAGGGCACCTCAGGTGAGGGAAAGGCCGACCAGTAATCGATGAAGCGTCGGCTCCTCACCTCGCTCCTCGGCATCATCGTGATTGCCCTGGCGGGGCTTATCTCGAACCTCTCACTGGGCAACAAACCACTCCTCGGCCTTGACCTCCAGGGAGGGGCCTCGGTCACCCTTCGGCCTGCCTACGGAAGCCCCGATCCGGCAGCTTTCGACGAAGTCGTCAAGCTGTATCGCGCCCGAATCAACAGCCTGAACATCGGCGAAGCCGAGGTCATTCGACAGGGCAACACCATCGTGGTGAACCTGCCTGGCGTCAAAGATCAGGACCGCGCACTGTCGCTCATCGGCACAACCGGCAAGGTCACCTTCCGGCCGGTGCTCGCTCGCCAGGGTGGTTTCTCGAACCTCACCGTGCCGCTTACCGGGGCGAGCGGACCTCTGGTCACCGTGCCAGACACCACACTCCCGTCCGGTGCAACTGGCGCCACGGGTCCTGACGCATCGAGCAGTTCTGGTTCCACCACCTCGGCCGCACCGCCCACCACGGTTGCTCCGGCGCCGTCCACCACGGCCGCAAACGGGCCCGGACGCGCTCCGGCCCAGCAGCCCACGACCACAGCGGCCACCACCTCTACCGCAGCGGCCACAAGCACCATTGCCGGAGCGACTGGCGTTACCCCCACTACTGCAGGGGGACCGACCACCACGGCGGCCCCGTTTGATCCCTCCGCTCTGCTCACCTCCGCAGATCAGGACAAGCCGGACGCACAGGTCGTGCTCCCGGACCGTGATGGATCGGTGATCTACTCCCTCGGCCCGGTGTTCGCGCAGGGTGAGGACGCTGTCGAGACCGCAACCGCCGAAATCGACCGGGAGACCGGGTTCTGGCAGGTGTCGCTCACACTGAAGGGTGGGGCCAAGGGTCTTGGCGCTTGGAATGCTGCCGCTGCACTCTGCTACCAGAAGGCAACATCGTGCACGGACGGCGGCATGGCCATCATCATCGACCACCAGGTGATTTCGGCGCCGGTGCCCCAGCAACCTTCATTCGACACCGCCCAGATTCGCATCACCGGCAATTTCGACAAGACCGAGTCCAGCAATATCGCTCGAGTTCTCAAGTACGGCGCAACGCCTATCGAGATGAAGGCTGAGGAGTCGCGCACGGTGTCGGCCACCCTCGGCAAGGACTCGCTTCGCGCAGGCCTTATCTCCGGTGCGATTGGTGTCGGTTTGGTGCTCCTCCTGATGCTGCTCTACTACCGCAGGCTCGCACTGGTGATTCTCGGTGGACTGTGCGTCTCCGGCTCCATCATCTGGACCATGATCACGCTGTTCGACAACTTTTTCGTGCTCACACTTGCGGGAGTAACAGGAATCATTGTCTCGATAGGCGTCACCGTCGACTCGTACGTGGTGTTCTTCGAGCGCCTCAAGGACGAGATGAAGGCCGGACGTTCGTTACGCAACTCTGCCCAGCGTGGATTCTCAGCGGCGTGGCGCACCATCCTTGCGGCTGACTTCGTGTCGTTGCTCGGCGCAATGGTCCTCTGGTACCTCTCGGTCGGTTCGGTGCGTGGATTCGCCCTGTTCCTCGGTTTGTCAACGCTGTGCGACATGGTGGTCGCCTGGTTCTTCACCCGTCCCGCGGTCATTCTGCTGTCGCGGCGCAAGTCCTTCCAGACGGGCAAGGTGTTCGGTATCCGTGCCGTTGACGACACGGCGGTTGCGGGAGGTGCCAAGTGAGCGAGACCGGCGAGATCGGGATGAGCACGACACGGCGTTCCCTCTGGGGACGTCTGTACCACGGCGAGACCACCTTCGACTTCGTCGGACGCCGCAAGATCGGATACGGCATCTCGGGTCTCATCCTCGTGCTCACGGTTGTCTTCCTCATCGTTCGAGGTCTCAACCTCGGCATCGACTTCAAGGGCGGCGTGTCGTGGGAACTCTCCTCGGCAAACATCTCCCAGTCGAAGGTCGAGTCGATTCTCTCGGCGAACGGGATCTCTACACGAGACGCAAAGATCGAGTTCCTGCAGAGCCGCGGCGGCGGCGACGACCGGGTGCGGATACAGGTGTCCGAGCAGACATCAGAGGTGCAGGTTGCGGTACAGAAGCAACTCGCAGAGGCAGGTGAGGTAACGACGGACGACGTCAGTCGCAACGTGGTGAGTGCTACGTGGGGCAAGGAGATCACGAAGAAGGCCATCGTCGCCCTCATCGTGTTCATCATCTTGCTGTCGTTGTATATCTCGTGGCGGTTCGAGTGGAAGATGGCCATCGCGGCCATCGTCGCGATGCTTCACGACGTTGCAATCAGCGTGGGTATCTATGCGATTCTCCATCTCACGGTTACGCCCGCAACGGTTATCGCGTTCCTGACGATTCTCGGATTCTCGCTGTACGACACCATCGTGGTGTTCGACAAGGTCCACGAGAACGCCAAGCGATTCGGTAGTTCGAAGGTTGGCTACGGCGACATCGTGAACCTGTCGAGCAACGAAGTGCTGATGCGCTCGCTCAACACGAGTATCGCTGCGCTGCTCCCTGTCCTCTCGGTGCTCGTTGTCGGCGCGTGGATCATGGGCGTGGAGGTTCTCGTCGACTTCGCACTCGCCCTCTTCGTCGGATTGCTTACCGGTTCGTATTCCTCGTTGTTCATCGCGACACCCATCCTTGCCAACCTCAAGGGTCGCGAGAAGCGCTATGCCGCCATGCGTGACCGTCACGCTTCGGGCGAGGAGCTGTCTCGTTTGCGTGTGTCTGGGGCGGCCGGTGTGACTTCGTCGAGGGCTCGCGCCACCGCCGATGGCGGAGCCGTGTCGGAACAAGTACGAGTGGCCGCCGACGCAACGACGGTGCTCTCGCATCCGCCGCGTCCTCGCAAGCAGCGCCGTCGTTAGCCCCAGGGGTAGCCTGCAGCGATGATCGAGCACACCACCGGGATCGCTGAGTACATCCGGGACATCCCGGACTACCCGAAGCCCGGGGTGGTCTTCCGCGACCTCACCCCGTTGTTCGGTGACGCTGGCGCCTTTGCGAGGACGGTTGACGCCCTGGTGGAACGCTTTGCCGGGCTGTCTATCCAGCGCGTGATCGGCATCGAGGCGCGGGGCTTCGTGCTCGCCGCTCCGGTCGCGTATCGCCTCGGTGCAGGGTTCGTACCCGTCCGAAAGGCCGGGAAGCTTCCGTGGGCCGTAGCCCGTGAGGAGTTCGATCTCGAATACGGGTCGGACAAACTGGAGATACACCGCGATGCCCTGCACCCCGACGAACGGGTGCTGATTATCGACGACGTTCTTGCTACCGGCGGGACGGCGGCGGCCACCACCAGGCTTGCAGAGACGCTGGGAGCCCAGGTTGTCGCACTGGGCTTCGTGCTCGAACTCGACTTCCTCAAGGGCCGTGACCGCCTTTCCGGTCATCGCGCCGAGAGCCTTCTGGTCTACTGAGGCAGGCGATGGGTACCGTCGATCGGGTCTTGCCGTGGCGGAGACAACCCACCGCGACCATCGACGAACTCGCACCGCTGCTGGTTCCATTCCGTCAGCGCCATCCGAAGGCGAGTGTGCTCCTGATCCAGCGTGCCTTCGAGGTTGCTGCGCAGGCTCATGTCAACCAGCGCCGTACGACCGGTGAGAGCTATATCAATCATCCGATTCAGGTGGCTCGAATCGTTGCAGAGATCGGCCTAGACGACATCTCGCTTGCTGCTGCTCTGCTCCACGACTCTGTCGAGGACACCGAGCTCACGATTGCCGATGTGGAGGGAGAGTTCGGGTCTGAGGTAGCCGACATCGTCGATGGGCTTACCAAGCTTGAACGGATTCACTTCGACTCCAAGGAGGCCCAGCAGGCCGCGACGATGCGCAAGATGCTCGTGGCAATCGCCCGCGATCTCCGTGTGCTCATCATCAAGCTTGCCGATCGACTCCATAACATGCGGACTCTCGCCGGTATGCCGGCAGAGAAGCAGCGTCGGATTGCCCAAGAGACGATGGACATCTATGCCCCGTTGGCCAATCGGCTTGGCATGGAGGAGATGAAGACCCAGCTCGAGGAATTGAGCTTCGCTGCTCTGTATCCGAAGCGCTTTGCCGAGCTCGACCATCTAGTGGCCACCCGAACACCTGGTCGGGAGACCTACCTCGCTCGCGCCGTAGGCGAGATCCATTCGCGCCTCGGTGAGTTGCGTATCGATGCGGACGTGCGCGGTCGCCCGAAGCAACTCTGGAGCATCTACGAGAAGATGGTGCAGAAGGGCAAGGAGTTCGAGGAGATCTTTGACCTCGTTGCCATTCGCATCGTCGTCGACTCGGTGAAGGACTGCTATGCGGCACTCGGCTGCATCCATGGCATGTGGCGACCCGTGGTGGGGCGCTTCAAGGATTACATCGCCATGCCCAAGTTCAACCTCTACCAATCGCTGCACACGACGGTGGTTGACCATGAGGGACGGACCATCGAGGTGCAGATTCGGACCAAGGAGATGCACCAGCGAGCCGAGTGGGGTGTAGCCGCTCACTGGGCGTACAAGCAGGGTGGGGCCTCCGAGGACATGGACTGGCTCAATCGAATCATCGATTGGCAGGAGGACACCTCTGACCCCGCCCAATTCATGGAGCAACTCAAGGTTGACCTCGAGCCCGACGAGGTGTTCGTGTTCACACCCAAGGGCAAGGTGGTATCGCTGCCCACGGGATCGACGCCCATCGACTTTGCGTACGCAGTCCATACCGAGGTGGGCCACGCCTGCATCGGTGCCCGTGTCAATGGCCGGCTCGCTCCCTTGGACTACAAACTGCGCTCGGGCGAGACCTGTGAGGTGTTTACCTCCAAGGTGGAGTCCGCTGGACCGACTCGCGACTGGCTGCAGATCGTGGCGTCGCCGAGGGCGAAGAACCGCATCAAACAGTGGTTCTCACGCGAGCGACGAGACGACATGCTCGAGGCGGGCAGAGAGACGCTCACGCGTGAGTTGCGGAGGCTGAACCTTCCTATTGCCAACACTCTCGATGGCGAGCCGCTACTTGCCGAGGCGGTAGAGGCGAACTACCAGGACGTCGAATCGCTGCTTGTGGGAATTGGCGAAGGCCATGTCTCGGCGCGTTCCATCGCTCAACGCCTCAATCGTGCGTTCGTCGAACAGGATGACGAGTTCTTGGCGTCGACGGTGGCGAAGCCCCGCTCGTACCGCTCAGGGGCGAACAAGGTTGGTATCCACGTCGAGGGCTTCGACGATTTGCTCGTGCGACTCTCGAAGTGCTGCACGCCGGTCCCCGGCGATCCGATTCTCGGGTTTGTCACGAGAGGCCGTGGAGTATCGGTGCACCGCGCGGACTGCGCGAACGCGGTGTCATTGGCCGGCGGACAGGCAGCACGGCTCATTGACGTCGAGTGGGACCGCGACAGCGTGGGGACGTCGTTCCGCGCTGCGGTTGAAGTGGTGGCACTGGACCGCACCCGACTCCTGCGTGACGTGGCCAATGCCCTGTCCGATCAGCACGTCAACATCGTCGCCTGCTCCACCCATACGGGTACCGACCGGGTGGCCAAGATGCGCTTCGAGTTCGAGCTCTCCGACCCGGGTCACCTCGACTCGGTACTTCGAACCATCAAGAAGATCGACGGCGTGTACGACGCCTACCGCCTGGTGCCCGGGGCGGCGCGATAGCCGAGAAATGGCCCAGAGGCGGAGAACCGCTCCGGTAGCCTGAAAAGCCGTGCCCGAGTATCACACCAGCCCAGGGACCAGAGACATCCTGGCCCCCGACAGCACACGCTGGCGAGCGCTCGTTGACGTGTTCGCTCGGGTGGTCGAGCGTGCTGGCTTCGGCCAGATCATCCCGCCGATGTTTGAGGACCTTGGGGTGTTTCTCCGTTTGGGTGAGGCCACGGACATCGTGACCAAGGAGATGTACGACTTTGAGGACAAGGGGGGACGGCGAGTTGCCCTCCGTCCTGAGATGACCGCAGGTGTCGTGCGGGCGTTCGTCCAGCACCGCCCACTGCTTCCCTGGAAGGCCTGGTACGCCGGCCCCAACTTCCGCTACGAGAAGGCTCAACAGGGTCGCTATCGGCAGTTCGATCAGGTCGGTGTGGAGGTGCTCGGTGTCGACGATCCGAACCTTGACGCCGAAGTCATCGCGCTGGCCTGGGAGTTCTATGGCCAGTTGGGCCTGCGCCAGGTGCGTCTGGTCATGAACTCGCTCGGCGAACCCGAGGATCGGGCGCGCTACGTCGATGCGCTTCGCGACTACTTCACCCGCAACGAGGACGCGCTGACGCCCGAGAGTCGCCAGACACTGCTGCGCAATCCCTTGCGGGTGCTCGATTCGAAGCGCGAGCACGATGCGGCCGTCGTCGCTGGTGCCCCAGTGATCGCCGACTTCTATTCAGAATCGGCTGCAGCCCACTTCGCCACGGTGCTCGCTGGTCTCGATCGTCTCGGCATTCCGTATGAGGTTCGTCCGTCGCTCGTTCGCGGACTCGACTATTACCGCAAGACGACGTTCGAGTTTGTCGGTGCCGCGCTTGAGGCATCACAGAACGCCGTGGGTGGCGGTGGTCGCTACGACGGACTCGCCGAGGATCTTGGTGGTCCTGCCACGCCCGGCATCGGCTTTGCACTGGGCGTTGATCGCACGCTCCTCGAGTGCGATGCCGAGGGTGTATTCGATGCGCCATCGCGAAACGTCTCGGTGTTTGTCGTCGACGTCACGGGCGGTCAGGAAGCCTTGTCGATCACGCACGACCTCCGAGGAGCAGCAATCTCGTGCGATCGCGCGTACGAAGGCCGGAGCATGAAGAGCCAGATGAAGGCGGCCGACCGCAGCGGTGCTGGGTATGCGCTCATCATCGGCGGCGACGAGCTCGCCAACGGCACGGTCACGCTCCGACCGCTCGCTGGTCAGGCGGGCGACGACCGCACACAGATCAGCATCCCAAGAACCGACCTCATCCCCACGTTGAAGCGAGTACTCCCATCATGACCTCCACCGGAATGCGAACCCACCAATGTGGCGAACTGAGAGCAGCCAACATCGGCCAGACGGTGTCGCTGTGCGGATGGGTTGCCACGAGGCGGGAGCACGGCGAGCACCTCGCCTTTCTCGATGTTCGCGACTACACGGGCGTCACACAGTGCGTGGTGGACAATGCCGTCGACGTGCGTGCTGAGTACGTTGTCCGTATCACGGGCGTGGTGGCCGCTCGCCCCGCAGAGAGCGCCAACGAGCGCCTCGCTACGGGTGCCATCGAACTCCAGGACTGTCAGGTCGAAATCCTGAACACGGCCGAGGCTCCGCCGTTCCCCATCAATGAGCGCGCCGATCAAGTGGCCGAGAACACCCGTCTGCAGTTCCGCTACCTCGACCTCCGCCGTGAGCGGATGCAACGGAACCTCCGTGTTCGTGCGTCGGTGAACTCTGCAGTACGTAGCGCCATGGAGGCGCAGGGCTTTGTGGAGGTGGAGACGCCGATGCTGGTGCCCTCCACGCCCGAAGGCGCCCGAGAGTTCATTGTTCCCTCCCGCAAGGAGCCGGGTGCGTTCTACGCCCTGCCGCAGTCACCACAGCTCTTCAAGCAGTTGCTCATGGTTGCCGGTGTCGACCGGTACTTCCAGATCGCTCGCTGTCTGCGTGACGAGGACCTTCGCGCAGATCGACAGTACGAGTTCATGCAGCTGGACGCGGAGATGTCCTTCGCCACGCAGGACGACGTCCTGGGAGCGATCAGTCGAGCAGTACTTGATGCTGCCGAGGCTGTGACCGGTGTGCGTCCCGACCCGATCGAGCGGATTACCTGGCACGACGCCATGAACACCTACGGCGTGGACAAGCCCGATCTTCGCTTCGGTATGCAGCTCACCGAACTCACCGACGTGTTCTCGTCCACCGAGTTCAAGGCGTTCGCAGGGGCTGGTTCCATCAAGGGGATCAACGCCAAGAGTCGGGCCGAGGAGTTCGGGCGTAACAAACTCGATGCGCTCACCGACCGCGCCAAGAAGATCGGCGCAAAGGGCCTCGTGTGGCTCAAGGTGGGTGGGGACGGATCCCTTGATTCCCCCGTTGCCAAGTTCCTCAGTCCGGCCGAGCAGTCCAGCGTCAAGGAACGGCTCGGTGCCGAACCGGGCGACCTGTTGCTCATCGTCGCCGACCAGTGGATGACCACGTGTGAGGTGCTCGGGCAGTTGCGCAACGACCTCGGCAGGCCCCCGGTGCACCAGGGCCCCTACCGGTATGTGTGGGTGGTCGATTTCCCGTTGTTCGTGAGTGTGGACGAGACCACCGGTCGACCCCGCCCCGGACACCACCCGTTCTGCCACCCCAAGCCCGAGGACCTCGACAAGATGGAGACCGACCCGATGTCGGTCCGTGCCCAGGCATACGACCTGGTGCTCAACGGTTGGGAACTCGGCTCGGGCTCAATCCGGATTCACGAGGCGGCTCTGCAGCGACGGGTGTTCAATCTGCTCGGCATCAGCGACGAGGACGCCGACCGCCGCTTCGGATTCTTCCTGACCCCGTTCAAGTACGGAGCACCGCCCCACGGCGGGTTCGCCTTCGGACTTGACCGACTCGTAGCGATCCTGGCCGGGGAGGAAAACATCCGCGAGGTCATCGCGTTCCCCAAGACCCAGAGCGGTACGGACCCCATGACGAATGCGCCCACTCCGGTCGAGCCCAAGCAGTTGAACGAACTCGGTATCCGCCTGCTCCCGAAGTCCAGCTGATGACGTGACCTCCGGCGACGGCGACCTCTTCAGCGCAGCAGCCGAAGAGCATCTCCGCGCCCGTGCTCCACTTGCCGCACGACTTCGTCCCCTGGAACTTGACGACGTGGTGGGACAGGAGCACCTCATCGGCCCGGGTCGTCCGCTCCGCCGCCTCGTCGAGCAGGACCGCCTGACCTCGACGATCCTCTGGGGACCCCCTGGCACGGGCAAGACCACGCTTGCGCTCGTTATCGCCCGCAGCACGAAGCGTTCGTTCGAACAACTCTCGGCGGTCACGGCCGGGGTAAAGGACGTTCGAGAGGTCATCGAACGGGCACGGCAACGGCTGGGCGAACAGGGGAGACGGACGATCCTCTTCCTCGACGAGGTGCACCGCTTCAACAAGTCGCAACAGGACGCCCTGCTGCCAGCGGTCGAGGACGGCACGCTGACGCTCATCGGCGCGACCACGGAGAACCCGTTCTTCGAGGTGAATGCGCCCCTGCGCTCACGATCCACGATGTTCCGTCTCGAGCCACTCGACTCGTCGGCCATCGAGCGGTTGTTGAGGCGAGGCCTTGAGGCAGAAGGCCTCGAGGCTGATGACGACGCGATCGACCTGCTCCGGACCCGAGTGGGCGGGGATGGTCGTCAGGTGCTCACTGCGCTGGAGGTTGCCTGTGCTCTAGCCATGCCCGGCCCGGTTCGTCTCGCTCACGCCGAGGCGGCGCTCGGGACCTCGGCCTTGCGCTATGGCAGAGACGACCATTACGACGTCGTGAGCGCGTTCATCAAGTCGATGCGGGGCAGCGACCCTGACGCTGCTGTCCACTGGTTGGCGCGAATGCTGGAGGCCGGCGAGGACGCCCGATTCATTGCCCGTCGGATGGTGATCTTTGCCAGCGAGGACGTCGGACAAGCGGACCCTACGTCGTTACTCGTCGCCGTCTCTGCAGCACAGGCGCTCGACTTCGTCGGGCTGCCGGAGGCTCAGCTCAGCCTGTCGCAGGCGTGTATTCACCTTGCGTGTGCCCCGAAGAGCAATCGTTCGGCGCTAGCGATCTGGTCGGCCCGGGACGACGTGGCCCAAGGAATCGTGGGGGAGGTACCCGCCCACCTTCGGGACGCCCACTATCAGGGTGCCGCATCGCTGGGCCACGGTGTGGGCTACGTGTACCCTCATGACGAAACCGGGGCTCCCAGTGGGGGTCCCAGCCAGCAGTACCTGCCCAACGAACTCCGGGGCAGGACCTACTACTCACCGAGTGAGCATGGCAGGGAGGCAGCGGTGGCAGAGCGTCTACGGCGCCAGAGGGGAGAAGCCCAGTGAGTGCAGGCGAACTTGGGATCATCATTGCGGCGGTGCTGTGTTCGCTCGGCTTTGCCGCTCTCATCGTGACACTGGTGCGGGTACTCGATGTGATGCGTGAGTTGCGCGCGGAAGTGCGCAGGCTGAGCGAGGAGACGCAGCCCTTGCTCGCGGAGTTGAGGGACTCAGTCGGTGCCGCCCGTCGCTCCATGTCCGAGGCGCGTGAGGACCTCGATCGCTTTGACCGGGTGCTCGGTTCCGCCGAGGCGATCACCGAGGCGGTGTCCGGCAGTTCGAGACTGGTCCGGGGAGCGCTTGCCACACCGGTCATCAAGACGGTGGCGATTGCAAGCGGCACGGCCCAGGGCGTGCGTCGCCTCCGTCGGTCAGACCGCAAGGAAGCCCGTCGCGGAGGGAAAGCATCATGATGAAGCGGGTCACTTGGTTCCTGAGCGGCGTAATCGCCGGGGTGAGCGGTGTCTGGTACGGGTCCCGTCGCCTCAAGGAGAAGGCCGAGTCACTCAAGCCGGTCACCGTGGCGCGCGATGCTGCTGCACGAGCCCGGGGTCGGGTTGACGACGTAGTCGACGCGGTACGCGAGGGCCGAGGTGCTATGCGGGACAAGGAACTGCAACTGCGCAGCGAGTACGACCCGGACTCCTCGAGCGAAGTGGTCTCGGTCGAGCCGGGCAGGGTGGTCGTGCTTCGTTCAGTGGACGGTCGCAGGTCATCGCGCCGCCGCGGCTAAAAGTCCCTCAGCCGCCATCGAGCACCTCGTAGGCTTGGTGTCCCATGGCTCGCCAACCCATTCGCACTGCCCAAGACCTCCGCACCGCCTGGTCGAACTTCTTCGCCGAGAAGTCCCATACGGTGGTCCCGTCGGCGAGTCTCATCCCGCACGACCCCTCGATCCTGTTCACGGTGGCGGGGATGGTTCCGTTCAAGCCGTTCTTCACCGGCGACGAGGCGGCCCCGTATCGACGTGCGGTGAGCGTGCAGAAGTGCGCCCGAGCCGGTGGAAAGCACAACGACCTCGATGATGTCGGACGCACGAAGCGTCACTTGGTGTTCTTCGAGATGCTGGGAAACTTCAGCTTCGGTGACTATTTCAAGTCCGAGGCCATCCCGTGGAGTTGGGAACTCGTTACCGAGGTGTTCGGCTTCGACGGAGACCGTATCTGGGTGACCGTTCACACCGGGGACGACGAAGCGGAGCAGATCTGGCACGAGCAGGTTGGCGTTCCGATGGATCGCATCCAGCGTCTCGGCGACAAGGACAACTTCTGGCAGATGGGCGACACCGGCCCGTGTGGACCCTGCTCGGAGTTGCACATCGACCGGGGCCCGGGCTTCGGGCCCGAAGGTGGCCCACTCCACGACCCCCACGGCGATCGCTTCATGGAGTTCTGGAACCTGGTGTTCATGCAATACAACCAGGCGCCGGACGGCTCGCGTACGGCGTTACCGCGGCCGTCGATCGACACCGGAGCCGGCCTCGAGCGGATCCTCACCCTGATCCAGGGCAAAGACGCCGTGTGGGAGACCGACCTGATGGCTCCGCTCATCGAGCAGGCCTCGTCGCTCACCGGCAAGCGCTACACAGTTGGCGATTACGACGACCGTGACTCGTTCGCACTACGAGTGCTTGCAGAGCACGCACGTTCTGGCTCCATGCTGATCAACGACGGCGTGCTTCCCTCGAACGAGGCGAGGGGCTACGTGTTGCGACGAATCCTCCGCCGGGCGATCCGCTTCGCCTACCTCTTGGGCGGCGACCGACTCGTCATGCCGACGCTTGCGAATACGGCAGTCGACGTGATGGGTGAGGCGTACCCCGATCTCCTGAAAAATCGCGACTTCATCCTCAACGTGATGACGCGTGAGGAAGAGGCCTTCCGTCGCACCCTGAAGAATGGTCTGGCCATCCTCGACAAGGAACTCTCCGAAGGTGGAGAGGCAATCAGTGGCTCCACCGCCTTCATGCTCCATGACACCTACGGCTTCCCGCTTGAGGTCACCACCGAGGTGAGCGCTGAGCGTGGCGTAGCCGTCGACCTGGACGGCTTCGGTGTCGAGATGGCCCGGCAGCGTGAGCGTGCAAAGCAGGCGCGAAAGAGCGGCAACGTCGCCGACGATCGCCTCGAGGTGTACCGCGAGATCGTCGACCAATTCGGGGTGACCGAGTTTCGCGGGTATTCCGAGGACAGTTGCGATGGCCGTATCGTCGCTGTCGTCGGTACCGACGACGGTGGCGTGGAGGTGTTCCTCGATCGCACACCGTTCTATGCAGAGAGCGGCGGACAGGTGGGTGACACCGGCCTCCTCGTCACGGATACGGGAACGGTCGAAGTGTCCGACACCTCGTTCGCGCTACCGGGCCTTCGCCGCCACGTGGGTCGCGTGACCGCCGGTTCGGTCGAGGCTGGGCAACCGGTGCGGGCGTCGATTGACGTCGACCGGCGCGCCGCCATTCGTCGAAACCACACCGGAACACACATCCTGCACTGGGCTCTCCGTGAGGTACTCGGCGAGCACGTCAAGCAGCAGGGATCCATGGTGTCGCCCGACCGTCTCCGGTTCGACTTCAGCCATTTTCAGGCCGTGTCCGCAGAGGAGATTGAGCAGATCGAGGCGCTTGCGAATCGTGAAGTGCTGAGTAACGATTCCGTGCGGGCCTATGAGACCACCAAGGATGAGGCGACGGCGATGGGTGCCATTGCATTCTTTGGCGACAAGTACGGCGACGTTGTCCGTGTGCTGGAGGCCGGGACCAACAGCACCGAGCTCTGCGGTGGGACGCACGTGCGCGCCACCGGTGACATCGGCACCATCAAGATCGTCGGCGAGGGCTCCATTGCATCGGGCGTACGTCGACTCGAGGCGGTTACCGGCGCCGTGAGTGTCGCGTTGCTCCAGCGTGAAAGCCGGATGGTTGCCGACGCATCCCGCCTCGTTGGGTCCAAGCCGGAGGAGCTCGTTGCCGGTATCCAGCGAAAGCTGGACGAGATCCGCTCCCTCCAGGACGAGTTGAAGACACTGCGCTCCCGTGCGGCGTCCGGTCGCGCTGTGGAACTCGCCGCCGGGGCGGTCGATGGTGCCGTAGTGGCTCAGGTAGATGGTCTGGCGCAGAGCGATCTGCGTGACCTCGCGGTTGCCGTACGACAGGCCGGGGTGCCGGTGGTGGTCTTGATCGGCCTGAGCGACACCGGTGGTGTAGCGCTTGCATCCGCCGTCGAGAAGACGAGCGGGATCAACGCGGGAGACCTGGTGAAGGACGCTGCACGTGCCGTGGGCGGCGGAGGTGGCGGGAAGGGTGACGTCGCTGTTGCAGGCGGCAAGGACCCGTCCGGTCTCGAGCAGGCGCTTGCCGCTGCTCGATCTGCCGTGGCCACCGTGCGAGGCAACTGAGGGGTGGACCGCTCCCGGCTTCGCGTGTTGGGGCTGGATCTCGGCTCCAAGCGCATCGGTGTCGCGATATCCGATTCGAGTGCGCTCATCGCCAACGCATTCACCGTGATCCAACGCAGTCGACGGAAGTCGGATGACCACCTGGCAATCGCCAAGATCGTGCGGGAGGAGGAAGTTGACGTCGTGGTCGTCGGACTCCCCCTGAGCATGGACGGGTCGCGCGGCACAGCTGCACTGGCCGCGCTGGACGAATGTGCGGTACTGGCTACGGTGCTGGGCGTGCCTGTGGTGACCACCGATGAACGTCTCACGACGGTTGCAGCCGACAACGTGCTCATGCAGGCCGGCCTTGGCGCGGGGGCTCGTCGAAAGGTGGTGGACAAGGTTGCCGCAACGGTGATCCTCCAGT
>CANIBN010000003.1 GCA_947465505.1 Acidimicrobiales bacterium | reverse complement strand
TTGGCTTGGGAGAAGGCGATGACACCGTGTTGAGCGTTCGCGCAGGCGCGAAGTGGTTGTAGGTCCATACCCCTACTGGGTGCACGACCGTCTCCGTCCGGAAATCCCCGTTGTTCTCGGTCCCGAAAACGCTCAAAACGTGCAGTTTGGGGACCGAGAACAAACAGACACCTGCGTTCTCGGTCTCGAAAACGCTCAAAACGTGCAGTTTGGGGACCGAGAACGAGAGGGGGTTAGGGGCGGAAGCGGCGGAGGCGGAGGCTGTTCGACACCACGAACACGCTGGAGCCGGCCATCGCAAAGCCCGCAATCACGGGATTGAGCAAGCCAGCCGCAGCGAGCGGCAGCGCCGCAACGTTGTAGGCGAAGGCCCAGAACAGGTTGCCCTTGATGATCGCAAGAGTGCGCCGTGAGAGCCGAACCGCAACGGCGGCGGAGCGAAGGTCGCCGCTCACCAGCGTGAGGTCCGACGCCTCGATGGCGACGTCCGTGCCGGTGCCCATCGCAATACCGAGATCGGCCTGGGCGAGTGCAGCGGCATCGTTAACCCCGTCACCGATCATGGCAACCACGCGGCCGGCATCCTGCAGTCCTTGCACCACGGCGACCTTGTCGCTCGGCAGCACCTGAGAAATGACCTCGTCGATCCCGACCTCGGCTGCGACTGCCCGCGCGGTTGCCTCGTTGTCGCCGGTGAGGAGCACGGGGGCAAGCCCCAGTGAGCGCAGCGATGCGATGGCCTCCCTGCTGGTGGGCTTCACGGTGTCGCTCACCACGAGCAGCGCGGTGACGGCACCGTCCCAACCGGCGGCGACCACGGTGCGCCCGTGCGCTTCCTCAGTGAGCGACTGCCGGGCAAGGGTGTCATCAACCGTCCACCCGAGGGAGACGAACCAGCGCAGCCTGCCGACGGCAACCGTGTGGCCGTCTACCTGCGCACGCACGCCCAACCCCGGCACGTTCTCGAACGAGGTGGGTGAGGGCAGTTCACCCGTGCGCTCGCGAGCGGCGGTGGCAATGGCTTGCGCAATGGGGTGCTCGGACCCGGATTCCACTGCACCGGCACGGCGCAGTGCTCCCACTTCGTCGGTCCCAGCGCCCACCACCACACCGTGCAGACTCATGCGGCCGGTCGTCACCGTCCCTGTCTTGTCGAGCACCACCGTGTCCACAGTGCGCGTACTCTCCAGCACCTCAGGCCCCTTGATGAGGATTCCGAGCTGCGCGCCGCGGCCCGTTCCGACGAGCAGCGCTGTTGGTGTTGCCAGGCCAAGCGCACAGGGGCAGGCGATAATGAGCACGGCGACCGCTGCGGTAAACGCGTTGGTTGCGCTGCCGTCCTTCACCCACCAAAACGTGAGCGTGGCGAGAGACAGTGCAATGACGACCGGCACGAAGACACCCGCAACGCGATCCGCAAGGCGCTGAACCGGAGCTTTGCCAGACTGTGCCGCCTCGACGAGACGCGCCATCTGGGCAAGGGCGGTGTCGCCCCCCACACGAGTGGCCCGCACCGTGAGGAGTCCGCTGGTGTTGACCGTTGCGCCGATCACCGCGTGCCCGGGGCCCACATCTACCGGGACGCTCTCGCCGGTGACGAGCGACTGGTCCACTGCCGACTCACCCGATTCGATGAGACCGTCGGTGGCGATCTTCTCGCCGGGGCGTACGACGAATCGCTGACCGACAACCAGTTCCTCGACAGGGACGCGCACCTCTTGCCCGTCGGGTCGAAGCAGCGACACGTCCTTTGCCCCGAGAGCAACGAGTGCGCGCAGCGCAGAGCCCGCGCGTGACTTCGCGCGCGCCTCGAAATAGCGACCAGCAAGGATGAACACCACGACGGCGGAGGCCACCTCGAGGTAGATGTGCTCCGTGCCCGCAGCACGATCGACCTTGAACGAGAAGCCCATCTTCATGTCGGCCATGCCGGCATGGCCGAAAATGAGTGCCCACAGCGACCACAGAAACGCCGACAGGACGCCGACACTGATGAGCGTGTCCATCGTCGTCGCCCGGTGGCGCAGGTTGACGAACGCCGCACGGTGGAACGGCCATGCACCCCAACTGGCAACCGGCGCCGACAGTCCAAGGCAGACCCACTGCCAGTAGGAGAACTGCAGCGGCGACACCATCGAGATGATGAGCACGGGTAGGCCGAACACTGTCGACACGATGAGTCGGCGCTGCAGGCTGCGCGCACGTTCGACCGAACCATCAGGCTGCTTGTCATCCGACGCGCTTCGCACGGGCGCCGGGAGCGTTGCGCCGTAGCCGGTTGCCTCGATGACAGCGATGAGCTCGTCAGGCCCGATGCGTGTTGCGTCGAACGCGACACTCGCCTTCTCGGTTGCATAGTTGACGGACGCCGAGACGCCCTCCAGCTTGTTGAGTTTCTTCTCGATACGCAGCGCGCAGGCAGCACACGTCATGCCCGACACGCTGAGGTGTACCCGCGCATCAACGGGCTCGGATGCCGTCAGGACAGCATCGGGGGAATCGGCAGCCTCAGGAGATGCCGACGGCTTCATACCCGGCCTCGTCGACCGCGGCGAGGATGGCCTGCAGGTCGACCGCCGAGCCGTGCACGACCACCTGCTTGGAATCGAGGTCGACCTCCACGGAGTCCACCCCGGCGACGCCCGTCAGTTCAGTCCTCACGGCATTGACACAGTGCCCGCAGGTCATCCCGGGAACCTGGAATCGCAGTTCGCTCATGGAAAGAACGCTACGGCCGGGAATAAGCCAGCGGTAGGGGTCGTTCTACCTGTCATACCCCTTAGGTTCGTCCGGTCGGCCGCAGCTACCCCCCTCCGCAGCGGCCGACCGGAGATCCTGAAGCGGGCCCGCATCCGGCTAGTTGCCGTTGATTGACCAGTGCCACGCCTCGCGGTGCGTGACGTCATTGTGCAGCCCCACTTTCGGGGCGTGCTCGGCCATCCACGCAAAGCACGGATCCGAATAGCGGCTGATGAGGCGGCCGTTGCAGCGGACGTCGATGGCAAGGCCCTTCTCGTGGAGCGAATGCCCCGGGCGTGCGGCCGGCGGACTGCACTCCGACGGCGGCCGTTCCCAGATGTCGTAATCGGTGGGGCCGCAGTTGCCGCGGCGGAGGTTGATCTGGGCCTGCGCCGACCGATAGCCACCACCCGTGAGATTGATGCCGTCCGCCGCCGCCTCGGCGACCAGACGGGCAAACGCGTTGCCGATGCTGCGGTCCATGAGCACCCCGTTCACCCGGACGAGTCCGTTGGCTGACGTGGGGATGACCGGCACCTTGATCTTGCCCTTCTTGTCCACGGTGGCGCCCTTGATCCCAGCGGCCCGCGCTCGGGCAATGATGGCCTTCTCCCGCTGGGAGATTTGCTTGCTCAACGCGGAGTCCAGTTCGGCAAGCCCTTCGGCTTCGGCAAGCGCGTCCTCGAAGCGGTTCTCGAGGGATGAGCCCAATTGTTCCTGCTGGGCGATGGCGGTGTTCAGGTCCTCGATCTTCTGCTCAACACGCTGGCGGCGCTTTGTGGCGGCCTGCGCCGCACGTTCGGCCTTGGCCTTGGCTCGCTGCAGTTGGTGCTGGGCGGCCTCGAGTTCGTTGAGCGCACCCTGGAGGTCGCCGACGGCAAGGTTGTAGTACAGGTCCTGCGACGGCGCCTGGTTCGAGCCGCCGGTCAACATGCTCGAGAACAGTTCCGACTCTCCGCCCGAGGTGAAGGCGAGGATCGCCGCCTTCTTGGTTGCTTGGGCCAGCGTGCCGATTCGGGCTGAGACGGCGTCCACCTCGGCCTGGGCGTCGGCCACGTTCTTGGCCGCCTGTTCCTCGGCGGATTTCGCCGCGGCCAGTTCGGACTGGCGGGACTTGGTGTTGGCCTCGAGATCAGCGATGGCACGGTCTACCTGATCGGCGTCGGCCTTCAGTGCGTCGAGTTTGGCCGCGGAGGCCGCTCGCTGGCGCCGAACCTTGTCCCGCTTGGTCTGGGGGTCTGCCGGGTCCTTCTTGGCCTCCGTGCGGCCGACGGCGCTCCACGCAGTGCTCACACCCGCAGACAGGCCGAGGGTGGCGGCCGCAAGCAGGGCAGCGGTGAGGAGCAGAGTGAGGGCGCGTTTCATGGTGGGGATCCGCCGCCCGCGTGATCCGTATTCTAACCGGACCCCGGGGAGGGCTACGGTTCACCCCGTGGTACTGGGAATCGATGAACCAAAGGTCACTGCCTGGCTCGACGCCAACGTCGAGAGCCTGAGCGGTCCGTACACCTTCGAACTGATCGCCGGTGGGCGCTCCAACGTCACCTATCGGGGTGCCGATGCGCAGGGCACGAGGTTCGTGCTGCGCCGACCGCCGCTCGGTCACGTGCTGGCTACGGCACACGACATGGCCCGCGAGCACCGTCTCATCACGGCGGTCGGTAAGACCCCCGTTCCGGTTCCGCGAACGCTGGGGCTCTGCACCGACGTCGAGGTGAACGGTGCGCCGTTCTACGTAATGTCGTTCGTCGAGGGAACGGTGCTCGACTCGCCCGAGAAGGCATCGGTGATGTCGCTCGAGAACCGACGTGCGGCATCGTTCGATCTCATCGACGTACTCGCCGACCTGCACGCCGCTGACGTCGACGCGATCGGCCTCGGCGACCTGGCCCGGCGCGACAGTTACATCGAGCGCCAGTTGAAGCGCTGGACGACGCAGTGGGCGAACAGCAAGACGCGCGAGATGCCCACCATGGAGGTACTCGTGAAGAAACTGCAGGACCACATGCCCGTGCAGCAAGGCGCTTCCATCGCGCACGGCGACTATCGCTTCGGCAACTGCCTTACCGACACCGCCGCCGGCAAGATCGTCGGCGTCCTCGACTGGGAACTGTGCACGCTCGGCGATCCGCTTGCAGACCTTGGTTACATCGGCATCTACTGGCGTGACCCGGGCGACGAACTCGTGGGCGGCAACGACCCCACCGGCATCGAGGGGTTCCCGTACTACAGCGAACTCGTGGAGCGGTACGCACAGAAGACCGGTCGAGACGTCAGCCAGATTGCCTACTACCGAGCATTCTCTGCGTATCGCCTTGCGGTGATCGGTGAAGGTGTCTACGCCCGTTATCTGAACGGCGCAATGGCCGACGAGCTCCCCGACATGGAGAGCATGAAGAACTCCGTCGATACTCGCGTCGACTGGGCACTCGAGCTGCTGAAGAACCTTCGGTAACCACTATGTCGCTGCTGGCTGATTGGACCCTCGACTCCTTCACCGGCGGCGGTATTACACGCGCCACGTACACGCGCGGTCGCGGTCCTGGCGTCATCGTCATTCACGAGATCCCGGGCATCACGCCGAAGGTCATCGGGTTCGCGAACGAAGTGGTTGATGCCGGCTTCACGGTGGTCATGCCGTCGCTCGTCGGTGAGCCCGGCAAGGAACTGTCGCAGCGCTACCTGTTGCAGTCGATGACGAAGATTTGCGTGGCACGGGAGTTCACCACGTGGGCCACCGGTGAGACCTCAGCGATCACCGGGTTTCTGCAGGACCTGGCCCGTGACGTGCACGAGCAGTGTGGTGGCCCGGGTGTCGGCGCCATCGGCATGTGTTTCAGCGGGGGTTTCGCCCTCGGGATGATGGTGAACGGTCACGTCGTCGCCCCGGTGCTCAGTCAACCGTCACTCCCGTTCGCCGTCGGTACGCAGCGGGCAGCAGACATCAATCTGTCCGTCAGCGATCTCGCCACGGTGAAACAGCGAGTTGCCGACGGGTGCCAGGTGCTCGGCCTGCGTTTCGACCAGGACAAGTTGGTGGGTACGCGCTTTGACACGCTGCGCAGGGAACTCGGCGACGGCTTCATCGCCGTTGAGTACCCGAGCAGTTCGAAGAAGGACCACAGCGTTGTCACCGAACAACGGGTGGAGGACGGCGTGCGGCGGGTGCTGGACTTCTTCCGCGAGAAACTGCAGCGCTGACGCTGGCTGACGCTCGTTGCCGCCGGTGACGCCCCAGCGTCGAACCGATAGGGTCACGCCCATGGCACACGTCCCCGCAAACCTCCCCAGCACGCTCGGCGCGCTTCAGGCATCCGGCTGGAAGTCGTTGCCCGTGAAGGAGGAGATCCGCAAGAACGCCGTTGCGAAGATCTCTGCGGGAGAGCCGCTGTTTGAGGGGGTGCTCGGCTATGAGCACACCGTGATGCCGCAGTTGGAGAACGCAATTCTCGCTGGGCACGACGTGATCTTCCTCGGCGAGCGCGGACAGGCCAAGACCCGCATGATTCGGTCGCTCACTGGCCTGCTTGATGAGTGGATGCCCATCGTTGCCGGATCCGAGATCAACGACGATCCGTACAACCCTGTGTCAAAGCATGCACGCGACCTCGTCGCGTTCGAGGGCGAGGCAACCCCCATCGAGTGGGTGCACCGCAGCGACCGGTTCGGCGAGAAGCTGGCCACCCCGGACACATCGATCGCCGATCTCATCGGAGAGGTTGATCCCATCAAGGTGGCCGAGGGTCGCTACCTGTCTGACGAACTCACGCTCCACTACGGACTCGTGCCCCGCACGAACCGCGGCATCTTTGCCATCAACGAACTGCCCGACCTGTCGGAGCGCATCCAGGTCGGTCTGCTCAACGTGCTGGAGGAGCGCGACGTGCAGGTACGCGGCTACAAGATCCGCCTGCCACTCGACGTTCTGCTGGTCGCCTCGGCAAACCCTGACGACTACACGAATCGCGGCC
The DNA here is from genome assembly GCA_947465505.1 of Acidimicrobiales bacterium. Lineage (GTDB taxonomy): Bacteria > Actinomycetota > Acidimicrobiia > Acidimicrobiales > Ilumatobacteraceae > WLJO01. The sequence continues at coordinate 36,084 of CANIBN010000003.1, read as the reverse complement.
GCATCATCACCCCGCTGAAGGACCGCTTCGGCAGCCAGATCCGTACGCACTACCCGCTTGAGGCGAGCACCGAGGTCACCATTATCCGGCAGGAAGCACGTCAGCCAAGCGTTGGTGACGTCGCTGTTCGAGTGCCCGATTACCTCGAGGACGTCATCGCCACGTTCTCCCAACTGGCGCGTACGAGTCCCAACGTCAATCAGCGAAGTGGCGTCAGTGTCCGTCTCAGCGTGGCGAACTATGAGGTGCTCTGCGCAAACGCGCTGCGCCGTGCTCTGCACTCCGGGGAACGCGACGTCGTCCCCCGTGTCTGTGACCTCGAGGCACTGCCCGCATCCACGCTCGGCAAGGTGGAGATCGAGGCACTGGAGGAGGGCCGCGAGGGAGCCATTGTCGAGAACCTCCTCCGGCAGGCCGTCCTCGCCGTGTTCAAGGACCGACTGCCCTTCGATCAGGTCCGAGACGTCGTCGCCGCCTTCGAGGAGGGTGTGGTCGCCCACGTGGGTGAGGACGTTTCGTCCGTTGACGAGGCAGAACTGCTCGCACAGGTACCGGCGTTGCAGGCACCGGTGAAAACACTCGCCGGAGCCGACACGTCGCCCGCCGGACTGGCCAGTGCCGTGGAGTTCGTGCTCGAGGGTCTGCACCTCTCCAAGCGCCTCAACAAGGACTCCTCAGGCGCCCGCGCCACCTACCGCGGCCGGGCCTAACCGAAGGCACCTCGAGGTGCCTTCCGTCGCCCCACCTTTCGGGAAAGCGCGGCCAAAAAAGTGTGACTAATATCACTCCCAACCTCCCACGGGGGTAGTGGGGAAAATAGGAGTCGATATGGCTACGGGTACCGTCAAGTTCTTCAACGATCAGAAGGGCTATGGCTTCATCAGTCGGGAAGACGGAGAAGATCTCTTCGTTCACTTCTCGAACATCATCGGTTCGGGCCGCCGCACACTGGTGCAGGGTCAGAAGGTGAACTTCGAGATCGGCGAGGGCCGTCGCGGCCCCGAGGCTCGCAACGTCGAAGCCGTCTGATCACTCCGTGGGCCCAGTTGCCCACGGTTCATCAGCGCTCGCCGCTGCCTGATTCCGACGCTGGGGGCGTCAGGGTCAACCATGCGGCCGTGTCACCGGTGGTCGTTCGATCGCGGTCAACCACCGAGGCAACGTGGAGCGTGCGCGGTCCGGGAATCGGGCCGATTGCCGGGTCGATGAATACCGACTGCATCGGTATGCCGTCCTGGGCTGCCACGCGCAACGACTGCACCGTGGACTCGACGAACAGTCGGCATTCCTCGCTGTTTGCCCACCGAATGTCCAGTCCGGCGAGAGCGATCGGCCGGTCTGGTCCCTCCTCGGCTGCCCGTCGGAGCACCGTGCCCAGTCGTTCTTCCCAACGCCGCCGGGTGTCGTCGGTGATCGTTCCCTCGGGCACGTCAAGCGAGGTCACGAGGCCGAGCACATCAAGCGCGCCGCCGAGGTCCGGAACGACCCGCTCGTTTCCATTCGGCAGGCGAATCACGCCATCGCGCAGCCCGCGTAGCCACAGCTTCCAGCGCACGTGGTCCTCGAAGCGCGATGCCTCGAGAGCGGGCATCGTTTGGTCGGCGGGACGGATCATCCGCACGCCGAGCGCCGTTGCCACCGGCGGTCCGCCGCGCAGGATGCGCCACGAATCCCGCCACGCCACCGCCACGTTCAGCAACGCAGACTCGTGCTTGCGGCTGTCGCTCGTCCACCGTGCTGCCACGCCGCTCGGATCCACCATGGGGAACCACCCGGCCACATGGTCACCGAACAGTTCGGCCGCTGTCTCCACCCAGCGCGGCCACGCAAGCCCGCACGCGCGTTCGTCGGCGAACGACCCTTCGTCGTCGAACCAGGCGGGCACCGTGTGCTCGTGCAACGCGGCCCACACACCGACGCCATGACGTTGCGCCGCGAGCAACACCGACAGGTACCACTCGCGCCAGTCGTCGTCGATGCGCCCGGGAACGGGTTGTAGACGCGACCAGTCGATACCGAGACGTACCTGACGGATGCCGAGATACGAAAAGAGCGTCAGGTCCTCCTCGAAGCGCTGGACGAAGTCATTGCCTACCGTTGGTGCACCCGACCAGTTGGACCGAGAGCCGCTGCCAAGCGAGTCGAGGGTGGTGAGTACCGCTCCGAGTGTGGGACGGACGACGGTGCTGGTCACATGAAGCGGGGACGGGTCCACAGCTCACCCGTGTCCGCGCCGTCTGATTCCAGTGTTCCGCCGAGGGTGACGACGTCCACCTCGCCCGGGAAACCGCGCAACTCGAGTGACTCGTGCGGGCGGGCGGTGACGCCCTGCGGCAGGCGCTCGATCTGCATGGTGGGAATGAGGATCTCGAAAGGACCCGCAGCGTCGCAGAGGCGCGCCGCCATGTTGACGGCGGAACCGATGTAATCGTCGCCCTCGAAGAGCAGGGCATAGCCGGAGGCCATGCCGATGCGGGCGGTGAGCGGGGCGCAGGTCTCGCCGGCACGGCTTGCGAGGTCGATGGCGAACTTCACCGCCGCCTCTTGGTTCACCGACACCACCATGCAGCCGTCGCCGAGCCACTTGGCGACACGAACACCGCTCTCGGAGGCCACCTCACGGGTGATGGACCGAAAAGCGCTGAGGATGCGGCCAGCAGCATCGTCGCCATAGGCGGCGGTGTAGTTCGTGAACCCGGAGAGGTCGACGAAAACGAACGTTCGAGGTACTCGCATCTCACGGGGAGGTTACCGGCGATGGGTTGCCCGAACAGCCGAATATCTCCTGCATGCACGGTAAACACCCGTCGGGCGCAACGCGCTGGCTGCCGTGTACCCTCCGGTCATGGCCGTTCGGTTCACGTACAGCAGGTGGGACGGAACTCAGAAGGGCTTCGATCTCGACGCCGACCAGATCATGGACGAGATCACCGACGATCTGCTGTACCACGGCGACGTGAATGCGGCGCTGCGTCGGATGCTGCAGAACGGTTTCCGCGATGCGGACGGCAACCGCATGCAGGGTCTGCGTGAGATGCTCCAGAAGTTGCGTGAACGTCGGCAGGAACTGAAGGACAGCGGCAACCTCGGCGGTGTTTACGACGAGATCGCCAGTGAGTTGTCCGACATCCTCGACGAGGAACGCCACGGCATCGACCGTCAGCAGGCCGAGGCCGATGCTGCGGGCGACGAGCGCCGTCAGGAACTGGCCCAGCAGGCCGCGGCAGAGCGCCACATGCAGCTCGACCTCCTTCCCGACGACCTAGCGGGCCGGGTGCGCGAGTTGCAGAACTACGACTTCACGTCCGCCGAGGCGCAACAGCGTTTCGAGCAGCTCATGGACAAGTTGCGTGATCAACTCATGCAGCAATACGTCGATCAGATGAGCGAGGGCGTGCAGAACATGTCGTCCGAGCAGATGCAGCGCATGAAGGACATGATGTCGTCCCTCAACGAGATGCTCGAGCGTCACCAGAACGGAGACGACCCGCACTTCGAGGAGTTCATGGAGAAGTTTGGCGACTTCTTCCCGGAGAACCCCGAGACCGTTGAGGAACTGCTCGAGAGCATCGCCAAGCGCATGGCCGCTGCGCAGGCGATGATGAACTCGATGACGCCCGAACAGCGGGCGCAGTTGCAGCAGTTGTCCGATCAGCTCATGTCCGACATGGACCTCAGCTGGCAGGCCGATCAGTTGTCCCGCAACCTGCAGCAGATGTTCCCGAGCCTGCCGTGGGAGCGTGGTTACGACATGCAGGGCCAGGACCCGATGGGGTTCCAGCAGGCCATGCAGACCATGCAGGACATGGGTGATCTCGATCAGCTCGAGCAGATGCTGCAGTCCGCCAACTCACCGGGTCAGCTCGCAGAGGTTGACCTTGATCGGGTGAAGGACCTGATGGGCGACGACGCCGCGAAGTCGCTCGAGCAACTGTCGCAACTCGCCAAGATGCTCGAGGAAGCCGGCCTCATCAACAACAAGGAAGGTCGCCTCGAGCTCACCCCGAAGGGACTGCGCGCCATCGGCTCGAACTCGCTGCGGGATCTGTTCTCCAAGCTGGCGAAGGACAAGATGGGTACGCACCAGATCGACCGCCAGGGCATCGGTCACGAGCGCACCTACGAGTCCAAGCAGTACGAATACGGCGACCCGTTCAACCTCGACCTGCACCGCACCATCCGTAATGCGATCCGCCGCAGCGGTCAGGGCACGCCAGTCCGTCTGCAGCCCGACGACTTCGAGATCGAGCGCACCGAGACGCTCACCAAGTCGTCCACGGTGCTCATGCTCGACCTGTCGATGTCGATGCCGATGAAGGGGAACTTCCTCCCGGCGAAGAAGGTGACGATGGCACTGCACTCGCTCATCACCTCGCAGTTCCCGCGCGACTACATCGGCATCGTCGGCTTCAGCAAGGTTGCCCACGTCATCCGGCCCGAGGATCTCCCCGAGGTCAGTTGGGACTTCGACTACGGCACCAACATGCAGCACGGCTTCCTGCTCTCGCGCCAGATGCTGGCACGTCAGACCGGTACGAAGCAGATCATCATGATCACCGACGGCGAGCCGACCGCGCACATCGAGCCCGACGGTGACGTGTACTTCAACTACCCGCCCGTGGCCGAAACCATCGAGGCCACGATGCGTGAGGTGATGCGCTGCACGCGGGAGAACATCCGTATCAACACCTTCATGCTCGACCCCAACGCCTACCTCAAGCAGTTCATCGAGAAGTTGAGCAGCATGAACGGCGGGCGCGCGTTCTTCACGAATCCCGAAACGCTTGGCGACTACGTGCTCGTGGACTTCGTCGAGCACAAGCGACAGATGTCGCGCGGTGGCAACGGAGCGCGCAACGCCCGAATGGGTCGGGGAGACCGCCAGGCGGGCTAGCCCGCAGGTTGCGACCGCTCAGCGCGAGAGCAGCGTGCGATAGCGATTGAGGTTGTCCGCGCTGAAGGCAACGAAGGTCACCGCGTCGATCGGGCCGCGGAAGGCCCGCACCGTGCTCACCGCAACGCTCGCAGCAGCGTCCTTCGGGAACCCGTACACACCGGTAGAGATGGCGGGAAAGGCGACCGTTCGAGCCCCTATCTCCACGGCTACCTCGAGACTGCGCCGATAGCACCTACCGAGGAGGTCGTGCTCGCCCGAGAGGCCGTCGCGCCACACCGGGCCAACGGTGTGAATTACCCACCGGGCAGGCAGGCGGAACCCCGGCGTGGCTTTGGCGTCGCCCGTTCGGCACCCGCCGAGCAACTGACACGCTGCGAGCAGTTCGGGACCTGCTGCTCGGTGGATGTCACCGTCAACCCCGCCTCCGCCGAGGAGGGCATTGTTCGCGGCGTTGACGATGGCGTCCACGGCCAAGGTGGTGAGGTCGCCCATCCAGACGTCCAGTACGGGTGTTTCGGGGCGGTTCTCGGGGGGCACGAGGAGAAATCCTAGGAAAATTGGCATCCGCACTTGCGAAAAGTGTTTGTGATAGGGGAGAATCGCACGGTTGTAATTACAGGCGTGGGTGTTGCACACGAGATTCGTACGCATCGGCGTGCGAGCAGACCCAGTGACGGGAGGGCAACAGATGTACGACGACCGTAGACATGAGACTGAACAGGATTGGCAGGACCAGGCGAACTGCCTGGGAGTAGACCCGGATCTTTTCTTTCCGGAGCGTGGCGCTTCCACCCGGGAGGCCAAGGAAGTGTGCCGTGGCTGTGTGGTGAGGCTTGACTGCCTCGAGTACGCACTGGCAAACGGCGAGAAGTTTGGGATTTGGGGCGGATTGTCGGAGCGTGAGCGCCGGCGTCTGCGCCGTCAGCGTGCCCTGTCGGTGCGCCAGACCGCTACAGCCTGATCCTCCGAACGAGGCCTCAACCGCCTCACCTGCTCAGCATAAGAGGGGCCCCCGCAGCAGCGGGGGCCCCTCTGCAGTTTTTACCCGCAGTACCGTTCGCTACGTCATTCGTGCCCAACGGGATTCAACCGTGCGATCGGGGCCCAGGTCCAGTTCGACCCAACGCCAACGGGGAATGGCGTACAGCACCGCTTCGGTAATCAAACCCACGAGTTCTGCCTGCTCCACACGGGCGTGTTGCGCCACAGCGTCATAGGCCTGTGCAGGCCCAACGAGTGCTGGGTCGATGAGGTTCATGCTCACCTGTACCCGGTCGCCTACCTGCAGGCCGAGCGCGCGGAGGTGTGGGCCTCGAATGCGGGCCGCGATGCGCCGGGCGCCCGCAAGGTCAACTCCGTCGAGGTAGACGTTGTAGGCCACGAGCACCGGTCGAGCGCCAACACACATCGCCCCTGCCGTGGGGTGCGGTTTGTCCGGACCCGTGTCCGGTCGGAGGTCCACCCACGCACGCCGTCGAATTTCGGGCAGTGTCCGCTCGGGGCCGTAGAGAAAGCACGGCACACCCAGTTCATCGGCCGCCCATGTCGCAAACCGGTCGCGTTCGTCCAGTACCTCGGTGATTGTGGACCCGACGAGCGGTACGAACGGGACCACATCCACCACACCGAGTCGAGGGTGCACTCCCTCGTGCTCGCTGAGGTCAAGGAGATTCACCGCTGCAACGGACAGAGCCCGAACCGCGTCCACCCCGGCGAGTGTGAACACGCTGCGGTGATGGAAGGGATCGGAATGTACGTCGAGCAAGGCCGGACCGGCAGTGGCCCCGAGGGTGGCGAGCACCTCAGCCCTACGACCCTCGCTGACGTTGACGACGCACTCGATCACGGGAGCACCAGCGCTTCCTACAAAGAATTCCGGGGCCGACCTACCCGATCCACGCGATTCGTGGCAGACTACGCGAATGCTAGGCATTCTGGAGTCGCCCTCCGACTGGGCAATTATCGTCATCGTGGTTGTGGTGCTGTTCGGCGGCGCTCAGCTTCCCAAGCTTGCTCGCAACCTGGGTCAGGCCCAGAAGGAGTTCAAGAAGGGTCTCGCTGAGGGTCAGAAGGGCAAGGACAAGGCCGAAGCAGCCAAGTCCGAAACCGCCGACAGCGCGTCGACGTCTGACGACAAGTAATCACCGGCGCTTCGGCGCTGCGTGCAACCGAACGGGAGCCGAGCAGGGTGGCGAGGCGCCAAAACGAACAATGAGCGCTCGTGAGGGCGCTCATTTCGTTCGTCCGTCATGAGTGAGGACTACAGGCGAACGCCCAGTTCCACACGGCGACGCTTCAGGATGCGGCGACGCTCACGCTCGGACGCACCGCCCCAGACACCGTGGTCGATGCGGTTCTCAAGGGCATATTCGAGACAGGTGTCGGCCACCGTGCAGGTCTTGCAGATCTTGCGGGCGCGGTCGACGCCGACGCCGTCACTCGGAAAGAAGACGGCCGGGGCGTAGGCACGGCAGTTGCCGGAGGCCATCCAAGCGGTGATTTCGCTGGCCGGGGGGGTGTCGGTCAGTTCCATGTCGAGTCCTTCTCCTTGCTCTGTGGCTCCGCCCAGAGCCTGGTGGGCACCGTTTCCACGGCGGGTTACTGGAGTGAGACGTCCGAGCAGCCCGTTTGGTTCCGGCAAGGTGTAGTCAAGCACTTCGCAAATTACATTGCAATGATTTCGTAATAATCGTGACGGACGTCTCCTGAGCGGCCCGAACCCGTAGGATTTGGCCCAGATCGTCCGGTTCGCGAGCAGTTGCCGGGCATTTTTCGTCCCAAGGAGTCCCTTTCATGAGCGATACCGCCTCCGAAGCCCCCCGCGCCCACGTGCGCATCGTGTACCTCGGCCCGGTGTCGCCCCACTGGGAGGTCTACGGCGATTACGGCGACCGTCAGGTTGTGGACGAGTTCCGCACCCGCATCCTCGCCCGCCTGGTGCTCCTGCCCCGCGACGACCCGCAGTTCCGCCGCAACCGTGAGCGCATCGCCCGTGATGGCGAGCGCGAGAACATCACGGTGGAGTGGGATCTCGGCCTCGTCGAAGCCGAAGGCTGAGTAACGCCGTGGTAGCGGAACGGTGAACTCCCTCCCGCTACCGGCACGCGCTGTGCAGCGATCGGTACCCTCTCGCGTCGTGGGGGAACCGACTACCGACGTGCTCCTGAACCGGGAACTCTCCTGGCTGGATTTCAACGCACGCGTCCTCGCGCAGGCCTGCGAGGCCAACGTTCCTCTGCTGGAGCGCGTGAAGTTCGTTGCCATCTGTTCCTCGAACCTCGACGAGTTCTTCCAGGTGCGAGTGTCTGCACTGAAGAACCAAGTCGACGCCGGCATCACGGCTCCCGGTGCAGACGGCCGACCCCCGACGCAGGTGTTGTTGGAGGTAGGCGACGTCGTGGCCGACCTGGTCGCCGAGCAGGAACGGATCCTCTCCGACGAACTGTTCCCGGCCCTCCACGACGCCGGTATCGACCTCGTCAATTGGGACGATCTCGACGATTCCGCCCGCAACGAAGTGGTGGCACTGTTCCGCGAGCGGGTGTTTCCCGTGCTCACACCACTCGCCGTCGACCCGGCTCACCCGTTCCCCTACATCTCGAACCTGTCGCTCAACCTCGCGGTAATGGTGAGCGACCCCGATGATGGCGAACGACGCTTCGCTCGGGTGAAGGTCCCCTCGCTCCTGCCGCGGCTGGTGGCGCTCTCTGACGGGGTGCGCTTCGTGCCGCTCGAGCAAGTGATCGCTGCGCAACTCGGCGAGTTGTTCCCGGGGATGCGGATTGAGGAGCACTGGTTCTTCCGAGTCACGCGCAATACCGACTTCACGGTTGACGAGGACGAGGCCGAGGACCTGCTTGAGGCGCTGGAGATGGAACTGCGCCGCCGGCGATTTGGTCGAGCCGTTCGTCTTGAGGCACAGCACGGCATGCCCGACACTCTGCTTCGGCTGTTGCTCGAGGAACTCGACCTCGACGAGGACGACGTCACCAGCCACCGTACGTTGATCGATCTCACTGCGCTGTTTCAGGTGGCGTCTCTTGATCGTCCGGCACTGCGAGACGAACCCTGGAAAGGCTCCACGCCGTCAAGGGTGCAGGCCATCGACCGGCGCGACACCGACTGGTTCGAGACGCTGCGAGAGCGAGACCTCCTCGTTCACCACCCGTACGAATCGTTCTCTAAGACGGTCGAGTCGTTCATCGCTGCAGCGGCAGACGATCCGAAGGTGCAGTCCATCAAGATGACGCTGTACCGGATGTCGGACGACAGCCGCATTGCCGAGAGCCTTGCGCGCGCCGCTGAACGCGGTGTGCAGGTCGCAGTACTCGTGGAGCTCAAGGCCCGATTCGACGAGCAGTCAAACATCACCTGGGCACGCAAGCTTGAGCAAAGCGGTGTGCACGTCATGTTCGGTCTTGTCGGCCTGAAGACACATTCCAAGTGTGTGCTGGTCGTCCGTGACGACGACGACGGACTGCGTCGCTATGCCCACATCGGCACGGGTAACTACAACTCCCGTACTGCTCGCGTCTACGAGGACTTCGGACTCTTCACCGCAGATCCAGAGATCGGCGCCGACCTCGGAGAGTTGTTCAACCATCTCACCGGGTACTCGAAGGAAGAGAAGTATCGCAAGATCCTCGTTGCGCCGACGCAATTGCGCCCGCGCCTCATCGAGCTCATCGACAACGAGATTGCACACGGGACATCGGGAGCCATCGTTGCGAAAGTGAATGCAGTAGCAGACCCGGAACTCATCATGGCGCTCTACCGTGCCAGCAGCGCCGGAGTTCGTGTCGACCTGTTGGTCCGAGGCATCTGCTGCCTGCGCCCTGGGGTACCCGGGCTCTCCGAGAACATCCGGGTCCGATCGGTGATCGGTCGCTATCTGGAACACTCGCGGATCTTCCGCTTCGCCAACGGTTCGGGCCGTGGCAAGGCGATGCACATCATCGGGTCGGCAGACATCATGGAACGCAACCTTGATCGTCGTGTGGAAGTGCTCATGCCGATCAGGGACCGTGGTCACCGCACCCGGCTCGACAACGTCCTCGAGGAACTCTTGGCAGAGGACGCAATTGCGTGGGAGCTGGACGCTGAGGGCCAGTGGCACCGACGCGGTGACTCTTCTTCGAACCATCCGCAGAACCGAATCCACCGCCTCAACCAGCGACGCTGAGACCCGCCGGACGGTGCCGCCGGCTGGGTCTCCTCGAGTTGACGTCTAGCGTTCAGGTTCTGCACACCTTCCGGTCAGGTCGTCGCTACGTCCGTTCGGCACGCTCCGAGTGTTCTCGTTCCCCGTTGTGGAAGGTGCGTCAGCGTGCTCATAAAGGCGAAGCGTTTCGGATTGTCGATCTTGACGGCAGCAGGGCTGGTCGTTGGCGCGGTAAGCCTGCAGGGGGGAACGCCTGCCAACGCACTCGCCGGTGGCACCGCGGCGGAGGGCACGGTGACGGTCACTCCTGCTTCGGGAAACAGCGATACGACGATCGCGCTCTCGTTCTCCACCGCCCAGAACTGCCCGGGTGACTTCAACAGCGGCTACCTCTGGCAGACGTTCATCGCCCCACGATCGCTGGATCCCGCAACGTTCACGTACTACACCGGACTTCCCCGTTCGAGTGACGGCTCCGATGTTGGAGCCAAGGGCCTGCGCACCAATGTCAACTCCTGGATCCGCAACAAGACCCCCGGTCTCACAGACGGACAGATTCTCCCGCCCACCAACGTCGTGCTCTCCAATGCCACGTATTCCGCTCTCTCTGGCGAGTACTGGCTGGGAATCGCCTGCACGCAGGACGACCTCTCGTTCGTCACCCAGACCGTCAAGTACTGGGCCGTTCCGATCACCATCACGCCTGCAAGTGGTCAGGGCACGAACAACTTCACGTACGAAACCGGCTTCACCCCCAAGGCGCCGACACTCGGGAGCCTGACGGCCGGCGAGGGTGAGGTCGACGTTGCGTTCACCCCCGCAGCAAAGGTGCCCGGCAACCCGGATGACACCGGCTACACGGTCGTGGTGAAGGATGCGACGTGTACCACGGGGATCACCTCAGCGTCCGGCTCGGGCAGTCCGATCACCGTGAGCGGGCTGGCCAATGGCACCACGTACTGCTTTGCCGTGAAAGCGTCGAACGCGCGTGGCGACAGCGCGCTGTCGTCGACCAATACCTCGACCCCGATTGTTCCGCTTGCTGCGGTTCCCGGGAATGCGAGCGTCACGCTCACGTGGAGCGCCGGGGCATGGCCCTCGCTCAGCCCGATCTCGGACTACAAGATTGAGTATCGCAAGAACGACGGGGCCTGGACGAGCGCAAAGAGCGTCGTCTCGACGGCCACCACCTTCGTCGTGAGCAAGTTGACAAACGGCGCCAACTACGAATTCCGGGTGGCGGCCACGAAGGGTTCCGAAGTCGGGTCCTACCTTGTGACCGACGTCGTTGTTCCCCGCAGCGTCCCCGGCAAGGTGCGCTCCTTGAAAGCCGTCGCACGGAATGCCTCGTTGAACCTGACCTGGACTGCGCCCTCGAGCAATGGTGGATCGGCGCTCACCGATTACGCCATCGAGTACTCCTCGAACGGCGGAACCACTTGGAGCACGGTCAGCGATGGCGAGTCGACCGGCACGAGCTACACGATCACCGGTCTCGTGAACGCCACCGGTTACAAGGTGCGGGTGTCTGCACGGAACGTGGCTGGCACTGGTTCTGCAGTCTCCACTGCGAAGGCTGTGAAGCCATATCTCAGCCTGCCGACTGCTCCGCAATCGGTGAAGGCAACCCCGAGGAACCTCTCGGTCGTGGTGACCTGGAAGGCCCCGAAGGACGACGGTGGCGAACCGGTCAGCAACTATTTCGTCGAGTGGACGGTCGATGGTCTGTCCTGGTCGAGCGCAAGTGCTGGCACGGCACTGAGCTACACGATCCCGGGTCTGGTGAACGGCACTGGGTACAAGGTGCGGGTGTCGGCAACGAACACCGTGTTCTCCGGCTACGGAAAGACGGCCGGCACTGCGAAGGCTGTGAAGCCGTATCTGGTGCTGCCCGGCAAGGTCCGATCGCTCAAGGCGACCGCGGCCTCCACGTCGCTGAACGTGTCATGGGCCGCTCCGTCGGCCGATGGTGGATCGGACATCACCGATTACGTCATCGAGATCTCGAGCAACGGTGGAGTTACCTGGACAACGGTGAGCGACGGTGTGTCCACAGCGACCACCTATCAGATCACCGGTCTGGTGGCCGGCACCGGGTACAAGGTGCGTGTCTCGGCACGCAACCTCCTCGGGACCGGTGCCGCACTGACCACCGCGAAGGCAGTGAAGCCGCTCGCCTGACTGTGACGGAGCGGATGTCTCGCTCGGTGCTCGACCGGAGAGGGCGTGCACTCGACAGCGAACATCCGCTCGCACGTTCCCTTCCGTTCACCTTGTGGTCACGTCGTCACCTTACGTTCCGTGGTGTATGTGGGATCCCCTGCGGGTGCGGACGAATGGTCACGGGAGCCGAGGATGAATAGCACCTCCGACCCCGATGCCAACACTGCAGACCAGGGACGGTCAATGCTCAGCGACGCTGACATCAAGCGTTTGGCTACCGCCATCGCTGCGGTGCTCCGGGACGAAGGAGCACTATCGGGCACAAGCACCGACGCTCGTCGTCAAGGCAAGGCCCCCAGTACTGGTCGACGTACGCGACGGCTGTCGACTCTCTTTCATGCAGACGTCATTCTCGCCAGTGTCGCCCTGCTCATCGTGGCGATCGTCCTCATCGCCTGGGCGGTCTAGATCATGCAAACAAACACCTCGCTTCCCGTTCGGGACGACGAACGTCCGGCGCCTACACCCCGCGAGATCAGCAGTCGTCGCGGCCTCGGCGACAGGAACTTCAACCGTGGACTGTCGCTGACTGGCGTCAGCGTGCTGGCCGTGATGGCCGCAGTTGGGCTCTTCCTCACGATTGAGGCGTGGGATGCATTCAGCGCGGTCGGGTTCAAGTTCTTCACGACATCGACATGGCAGCCCGACCGGAGGGTCTTCGGCGTTGCAGCGGTGCTCCTCTTCACGATCCTCATCGCTCTGCTTGCTGTCGCCATTGCGCTTCCGCTCGCCATGGGAACGGCACTGTTCATCGTCGAGGTCGTCCCGAGTTGGCTCCGGTCGACATTCATTGCGATCGTCGACCTCATGGCCGCAGTGCCGAGCGTGGTGTACGGGCTCTGGGGTCTGTTCTTCCTGCAGGGACAGATCATCGGTTTGTCCCGCTGGCTGACCACCTGGTTCGGCTGGTTCCCGCTCTTCAGCGTGTCAGGTGACGATCCCACCAGCCCGATCTCGAGTGGCACCGTCTATACGGCGTCCACCTTCATAGCGGGTGTTGTGGTGTCCATGATGGTGATGCCCATCGCGTGCTCCGTGATGCGCGAGGTGTTCTCGCAAGTGCCCCCCGGAGAACGGGAAGGTGCATTCGCTCTGGGCTCGACACGTTGGGGGATGATCCGCACGGTCACCCTGCCGTTCGGCCGTGGGGGAATCATCGGCGGGACCATGCTCGGCCTCGGACGAGCGCTCGGCGAGACGATCGCCGTCTACCTCATCATCTCGCCCCGTTTCGACATCAGCTTCCACGTTCTCGAGAACGGCAGCAACTCGGTGTCCTCGCTCATCGCACTTCGAACTCCCGAGGCAACCGGATTCGGACTCTCCGCCCTCATGGCGGCGGGACTGACGTTGTTCGCCCTGACGCTCGTGGTGAATTTCGTTGCCTCCATCTTTGTCGCTCGATCCCGCTCGGGCGCTGGGAGCGAAGCATGACCGACACTCCGCTCCCGATTGGCGGCGAATCGCGACCGGCAACTATGGGTCGCACGACCGTCCCAACCCGTTCCGCCCAGCCGACTACCCCACAGGTCCGTCGTTCCATCGGTCGCATCTCGCGCCGGGATCTCGTGGTGCTGTTCGGCTCCGCTATCGCATCCCTCGCAACCACCGAACTGCTCTTTGGCCGTCTTGCTCCGTTCCGCGGACGACTTGGCTTCGTCGTCGTTGCTTTCGCCCTGTTCGTCGTTGTCTATGGGTTGTTGGTCTCGCTCACCGAGGACCGACCGGCCGTCGTCGACCGAGTGATGGGCTCGTTGTTCTCGGCGGCAGCAGTCATCGCTGGTGCCGCACTGGTATCGGTCGTCGGATTCACGCTGTGGCGTGGGCGCTCAGCGTTGCTGAAGTCGAACCTCTATGTGCAGGACATGAGTCAAGCAGGGCCGCTCGATCCACTCGAGAAGGGCGGAATCCTGCACGCAATAGTGGGCACCGTCATCATCGTGTCACTGGCGCTCGTGGTGACCGTCCCCCTCGGACTTGCCTGTGCGGTCTTCCTGAACGAGACCCGGAGCCGGATGCGGGGAGTCGTCCGCAGCGTGGTAACAGCAATGACGGCGCTGCCCTCGATCCTGGCGGGCCTCTTCATCTTCGCCACGTGGGTACTCATTCTCGGGTTTGAGCGATCTGGCTTTGCGGCCTCCCTTGCCATCAGCATCATGATGCTGCCGATCATCGTGCGCTCTGCCGAGGTAGTTCTCCGCTTGGTCCCGGGCAACCTCCGTGAGGCCTCCGAGGCAACGGGCGCACCGCAGTGGAGAACTGTCTGGCACGTGGTGCTCCCTACGGCGCGTTCCGGTCTGGTCAACGCAGTGATCCTTGGTGTTGCGCGTGGTGTGGGTGAGACCGCGCCAGTGCTGCTCGTGTCCGGCATTACGTCAACGATCAACTCGAACCCGCGACGCAACCCGATGATGTCCCTCCCGCTCGCCGTGTTCGAGTTCGTCCGGTCTCCACAGCAGGCGCTCATACAGCGAGGGTTCGCAACTGCGGCGGTGCTCATGGTTCTGGTGCTTGCCCTATTCACGCTCGCGCGTGTGATCGCCGGCCGTCCGGCGGGTCGACAGTCAAAACGACAGGCTCGTCGAACGATGCGGCGCTCAGCAAAGGATCTCGAGCGAATCGAGACCGTCGAAGGAGGTACACGATGAAGGCGCTGCAGAGACATAGCCGTTCCGGAAACGTCGCTCGTGCAGGGGCGCTTGCCCTTGGCCTCGTCTGTTGTCTGAGCGTCGTCGCCACCTCCGCCTCGGCTGACGGTGGCTACCAGCGAATCTCGGGAGAAGGGTCCTCGTGGGCGGCGAACGCAATTGACGCGGTACGGGTCAACGTCCGTCAGTTCGGTATCACCATGGACTACAACCCGAGCGGCTCGACGTCGGGACGAAAAAACTTCCTGAACGGAACGGTTGACTTCGCAGCCTCGGACATCCCCTTCCAGTTCAAGCCAGAGGACGGCTCCGCCCCGGAGAACCCGGCACCGGGTAGTTACGCCTACATCCCTGTCGTCGCCGGCGGAACGTCCTTCATGTACAACCTGAAGATCAACGGAAAGCGGGTCACGAATCTCCGCTTGTCCGGCGAGAACGTTGCGAAGATCTTCACCCGGGTGATCACCAAGTGGGACGACCCTGCGATCGCTGCTGATAACCCCGGCCTGACACTTCCCGCTCGTGACATCGTGCCGGTGGTTCGCTCCGACGGTTCGGGCTCGAGTGCACAGTTCACCAAGTGGATGATTGCCATGCACAAAGCGATCTGGGACGACTATTGCCAGCGTTCTGGCCGGGCACCTGCCTGCGGCTATACGTCCTTCTACCCGACCGTGAAGGGTGTTGTCGCGCAGTCTGGTGACCTGGGCATCGCTGGTTACGTGAGCCAGAGCTTCGCCGAGGGCGCTATTGGCTACGTGAACTATTCGTACGCGCTCGGTGCCCAGTTCCCGGTTGCGAAGGTGCTCAACAAGGCTGGGTTCTACACCGAGCCAACCCCACAGAACGTTGCGGTATCGCTGCTCAAGGCAAAGATCAACAAGGACGAGAGCAACCCGGCGATGTACCTCACGCAACAGCTCGAGGGTGTGTACACCGATGCCGATCCCCGCAGTTATCAGTTGTCGTCGTACTCGTACTTCATCCTTCCGACGAAGGTGGCCGGCCAGTTCAACGAGGCGAAGGGACGCACGCTCGGTGCTGTCGCCTACTACATGATGTGTCAGGCCCAGCAGCAGTCTGCCTCGCTGGGCTATTCCCCGATGCCGGTGAACCTCGTCCAGGCAAGTCTTGAACAGATCGCCAAGATCCCGGGCGTCGAGTTGCAGTCGGTGGACATCTCGAAGTGCAACAATCCGACGTTCTCGTCGGACGGAACCAACCTGCTCGCCAAGAAGGCACCCCAACCGAAGGCGTGCGACAAGAAGGGTTCGCTGCAATGCCCGAATGGAACAGGCGGCTTGAAGAACGTGCCGACAGCGGTGAACTCTGGTGCCAGCGGAGGGAGTTCCTCAAGCGGCGGAACAAGTTCTGGCGGGGACACGACAGTTGACGGAGCGACGGGACCGGAAGGCACCACTGATACCGGCGGTGATCCGGCTACCGGTGACACGATCCCGGGAGGGGCCGTCGATCAAGGCGATGGGGGCACGTCGGAAGGCGGTAACGCTGCGGCCGGTTCAGCCGGCGCAGTGCCCGTCGGCGATGTCGTCACCACCACCCTGAAGCGCCAGTCTGCAGGTCTCGGAATCGGCTTACTGGTGGGCCTCATGATCCTCGCGGTGATCTTCGTACCTGCGCTCGCTTGGCGACGGCTCGGTAAACGGGGGACTCAGTGAAACGGCGAGGCGCTCTCGCCGGTGCTGCCCTTGCTGTATCGACCGTCTTGGTCCTTGCTGCGACCGCAGGTGGGATGACCGCTTCCTTTGCAACGGGTTCACCGGTGCCGGGTAGCCAGGGCACAGACACCGCGCTGCCCAACACGGCGTCGCGTGTCACCGTAAACGGACGCGGGAGGTTCTCGACCCTGCGAATCTCGGTGAACCAGACAGAGAAACTGACGAACCAAGCGGTCTCCATCACGTGGACAGGAGGCGAACCGACGGTTCAGGGACCGGGTCGGTTTGCTGCGAACTACCTGCAGATCTTCCAGTGCTGGGGCGACGATGACTCGGTCGTTCCGGACAATCCGGGACCGCCACCCGAACAGTGCGTGCAGGGCGCGGTGGGCGGCAACTACAACGGCCCTCCGGCCGGCGTGTATCCGAATGTGCTGGCAACAAGCCGCGTGATCTTTCGCTCTGGTTGGGCTGGCTACGACCCAGCCGTTGGCTACACCGACTCCCGGACAACGAACGTGTGGATGCCGTTCCGATCGGTAACGGGCGACGTGGTGAACGTCCAGGCGAACCCAAACTTCAACCCCGCAATCGTGGGTGGCAACTACTGGTTGAACCCGTACTTCAACGAGATCACCACCAACGAAATCGCTGGGGCGACCACGGATGCCCAGGGCAAGGGCGCAGAACTGTTCCAGGTGAACACCGGAAACCAGTCCACGGGGCTCGGGTGCGGCCAACGGGTGCAGTCCGTCGAGGGCGGTGGCAAGAAGGTTCCTCAGTGCTGGATCGTCGTGGTGCCGCGCGGATCCGCGGCCGACGAGAACGCCGGAACTCCGTTTGGCGGGGCAGATCCCGAGCAGTTCGGCGTCGCCACGTCACCTCTGTCTCCGCTCGTCTGGGCAAATCGGATCGCGATCCCGCTCAGCTTCAACCCCGTGGACTCACCGTGCGACATCCGCAAGCAGGATCGTCGTATTGCGGGAAGCGAAGTAGCGCTCACGGCGGTCGCAAGTTGGCAGCCCGCGCTCTGCACCGGTGGGGGACTGCCGCCATTCTCCTACGCAACGATCGGCGACGACGCTGCACGCGGTCAGCTTGCAAACCCGGTTGAGGGTTCGCCGGGCCTCGTCGTGGTGTCGCGACCGCTCGCGTCGGGAACCTACGACACGACGAAGCCCATCGTGTACGCACCACTGACTGCATCCGGTCTGGTGATCGGCTTCAACGTCGAGCGGGTGCCAAAGGTCAACGCACCGCAGGAAGAACAAGACCTCGCAGGTGTCAGAGTCGCAACCATCAAGCTCACCCCCCGGCTGATCGCGAAACTGTTGACGCAGTCCTACGTACGAAGCGTGGCGATCAACGGAGAGATCCCAAGCTTCTCCTGGCTGAACGACAATGCGCTGCACCTCGGTACGGACCCTGACTTCCTGCAGTTCAACCCCGAGTTCGCTCTCCTTCAGAATTCGAGCCCCCGAAACTTCAGTGGTATACAACTCCCCTCGGGCGCATCGGACGCTGCGACCCAGTTGTGGAACTACGTGCTCGCCGATCCAGAAGCCAAGCTGTGGCTCTCGGGCACGCCGGATCGCTGGGGGATGAAAGTGAACCCGGTGTACGCCGCGAACGCTGCGATCAACCCGTCGGGGGTGGCGTTTGGGGAACCTGTGCCGAACTCGTTCCCGAAGAGCGATCCGTATTGCTATCAGGCTCCTTCACTCGGCTCTGTGGTTCCCGCCCCGCTCTGTGGCACAGAGTGGCTTCCGTATACCGGTGGTCTGAGCAATGGTGCACAGATCACCCGTGCGGCCGCTGACGGTGCACGGGTCGAGTTCAACATTTACGCAGCGAACTCAGCGGACGCCTGGAAGCGAGAGGCACCCCAACCGGCCGGCTACCGCTCCATGCTGACGCTGACAGATACTCCCTCAGCCTTCCAGTACGGATTGCAGACGGCGCTGCTCAGTCGACCTGGCGACAACGGTGAGGACCGCCGGTTCATCGCCCCGACCAACGATGCTCTAGTCGCTGGCATTGCGGCAATGGCACCGGGCGAGGAACCCTCGTTCCTCGAACCCAAACTGAGCACGGCAGCGCCGGATGCCTATCCGTTGACGACGTTGACCTACGCCGCGATCTCTCCGCTGGCCCTCTCCACCTCGGCACGCGCCGACTACGCCGCCTTCCTCAAGTACGCGGCGGACAAGGGGCAACAAGTGGGGCTGGCGCCTGGGGACCTGCCGCCCGGTTTCGTCCCCCTCTCGGAGTCCCTCAGGACCCAGGCAACCGAAGCTGCAGCGAAGGTGGTGTCGATGCGCGCTCCGTACAGCGGCGGTGGCGGGGGGTTCTTCACCACGACGATCCCGGAGACGTTGGACTCGACAGTGCCTGACACCTCCACGCCGACATCGAGCACTGCAGCCGCCGCCGACACCTCCGTGCCGGATACCTCGCTGGCCTTGGGTGGAGCCGAGCGACCGGTCACGCCGGGAACCTCGCTGGGTTCGAGTCGTCTCACGGCGCTTGTGTTGCTGGCGCTGCTCGCCGGATCAGGACTCGCCGCCGCACTGACATCCAGGGAGACGCTGATCCCAGCGATCCGACGTCGGCTCCCAGCCAGATGGGTGCAGCAATGAACCTCAGCGTCCAAACCATTCGTCGCCTGTTCGCAGCGCTTGCGCTGTTGGCTGCTCTCCCGGTCGCGGTTCAGATCCCTGTCGGCACGGCAGTTGCGGCTGCTCGCAGATCGGGAGATGCCGAGGCCGTGCAGGCAAACAACCGACTTCGTCCGTTCACCGCCGGCACGCACGAGTCAGCGTTCTCGCTCCGTCTTCCCCGTGGCGCAACGTGTCCCGGGGACAGCATGAATGACGACTGGCGTGTGCAGAGTTTCGTCGTGCCGAGCACGGATGACCCCGGATCCTTGCGGTACATGGTGACCGGCCCGGAGGGCCCAGAGAACGACGCGCGCGTTGCGATCTATACCTCCGAGGGCCGTCCGTACATGAACCAACTGCTCGGGGCGAATTCCACCCCAGGCCAACCGGGACAGATCATCGAGCTGCCGTCGTTCAGCTTCAAACGTCTGCCGATCGATTATCTGCCGAGCGGCGAGTACCGCATGGGGGTCGCGTGTACCGACGGCAAGGGGGTCACGGCTCAGTATTGGGACACGCTGATCTCTATCGAATCGTCACCCACCAGCATGCAGTGGACAGTTCTCCAGAAGGCGAAGAACCTCGACAAACGATCGAACACCCTCTGGATCGTGCTCGCGGTGGTCTGTGTCCTGGTGCTGATCGGTTCCGTTGCAACGTTTGTGCGGGCGTCGCGAGCACAGCGTGCAACAGCAGAGAAGGACGCACTGCGATGACGCTGCTGAAGCGGTTCGGCTCCATCGCTGTACTCGCCGGTGTGTTGCCGATGTCGCTCGCTGGAATGCTGAACGTCGGTATCGACTCGGCACAGGCCGCCACGGAACCGGTTCTCCTGATTGCGCCCGAGCCCTCGCTGCGGGACGATGTGCTCTCGATGACGTTCGCTTCGCAACAACGTTGTCAGGGCGACAGCGAGGCCGGCTACCTCTGGCATACCTTCGTCACGCCGATCGGGAATGATCCCGCGTCGTTGACGTACTCGCTCGGACTCCCGAAGGGCAGAGGCTTCACGAGTGGGCTGCGAGACACCACACAGAGCTGGGTCCGAAACCGCAATCCGGGACTGACCGACGGACAAGTGATCCCTCCCGACGATCTGACCTTCTCGGGAAAGGCGTTCAATGCCATGCCGACAGGCGAGTACTGGATCGGTGTTGCCTGCACGAAGCAGGATGCCGAGGGGGTTACCCGCACGACCCGATTCTGGGCTCGGCGTGTGGCCATCTCCACATCAGCGAATCGGGGCGCGTTCATGACGCTGCTCGATGAGCCGGCAGACACGTCCTCGGAAGGCGATAGCGCAGCAGTTGCAGGAAGCGAAACAGTCCCATCCGCTGTGAGCCCAGTGGCGCCGGCAACGACCCTCAGTGCCACCGAGAATCGTTTGGCTACAGAACCAACCACGACGGCACTTGTGGGTGCTCGGGAGCAGGCCGTTGGGGTGGTGGCCGCAGAGCAGGTCGTCGAGGCAGGGCCGTTGCGCGACACTGTCACTTCGCTCGATTCGAGCAAGGGAAACAACCTGTCCAAACCGCTCGGCATCGCGATCGGGACGGCGCTTCTGCTCGCCGCGGCTGCCCTCTCGGTCGCTCGCAGACAGCGAGCAAGTCGGACGGTGTCCTGATGAGTTTCTCACTGACGGTCGTCGAGAGCGACGAAACGGTGGATGCCGATAACTCCCTGATGCCTGACGCCGGGAAGCCCAGTGCGACATCTGCCCCGGTACCGAGCGAGCGCGCTGTGCTCGTCCGCGGTGCTGCCCTGATGCTCTTCGTCCTCGTGGTGTCGGCCGTTCTTCACCTCTTCGTGGTGAGCCGCTTCCAGCACGGCGCGTCACAGCAGAGACTCCACGACCGCTTCCGAGGTGCCCTCGCCACGGGCACCGCTCCGGTTGGACCATTGGACGGCGATGGTCGAATCGTCATCGCAGGGACTCCCGTGGCGTACCTCCAGATACCTGCACTCGATGTGGAGGAGGTCGTCGTCGAAGGAACGTCGTCCTCCAATCTCTACGCAGGTCCGGGGCATCGGCGCGACACACCGCTTCCCGGACAGATCGGCCGCAGCGTGATCGTGGGTCGCCGCTTGTTGTTTGGCGGACCGTTCGCCTCTCTCGACAGGCTCCGGCCCGGCAGCGAGATCGTCGCAACCACTGCACAGGGCGTATTCCGCTTCGCCGTGATCGGCGTTCGCCGCGCGGGCGATCCACTACCCGAGGCGCCACGCGGACGTACATCCCGACTCGTGCTGGCGACCGCTGGAGGCAGTGGGCTCAACCCGAGCGGCGTGCTGTGGGTGGATGCAGACCTACAAGGTGACGCGGTGGGCGGACCGGCGGCAGTGATCACGGCGGCAACCCTGCCGGGCGAGGAACAGGCCGGAGCGAGCGACTCTCGAACACTGTGGGCGCTCGTGCTCTGGCTCCAACTGCTCCTCGTCGCGATCGTTGCCTCCCTGTGGTCGTGGCGCAGATGGGGACACGCGCTGACCTGGATCGTCGGCACACCGCTGCTGTTGCTCGTGAGCAACCTGGTGTGGGACGAGTTCTTTCGATTGCTCCCCAACGTTGTCTGATAACGATCGAGTGAGGAAACCATGATCACCGTACGAAACGAGAAGTCGGGTATCGAGGACGCTCAGCGGAGCCGAGGACGTCGTTCCGACCAGGGCACCGCCCAAGTCACGACCGCGAAGCCGTTGATCGGTATCGAGGCTCGGGAGATCTCTGCCTGGTTCTCGAGTCGGCAGGTGCTCGACCGTGTGTCGCTCGACATGCAGGCGGGCGAGGTGACAGCGCTCATCGGCCCGTCGGGCTGCGGCAAATCGACGTTTCTGCGCATCCTGAATCGGATGCACGAGATGATTCCGTCGGCATCGCTCGCAGGCGAGGTGCTGCTCGACGGCGAGGACATCTACGATCCCGCGCGTCGACTCACCGATGCGCGCCGCCAAATCGGCATGGTGTTCCAAAAGCCGAATCCATTCCCGGCCATGTCGATCTACGACAACGTCGTTGCGAGCCTTCGACTGACGGGGCTCAAGGTGCCCACCGCGGTCAAGGACGAGATTGTTGAGCAGTGTCTGTCCAAGGCGGGTCTCTGGCGAGAAGTACGCGACCGTCTGCGCCAGCCTGGCGGTGGTCTGTCGGGGGGTCAGCAGCAGCGACTCTGCATCGCTCGAGCCCTGGCAATCCGGCCTCGCGTGCTCCTCATGGACGAGCCGTGCTCGGCGCTCGACCCGACGTCGACGTTCCGGATCGAGGAGACGATCTCCGAATTGAAGTCGGAGGTCACCATCGTGATCGTCACGCACAACATGCAGCAAGCGGCTCGCGTGTCGGACCAGTGCGCCTTCTTCCTCGCACAGGATGGAACACCCGGTCACATCGTCGAACACGGGCCGACATCGGCAATGTTCGGTTCGCCGCAGGACAGCCGTACCGCTGCTTACGTCACCGGTCAATTTGGCTGACGCACAAGCGTCATCCAGATGAACTCATTGCCGAAAGACGCTGAGTACACGATGGCGACACCTCGGTGACACCTTGCCCTGAGACAGTGCGAGGCGTTGGGTCACGAACGGCCTGACCGACCGGGAACGACCCGGGCGCATCTTGTCTTTCGAAAGGGAACGTCGACCACCATGTCGTCACCGACCACCAAGAAAATCATCAGCCTCGTGGCTGGTGCTGCAGCGCTCGCCGGTCTGGCCGGCGCAGGGATCGCCAGCACGCACACGGCAAACGCCGAACCCCAGCAGTACAAGGCGCCACTCTTCGGATTCGGTTCCGATACGACGCAGGACGTCATGAATGCGCTGGGTGGGTTTGCCAACGGAAAGACCTACACCCCCCTCGTGACCTCCGAGGCAACCGGCTACAAGCAGATCGTCAACTTCGACGCCACGATCCCCGGCGAGGCAGACGCCACCAAGCGTGAGTGCATCGCCACCAAGCTCGGTTCGCCGCTCATCCTCCGTCCGAATGGTTCCGGTGAAGGCCAGAAGGTCCTCAGCCGCCAGACCGGCGGCGTGTGGTACTCGGGCCTCACGGTGACCTCAGCCATCACCGCTGCGAACTGCAACAACAGCCGCAACATCGCTGGCCTCGTCGACTTCGCTCGGTCCTCCTCGAGCCCGTCGAACGCTGTCGGCACGAACCTGACTGCCCTTCCCTTCGGCAAGGACGCGCTTACCTTCGCCTACAGCAAGCCGAAGACGCTCGATGTCGACGGTGGCTCGTACCACAACGCAATCGACTCGCTCACGAAGGCGGAACTGACGAGCCTGTACACCGACGGCGTCCTCGTGAAGAGCGGGACGGTGATCGTCCCCTGCGGCATCCAGACCTCGTCTGGCACCTATAAGACGTGGTACGGCAAGACGGGGAACACCTCGTCTCAGGAAGCAACCGGTACCACTTTCTGCAACGGCATCGGGAACGGCGCACGTCTCCAGGAGAACCACGGGCCGGACCTCAAGGCAAAGGCAAACGCTCTGTTGACCGCCACGAACGCGATCTGCGACGGCGTTGCCGGTGGAAGCGCTGTGGCCTGTGATGACGTGCAGGTGATTGTCGGCTTCGCCGCAAGCGGGTGGATCTCCAAGTCGAACGGGCTCTCCTCGCCTGATCCGGGTACTGGTGTGTCTCTCGGCAAGGCCGGTGGCAAGACGTTCGTGACCTACGACAGCGGCGCCGCCGTTGGCAGCAAGTGGTCGCCGAATTCCGACGGCTACAGCGACACGGCGTGGAACCGCAATGTCTACAACATTGTGCTCACCGACAACCTCGACAACTCGACTGGCGATGCCGCCATCATCGAGATGTTCAAGGGCTCCACCTCGCTGATCTGCAGCAGCGCTGCACAGGCGATCGTGAACGCATTCGGCTTCAACAGCCTCGGAAGCGACCCGACCACGGGCTGCGGAAACACGACGACCCAGGGCGGCCTGCTCGCCAACAACGGCTGACCCAGCCGTTCGACGACAGCACGAACTCTCCGAAAGGGAAACAACTTGAAACGAAACTACAAGCGCCTCGCGGCGACCTTGGCGGGGCTCTCTGCCCTCGCCGGCGGACTGGTTGTGGTGGCAAACGCCACCACGGCCAGCGCCGCCCAGACCGACCCGGCATCTGCAACCGGCACCGTCACCGTTACTCCCTCCAGTGGCAAGAGCGACGACACGTTTGCACTCGGCTTCGACAGCGCTCAGGTGTGCCCTGGCGATGCGTCGAGCAACTACTCGGTGCAGACATTCATCACACCGCGTTCGGAGGATCCAGCGGCGATGGTGTTCAACTTTGCAGCCCCGACTGGTGCGAGCTTCACGGCCTACCTGCGCTACACAACCGGCACGCAGGCCAAGAACATCAACCCAGGCCTCAGCACTGCCGATGTCCCTGTTGCAAACCTCACGAACCTGTCGTTCAAGAACGCAGCGTTCTCGTCGGTCTCTGCGGGCCAGTACTGGATCGGAGTGGCGTGTGCCCTCAACGACGGCACAACCACCGAGAACGTCAAGTACTGGAAGACGCCGCTGACCATCACGGCAGACAACAGCACCGGCGGAGTGAACAACTTCACCTACAAGGTGGGGTTCGTGCCCAACGCCCCGACGCTGGGCGCACGGACTGCCGGCGACGGACAGGTGTCGGTTGCGTTCACCGCTGGCACGGCGATCGACGGTAACCCGTCGACCACTGGCTACACGGTCAAGGTGTACGACTCCACCTGTACGACAGAGGACAGCGCCAAGAACGTCAGCGGTGCGTCGTCCCCGCTCGTCGTGACGGGTCTCACCAACGGCACGACCTACTGTTTCAAGGCACTTGCCACGAACAGCGTTGGTAACAGCACGCTGTCCAGCACCGGTACCTCGACGCCGAACCCCGCTCAGCGTGGAGCGGTGACCAACCTGCAGGGAACCCCTGGCGCTGAGGAGGTCACCCTGAGTTGGACCGCGCCGAGCCCGGCCCCGACGGGATACACCATCACTGTCAGCCCGAACACCGGAACTTCCGCCTTCGTCGCCGGCCCGTACACGGGTGTTACCGGCACGTCGGAGACGATCACCGGCCTCACGGGTGGCACGCTCTATACGTTCACCATCACGCCGTCGGGATACTCGGACAGCCCCACGGGTGGTGGAAGCTTCACCGGTACAGCCGCAAACGTGCAGGCGACGCCGAACTCCAACCAGGTCATCGGTCAGGACAACAGTGTCACCCGGCCGGCAGGCGCCCTGCTCATCTACGTGAAGTGTGGCGTCTACGGTGCACTCGACTCCTTCACTGCAACGAGTGGTGTGTTCCCCGGTTTCCCGAAGACCCTCGCGTCGGCAACGGCAACGGGCTCGGGAACCGAGGCAGGTGGCGGCAGCGCTGCGTGCACGTTGGACATGGGAACGGCCGAACTGGTTCGTCTGGCCGATGACGCGAGCCTCGGCGGCAACTTCTTCACCGCCAACGGCCGGCTCAGCCAGGTGACCGTGCTCGACACCCGCGACTCCGATCTCGGGTGGAGCGTCACGGCCACGGCCGGAAGCCTCACGGGTTCGGTCAGCGGTTCGTTCAGCGGGAACTACCTCGGCTGGATCCCGAAGATCACCGCAACGTCCGCGGCATACGATACGTACGATCAGGTTGCCACCGCAGGTGCGACCGTTCTCCCCGGTACCGGTGTATCGAGCGGCGATGGCCTCGGCGATGCCACCCCGAACGTCCTCGCATCGGCCGCGGCCGGAGCAGGTCTCGGCGAGGCACAGATCGATGGACGACTGCTCATGCTCATCCCGGTCACGGCAGATGCTCAGGTCTACACGGGCAGCCTGACGCTGTCGCTCATCTGAGCAAGACACACCTTCCAACTTCACGTCGGTTCGGCGGTATGGGGCGGCAGTTGCCCCATACCGCCACCGGCATTTACGGACGACACACCATGCACGCACGATCCTTCACCGCCCCGCTCTCCCGGCTCACGCTTGCTGCGCTCATCGGAACGCTGATTGCTTCCCTCAGTGCCGGGCCTGCCGTTGCCGCCGATCCGCCGGCAACGTCACCGCCGAGCGCTACTTCACCGACCACCTCGTTGGCGCTGCCGAATGGCGCGCCGCTCAAGCCCGGCGACGAGGTCATCCAGAGCTGGACCATCGTTCCCGGCGGGGACGGCCAGCGCGCCTACTTCTCCTATGACTCCGACGGCGGAGTCACCATTGAGGACTCCGTCAGCGTGCAGAACTACGGAAACGTCTCACTGAATCTCCGGGTCTATGCCACCGACGGAATCAACAACCCGGACGGAAGCTTCGCACTGCTCTCGGGTGACCAGAACCCGGTCGACGTGGGTTCGTGGATCAAGCTTGCACAGGAGAACGTCACCATCCCGGCAGGCAAACAGGTTCTGATTCCGTACACCGTCACTATTCCTGCTGGTGCAGACCCCGGTGATCATGTGGGTGGCATCGTGGCCTCAAACGAGATGCCCACGAAGGTCGGTAAGGAGAACACGCTGCTGGTGTTTCGGCGTACTGGTGTGCGGCTCTATCTCCGAGTGCACGGACAACTGCGGTCGAACCTCGCCACGGAGGCCTTCCGGGTGTCCTACAAGGGGGGCTTGAACCCCTCCAATGGCAAGGTGAGTGTGCGCTTCCGTATCGCCAACCTCGGCAACGTTCGCCAGGCTGGTTCGTACCATCTCACCGTGGAGGGTGCCTTCGGCACGGGGAAGCATGATCTCGGTGAGAGAGCGTTCCCGGAACTCCTGCCGGGCCAGAGCATCGAACTCGCCGAGGACGTGCGAGGTGTCCCCGCACTCTTTGTTGCCAAGGCGTCGGTCATTGTCACGCCGAAGGCAGGTGGCGACGAGGCCGCCTCTCAGCCAACACGTCGGTCGGCCCAGACGTTTGCGCCCCCGCTTCTTCCACTGCT
Source organism: Acidimicrobiales bacterium (assembly GCA_947465505.1). Classification (GTDB taxonomy): domain Bacteria; phylum Actinomycetota; class Acidimicrobiia; order Acidimicrobiales; family Ilumatobacteraceae; genus WLJO01. The sequence goes on along the minus strand of CANIBN010000003.1, from coordinate 8,892 downwards.
CATCCTTCTGCTGCTGTTGGCATTCCTTGTCGCGTGGCGCATCGTGCACCATTACCGAAATCCCGGGGATTCCGACGCGCACGAGGGTGATGAAGGACCGGGCGACGGCTCGAGCTCTGACGATCAGGAATCTGTTCTCGTATGAGCCGTCTCTCGGTTTCGGCTATCCGGCCGCTCCGCTGCGTCGTCGCAGTCGGTATGTCGCTCGTGGTGACCGCAACTCTGGCGGGACCTGCGCGCGCGATCGATGCGGCGACGTCAACAACTGCGCCGACACAGACGAGCACCTCATCGGGTACGCCCGCGTCGGCGGGCCGGGTTCCGTCGGTCGGCCTCGTCGTCAAAGAGGTCGCTGTCGGGACGACCGTGTCACTTCGGTTGAGTGGTTTCACCGCAAAGGTTCTGACCATCCAGATATGCGGCAATGAGGGGCGCAAGGGTTCGGTCGACTGCAATGTCCTGGACGCAAAAACCGTCGACGTCCCGAGCGAGAGCAAGATCTTCCTCACGGACTTCACGGTCACCAAGCCACCCACGCCGTGCCCCTGCATTGTGCAGGTGGCGAGTGAGCGGTTCGACGAGGTTGCCGTCGCTGCATTCACCCTGCTCGGACACCCAATCGCGCCGGTGGTCGACAGCGGCAAGGGCGCCATCCCACTGCAGGTGTCCCTCGTCGCCGAACCGGTCGACGGTGGGCTGTGGGCGAGAGCACGCACGAGCCTGGCCGGTGCGACGTGGTACGACGTTACGGTCATCGTGCAAAACACCTCTGCGTCCGTGGTGCAAGGAACCGTTCTCTCCGTCGGAGTTGGCCGCAACGCCGAGGACTTGATCAGCGACGTGGTGTTCCCCAAGGTCGACGACATCGCCCCGCGTGGCACCTGGCGTGAGACCGTTCGACTCAGGCTGTCGTCCCCGATCTACGGTACGTACGTGTGGCGGGCGACCACGACAGCATTCGGCCTGTCGACCACAGCGACAGCAACGACCAAGAACCAACCCACGTTGTTCTTCGTACTCGGCGCGATCTTCTGTCTCGTAGTGCTCACGCTCGTCGTTCGACTGGTGCTCCGATTGGTTCGACGACTGGTGCGCAGACGCAAGCCGCCGACTGTCAACCGGCTCGGGATTGCTGCGTGAACGAGCACCCCTCGTCCGCTACGCCGTCGCGACGCATCCATCTCGATGGACCGGTGAACTTCCGCGACCTCGGCGGGTATCGAACTATCGGCGGCTCGAGCGTTCGCTGGCGTGAGGTGTATCGCGCCGATGCCCTGCACGAGATGTCCGACCGGGATGCCGGAATCGTGTTCGAGGACCTCGGTGTCGGCCTTGTTCTCGACCTTCGTTCGGAGCGCGAGGTGGACTTGGTCGGCATTGGCCCCGTTGGTTCCTCCGGTGCTACCTGGATTCACCTGTCTGTCATTGACGAGACGCAGCCGGCACAACAGTCCTGGCAGGCGTTGCTCGAGGACGTTCCGATGCACGTTCGCTACGGGCGGATTCTTTCTCAGGCAGGACCCCGATTTGTCGAGGCGCTCGAATTGATCGCAGAGAACTCGACGCCACTGGTGTTCCACTGCACGGCTGGCAAGGACCGAACCGGGATCCTTGCAGCGCTCCTCCTTTCGGCACTCGGGGTTCCCGACACCGAGGTGGTTGGCGACTACGCAGCGACGTCGGAAGTGATGCACACCATCGAGTCGAGGTACCTCGCTCGTGCCGAGGACCCCCGATTCAGCAGTCACGTTGAGGGACTTCCTGCGTGGCGCGACCAGGCACGAAAGCTGATGACTGCCGACGGCGAAACCATGCGCCGCACGCTTGGTGAACTCCGGGGAAACGACCTCACAGTCGAAGGGTGGCTGACCCGAAATGGCCTCTCACCTGCAACGATGTCGCAACTCCGTGGTCGACTACTCGCCAACTGAGCGGCTCGCGAGGGCGCCCCGGTGCGGAGTTCGCCCGTTTGTCGGTCCCTGTTCACTCTTCGTTCATCTGAACAGAAGATGAACGACACGGGCGAGATTTACGGTGCGTCTTGCTTAACAACCCCCATAGGAGAGCAAGCAACGTGACCATGTCCAAACGCCTCACTTTCGCCGGTGCCGCTGTAGCCATCGCCCTCACGGCGACCGCCTGCGGCAGCAGCAAGAAGACCGAGGAGACCACCACCACTGCGGCAGCGGTCGAGACCACCGCCGCCCCGGAGACGACCGCAGCCGAGACCACGGCCGCCCCGTCCAACCTGAGCGCAACGCTCGACGCCTCGGGTTCGACGTTCGTGAAGAACTTCCTTGAGGAAGGCGTGTCCCGCTTCACCGCTGCGAACAGCGGTGTCACCATCAACTACGCCGGTGGCGGCTCCGGCAAGGGCCGCCAGGATCTGGCCGATCAGATCGTCGCCTTCGCTGGCACTGACAGCACCATCAAGGACGAGGACCTCCCCACGTTCAAGGGCGGAGACGTCCTCTACTTCCCGGCCGTCGTCGCCCCGATCACGGTGAGCTTCAACGTGAGCGGCGTCGACAAGCTGTCGCTCAGCCCTACCACGATCGCCAAGATCTTCCAGGTGCAGATCACCAAGTGGAACGACGCGGCCATCGCCGCCGAGAACCCCGGCGTGACGCTCCCCGACACCGACATCACGGTTGTTCACCGTTCGGACTCGTCCGGCACCACGGGCAACTTCACCAAGTTCCTCGACAAGGCTGTTGGCGCCGACGCCGGCGCCATCTGGACGCTGGGTACCGGTTCCACCGTCGAGTGGTCCCCGAACACCCAGGCGGCCGAGGGCAACGGTGGCGTGGCACAGCTCATTGCCGCCACTGACGGTGCAATTGGCTACGTCGACTTCGCAGACGCCATCAAGGCTGGCCTGAAGTTCGCCGCCGTCCAGAACAAGGCTGGCAAGTTTGTCGACGCAACCCTTGAGGGTGCCTCGGCCGCTGCCGCGGGTGCAACCGTGAAGGACAACCTCACGTTCAGCGCAGTGTGGGCCGAGGGTGACGCTGCGTACCCGATCACCGCTCAGACCTGGATCATCATCTACAAGAACCAGACTGACAAGGCAAAGGGCGAGGCAGTCAAGGCCCTGCTGAACTTCCTCCTCACCGAGGGTCAGACCTTCGCCAAGGACGTGAACTACGCCCCGCTGCCGGCCGAGCTCGCCACCAAGGCGATCGCCCAGCTCGACGCCATCGTGATCCCCGCCTGATCCATTCATGACCTACGAGGGGTCCCCGGTTCCGTACCGGGGGCCCCTCGTTGAATTTGTACGCTGCACAGGAGGAGGACGGAGTTGACCACAGAACAACACATCGACGAACTACCGAACCTCAGCGGCTCAAGCCAGCGCGCCGACAAGGCGTTTCGCTGGGTCTCCATCGGGGCGGGCCTCATCGTGCTCGTCATCCTTGGGCTCATCACCTACACGATGGCGAGCCGAACGGGTCCGGTGTTCCGGCACATGGGCTTCCGCTTCTTCACGGAGAGGCGTTGGGCACCTCCGAAGGAGATCTACGGAGCGCTCGCCCTCATGTGGGGAACGCTGTTCACCGCGATCATCGCCCTTTTCATCGCCGTTCCCATCAGTATCGGCATCGCGCTCTTCGTGACACAGGTCGCCCCGGCATGGCTTCGCAAGCCGATGGTGTATGTGATGGACCTGCTCGCCGTCATCCCCTCCGTCGTATTCGGAATGTGGGGTGTGCTCGTTCTGGCTCGACACATCAAGGGTCTGTACAAATGGCTGCACACCACTTTCGACTCGTGGCCCATCCTCGGCTCGATCTTTGGTAAGCCCCAAACCCGCTCGTTCCTCACCGCCGGAATCATCCTGTCCATCATGGTGATTCCCATCATCACGTCTCTTGCCCGCGAGGTGTTCGAGACCACCCCTCAGTCCGAGAAGGAAGCGGCCCTCGCGCTCGGTGCGACCCGATGGGAGATGATTCGTGGTGCGGTGTTTCCGCACTCCAAGGGCGGCCTCGTCGGCGCCGTGATGCTCGGCCTCGGCCGTGCCATGGGTGAGACCATTGCAGTAGCGCTCACCATCGGCAGCGCGCTCGGCCAACTGACGTTCAACGTACTCGCACCGGGCAACTCGATGCCTTCACTCATCACCGCCGAGTGGGGTGAAGCCGACGCACTGAAGAAGTCGGCGTTGATCGCCGTCGCCGTCACCCTGTTCGTCATCACCATCATCATCAACGTCATTGCCACCTCCGTCGTCCAACGGTCGATCAAGCGCAGCCGGGGCGCAGTCTGATGAGCACGATGATGAGCGATCAGTCAACTGCGCAGGTGCTCGAGGATCTGCGGCCGAAGCGTTCGTGGCGCCAGGCCCGCAGCAACATCATGGTGATGCTCATGGGCCTTGCGGCTCTTGTCATCGTGGTTCCCCTGGTGTTTGTGATCGGCAGCGTGATCTCCCGTGGAGCCGGCGTCGTATTCCGCGATTTCCCCTCCTTCTTCACGAAAAAGATTCCGATCAAGAGTGAAGACATCGGCCCGGGTATGGGCCCCGCAATCGTCGGCACGATGCTCATCACCGGCTTCGCCACGTTGGTAGCCGTTCCGCTTGGCATTCTGGGTGCCGTGTACCTGCATGAATACGGCGGTACTACGAAGCTCTCGAAGCTCATTCGATTCCTTGCAACCGTGATGACCGGTGTGCCGTCGATCGTGATGGGCTTGTTCATCTACGTGATCTTCACCCTTCGCTTCGGCCTCTCCGGCGTCGGCGGAGCGCTTGCGCTGGCATGCCTCATGCTGCCGGTCGTGATCCGTGCCACGGAGGAGATGCTGCGTCTCGTCCCCGGGAACCTCCGAGAGGCGAGTTACGCCTTGGGAACGAGTAAGAGCCGGACGATTCTCACTGTGGTGCTCCCCAGCGCGCTACCCGGAATCGTCAGCGGCTGCCTTCTGGCTGTCGCGAGAGCCGCAGGCGAAACCGCGCCCTTGCTCTTCACCATTGGGGCTGCGCGTGCCGTTCAAGGGAACATTTTCAAGGGCGCTAACACGGCCCTCCCGGCACAGATCTTCGAGAACGCCAAGTCGCTCTTCCCAGGCGCGCAGGAGCGCGGCTGGGGTGCTGCGTTGACGCTGGTAGGGATCGCATTCCTCTTCACCCTTACGGCACGTATCGTGTCGTCGGCCTACCAGAAGCGCCGATAGTCCATGTCCCAGTTGCAGGAGCACCTGATGTCCGCCGAATCGACCGGTAATGAACCCGATATCTCTCCGGCCGTCGAGGCTGTGAGCAGCCGACCGGTGTTCAGCCTGAAGAACCTCGAGGTTCACTATGGCGCGTTCCGGGCGGTGGGTGACGTATCGCTCGACATCCGTGAGAAGGAGATCACCGCATTCATTGGTCCGTCGGGCTGCGGCAAGTCCACCGTCTTGCGATGCCTCAACCGCATGAACGACGTGATTCCGTCGGCCCGTGTCGGGGGCGAGGTGCTGTATCACGGGGTCAACCTCTACGGCGAGGGAATCTCACCCACCGAGGTACGCCGACGAATCGGGATGGTGTTCCAGAAACCGAACCCATTTCCGAAGAGCATTTACGACAACGTTGCCTTTGGGCCGCGAGTGAACGGCGTGAAGAGCAAGGCGAAGCTTGACGACATCGTAGAGAAGGCACTCCGCGGTGCTGCGCTCTGGGACGAGGTGAACACCCGCCTGAAGGCCTCGGGCCTCGGCCTGTCTGGTGGTCAGCAGCAGCGACTCTGCATCGCCAGGGCGATTGCCGTTGAGCCGGAGGTAATCCTCATGGACGAGCCGTGCTCTGCGCTCGACCCCATTGCTACGGCTCGCGTGGAGGACCTCATGCTTGAGATGAAGAGTCGCTACACCATCGTCATCGTTACGCACAACATGCAGCAGGCTGCTCGGGTGAGCGACCGTACGGCGTTCTTCACCACCGAGGTGAATCCCGAAAGCGATCGTCGTACGGGTCGACTCGTGGAATTCGACGCCACCCAGAAGATGTTCTCCATGCCCTCGGACGAACGTACCGAGGCCTACGTCACCGGGAGGTTCGGATGACCGAGCTGCGCAAGTCGTTCCACACCGAGCTTGCCGAGGTTCACGCTGAGTTGATGCGCGTGGGAGCACAGGTCATCGAAGCAATTCCCCGCGCTACCCGAATCCTGCTCGACATGGATCTCGAGGGCGCCGACTACATGATCCAGGGCGACGATGAGATCGATGCCAGGTGTATCGATGTCGAGGAGCACTGCTACCGGATCCTGGCCCTCCAGGCGCCGGTGGCGAGCGACCTCCGCGCCGTGATCACTGCGCTGAAGATGACCGCAGAGCTCGAGCGCTCGGGCGACCTCACGGTGAACATCTGCAAGGCAGCGCGACGCATCTACGGACACGAGATGAACCCGAAGCTGCGGGGGATCATCGCAAAGATGAGCGAACAGGCACAGCAGCTCTTTGCGAATGCCATGGAGGCCTACGACGAGTCGGACCCTGCGAAGGCTGCCGCTCTCGACGATATGGACAACTACCTCGACGGCCTGCAGCGGCAGTTCATCCAGGTGATCTTCGAGAGTCACGCCTCGGGCAGCATTGATCTGCAGGTTGCGGTTCAGCTCGGTGTCGTGGCTCGCTTCTACGAGCGGATAGGCGACCACGCCGTGAACATCGGTGAGAAGGTTCGTTTCCTCGTGAACGGATGGATGCCGGAGCACATCGGCGCTGTCCGGCATCGTCTCCGTCAGGACCCGACACCATTCGCCGGTATGCCGATCCCTGGTGAGAGTGACCGTCACCAAGATGACTGAAACACGCTGATGCCTGTGGTCTACGTACTGATCGGCCTTCTGGCGGGCATCACGGCGTGTGCGATAGCTCGGCGCCGAACCGTGCACAAAGTCGGTTCCGTCGACCTCGGAATTCAGGTGCAGACGGTCGCAACGCCGATCGCCCCAGGACCCGCTCAGACCGAACTCGAGCCCGTGCGGTTTGTGCTCGATGCACTGCCCATCGGTGTGGTGTACGCCGACGCCGCCGGGACGGTGGTCGTGAGGAATCGGATGGCGCTGCATGCTGCGGGAGCGCGCCACGGCGACATTCTCGTCGACGAAGCCGTGGGGGTGCTGCTGAAGGCAGCCCTTCAGGGCCAGGAACGCCGTCAGACCTTGGAACTGTTCGGCCCACCGGCACGGGTCTTGCTCATCCACGCACAACGGGCGGAGGCCGGCGGCGCCATTGCGACCATCTCGGACATCACAGAGCGGGCCCGCCTCGACGCTGTTCGTACCGACTTCGTGGCAAACATCAGTCACGAACTGAAGACGCCCGTCGGAGCACTGTCGATTCTCGCTGAGACGCTCGCAGACTGTGACGACCCGGATGTCGTGGCAAGGCTTTCCGGGAAGATCGTTCGGGAGGCGGAGCGGCTCACGCTCACCATCGAAGACTTGCTCGAGCTCTCCCGTATCGAACTCGGTGGCGACGCCAACCGCGAGGAGCTTTCCGCCGAAAAAGTCCTGGAGGACGCTGCGGATCGAGTTCGGGGCCTTGCAGAGCGTCGACACATCAAGGTGGTTATCGACGACACAGACCCAACGTTGAGCGTTGTTGGCGATCGCCGACAGTTGGTGTCCGCACTCGGCAACCTGGTTGACAATGCCGTGAAATACTCCGAAATGGACAGCAGCGTCGAACTGCGGGCGCACCTCGAGGGCGATCGTGTGCTCTTCACCGTGTCGGATCACGGCATGGGTATCGGCTCGCAGCACCTCGATCGAATCTTCGAACGCTTCTATCGAGTTGACCGCGCTCGATCCCGTGATACCGGCGGGGTGGGTCTCGGTCTTGCGATCGTTCGCCACGTAGCCGCCAATCATGGCGGCGAGGTAAAGGTGACCTCACAGGAAGGTGAAGGATCGACGTTTACGTTGTCTATCCCTGTTGCCTCTGGTTTGGTATCGGTGCGGCAGAGCGATGACGTCATGTCGGCTGCCGGATGAGGAGCTGTTGATGACCGTTCAGACCGTGTTTGTCGTCGAGGACGAAGAGTCGTTCGTCGATGCACTGACGGTGGGGCTGAAGCGCGAGGGGTTTCGCGTCGAAGTTGCTCGGGATGGCGCTGAGGCACTCGATCGCTTCGACGAGGTGCGTCCGGACATCGTGCTGCTCGACGTCATGCTGCCCAAGGTGTCCGGGATCGACGTGTGTCGAGAGATCCGGAAGCGCTCTCAGGTTCCGATCATCATGGTGACCGCAAAGTCGGCAGAGATCGACACCGTGGTGGGTCTTGAGGTTGGCGCAGACGATTACATCACCAAGCCCTACCGCATGCGCGAACTCGTCGCACGCATGCGGGCCGTGTTGCGTCGCACTCCGGGTGATCGCAGAGAGGAGGTCCCCCTCGGTGGGCTCTCCGTTGGCGACGTGAGTCTGGACCCTGAGCAACACATCGTCGTGGTGCGCGGCGTGTCAGTAAGTCTTCCGCTCAAGGAGTTCGAACTGCTCCGTCTGCTCCTCGCCAATGCGGGGAGAGTCCTGTCTCGTGACATCCTCATCGACCGTGTCTGGGGCACCGACTACGTGGGTGACACCAAGACGCTCGACGTGCACATCAAGCGACTGCGGTCGCGTGTCGAGTCCGATCCGGCTAACCCCACTCGGGTTGTCACCATCCGTGGGCTCGGCTACAAGTACGAAAAGTCTCGCTGAGGAACCGGTAAACCGGCTTGCCCACCGCCCCTTACAGTGAGCGGATGGCGCGAGACCGAGCACAGCAGGTGCGTGGCTGGTCATCACCTGAACCCGGCTCGCTGGAGAGTCGAGCCCGCTTCGAGTCGCTCGCCGTCACTCACGCATTCATGATTGCCGCGGACGCCGTGATGCTGGTGGCGCTCGCGAGCACGG
>CANIBN010000002.1 GCA_947465505.1 Acidimicrobiales bacterium | reverse complement strand
GGCGTCGGAGGAGCTGCGCGAGTGGGCCTGGTCCGTTCCATCGGTCGGGAAAGTCGAGCACCTGCCACCGCGGGTAGACGAGGATGTCGCTGACGCCTGCGATGGTGAATCGGTGTGTGGCGAGACCGAACGGATCCCGTCGCTCAGCGGTCATCGGACCGATCTGTACGTGACCGCGGCGTTCGGACGGGAGTCGGTAGCTCGCCCTGGCCTCACGGCGGCGCCCGAGTGGTGCAACGCTCAGCGTGGCGCCGATGGTGCCTGCTACGGGATCGGTGAGACGGACAACTGGTGAGGTGCGCCAACCGACGTTGCGGACCGACAGTTCGACCGTGGCCGATTCGTCGACGAACACACGGTTCGGGTTCACCGCCCGATCGACGGCAAGGCTCGGCCGCGACGCGATCACCAGGACGGTGCTGAGCACTGTCAGGGTGACGAGTCCAGCCGCGATGACGTAGAGCTCGATGACCCCGAACACGCGTCCCAGCACTGCGGACAGGGCGCCGCACACGATGAGGGCGATTCCGTAGCGGTTGATCATGCGTGACCCGATGGGCGGTGCGTGCTGGTTGGTCTGGCCGTCAACGTGCTGTCGGGACCGGGACGGTGGCGAGTACGTCGGCTGTGACGTACTCGCGGGTCTGCCCTGCGGCGGCGGCCTCGTGCCGGAGCATGAGTCGATGGGGGAGGACGTAGGGCGCCATGGCCTTCACATCATCGGGGGTGGCGTAGTCCCGGCCGGACGCGGCAGCACGTGACCGCGCAGCACGAGCGAGCTGGAGCGTTGCGCGTGGCGACAGCCCGAGGGTCAGGCTGGGATGACGCCTCGTGGCTTCCGCAATCGCAACGAGGTAATGCTTGAGTGCAGGTGCGAGGTGCACGGTCTTCACCGCCTCGATCATGCCGAGGACGTCGTTGACGCTGAGCACGGGACGCAGTTCGTTCACGACGTTTCCCTGTCCGTGCGTGTCGAGGATGGCAACCTCGGCCTCCCGTCCGGGATACCCGAGGGAGATGCGCAGCAGGAACCGGTCGAGTTGGCTCTCGGGGAGCCGGTAGGTGCCTTCCTGCTCCACCGGGTTCTGCGTGGCGATCACCATGAACGGGGTGGGGAGCGGATACGTGGTGCCGTCAACGGTGACCTGGCGCTCCTCCATGGCCTCCAGCAGTGCTGACTGCACCTTGGGTGAGGCCCGGTTGATCTCGTCGGCGAGCAGGATGTTGGCGAAGACGGGGCCGGGCTGAAACTCGAACGCCTCCCGTGCCTTCAGCCAGATGTTCACGCCGACGAGGTCCGTCGGAAGCAGGTCGGGGGTGAATTGCACCCGACGCCACTTGCAGTCGATGGAGGCCGAGAGTGCCTTGGCAAGGCTGGTCTTGCCTACCCCGGGTACGTCCTCCACCAGCAGGTGACCCTCGGCGAGCATGCAGATGGCAGCAAGGTCGATTGCTTCCCGCTTTCCCCGGATCACCCGCGCCATGTTCGAGGTGAGCGCCTCGAAGAGGTCGGCAAACCGGCGTGCGGACTGGGCGGCGCCGGGGGAGGTGGGGCTGGAGAACGAATCGGGGGTAATCGTCACAAGAGAGCACGCTAATGGCCCCGGAACACTCGCTAACGTCGCGTCCATGCAGCCCAAGTACCCCGCCGAAGCAGAGTCCTATCGCGAGAAGGTCCGGGCGTTCCTCGCCGAGAAGCTCCCCAAGGACTGGAAAGGCATCGGTCAACTCGACCACGCAGAAGCGGAAGCCTTCGGCAAGGACTGGCGCAACGTGCTCTTCGAGGCGGGCTATCTGGCCCCGGGCTGGCCGAAAGAGTACGGCGGGGGCGGGTTGAGCCCGCTGGAACAGGTGGTGGTGGCCGAGGAGTTCGTACGTGCCGGCGTCCCGGCAGGTGGGAGCAACGACGCGTTCAGCATCGGCATGCTCGGCAACACGCTCTTGCGTTGGGGCACCGAGGAGCAGAAGAAGCACTACATTCCGCGCATCCTCTCGGGGGCAGATCTTTGGTGTCAGGGTTACTCCGAGCCCAATGCTGGCTCGGATCTGGCCAACCTCGGGACGAGGGCAGTGCTCGACGGCGATCAGTGGATCATCAACGGCCAGAAGATCTGGACCTCCGCCGGACATCTCGCCGACCACATCTTTGTGCTCTGCCGCACCGACACCGACGCTCCGCGGCACAAGGGCATCTCGTTCATCCTGGTCGACATGCGTCAACCCGGAGTCGAGGTGCGTCCGATCAAGATGATGTCGGGTGACTCGGAGTTCAACGAGACGTTCTTCACCGATGCGGTGGCCCCCAAGGAGAACGTCGTCGGTGGTATCAACAACGGTTGGGCCGTCGCCATGACGCTGCTCGGTTTTGAGCGTGGCGAGGCTGCTGCCACCATGCCGCTGCGCTACATGGCGGAGTACGAGCGGCTTGCAGCCATGGCACGTGAGCGCGGGGTGGACAACGACCCGCGCATCCGCCAGCGCCTCGCTTGGTGCTACTCGAAGGTGAAGATCATGCAGTTGCTCGGGTGGCGCACGCTCACGGGGTTCCTCAAGGGACACCATCCCGGACCGGACGGATCGATCTTCAAGCTGTATTGGAGCGAGTACCACCGCGTGATCACCGAACTCGCCATGGACATCATGGGCGCAGATGGTCTGGTGCCGACGGGCCGTGCACCGCTCAGCTCGTTCCAGACCGACGATGGCAGCGCCCCGAACTCCACGGCCTCATGGACGAACACGTTCCTCAATGCCCGAGCCGGGACCATCTACGCGGGTACCTCACAGGTACAGCGCAACATTCTCGGCGAGATGGTGCTCGGCCTCCCGAAAGAGCCCCGTTGAGCCGTCGCCGACCGGCGATTGTCGCATGGGTAGCCGTTGGTGCGGCAGTCGCCGCGCGTCCGCGACTCTGGCCGGTGGCGATGCGACAGGCCGGGAGACTTGCACGACCCGGTTGGTGGCGTCGGCCGCCATTCCTTCCGGTTCCGGGCGGCAGTTACCTCCGGTTCCGGATGGAGACGCAGTACGGCGACGAACTGCACCGCCCCGACCCTGCTGATGTGATTCACTACCTGACGTGGTGCCAACAGTTGGGTCGCTTGGGGACGTCGACACGATGACGCAGCGCCTGCGTGCTCCTCGAGGCGCCGAGCCCTCAGGGCCAAGGACCATCTGATCATGCGGAGCGCGCTCGTCCTCAATGCGACGTACGAGCCGCTCTCCGTGGTGTCTGCCCGCCGTGCACTGTGCTTGGTGCTGGCAGGGAAGGCCGAAGTGGTGCACGACGACGGAAACATGATCCGTTCGGCGACCCTTGCGTTCAGCGCTCCTACGGTGATCCGTCTGCGGTATGTGGTGCGCGTGCCGTTCCTCCGGCGCACGGCGCTGTCCCGCAAGGCGGTGTTCATCCGCGATCAGTACGCGTGTCAGTACTGCGGCGGGTACGCCGACTCGATCGACCACGTCATGCCACGTTCGCGTGGCGGTCGTCACACGTGGGAGAACGTTGCTGCTGCCTGTCGCCCGTGCAACCTCCGCAAACGGGACCGCACTCCGGACGAAGCGGGAATGCGACTCGCCAATGCGCCCCGTCAGCCTCGCGATGGCGCATGGATCGATGCGTCCGTCGGCCGGGTGCCCGAGGACTGGCTGCCGTATCTCGCCCGGGCCTCCTGACTCGGCGATCGGCGGTGGCAGACTCGTTACGTGAGATGGGCCACGGAAGTTGTGAGCGGGAGCGCGTCCTCGTTTCATGCACGCGAACTTCCCGTCGATGCCGTGCCCACACTGTGGTGGTTCGAGATCGACCGGCCTGCCCTCGTGCTGGGCTCAACTCAGGACGAGTCGATGGTGAATCGGAGGGCATGCGACCGGGCCGGAGTTGAGGTGGTGCGTCGGCACAGCGGCGGGGGAGCAGTTCTGCTCATCCCTGGCGAGATCGACTGGTTTGACCTCATCATTCCCGAAGGAGACTCGCTCTGGGAACGTGACGTCTCGCGTGCTGCTTGGTGGGTTGGCGAGGTCGTCGTGGAGGCTCTCGGCACGGATGGTTTGGCGGTCCATCGTGGCCCGCTGATCAGCAACGAGTGGTCGTCGTTGGCGTGCTTTGCTGGATGGGGGCCTGGTGAGGTGACAGTTGGTCACCGCAAGGTGCTCGGGCTCAGTCAGCGGCGGACCCGGAACCTCATTCGGTACCAGTGCGCTACCTATCGGGTGTGGCGACCCGAGCGCCTCTTGGAACTGCTGGCACCGGATCACCCACCTGCAGACGCGCTGGTCGACTGTGTTGCACCGGTGGTGTTGGACCGTGCGGATCTCGAACGATCGCTGGCACGGCGATGAGCGGTGTCGACGTCTCGTCGGGCAACCGCGTGGCCGTCGTGGGTTCCGGTGTCGCCGGAATGACGGCCGCGTACCTGCTGTCGCGCCGGTACGACGTCACCGTATTCGAGCAAGACACACGGCTCGGCGGTCACGTGCATACGCACCGGATCACCGACCCGTCAGGGGCCAGGGTGGCGGTCGACAGCGGGTTCATCGTGCACAACGACCGAACGTATCCATTGCTCGGACGCCTGTTTCGTGAGCTCGGCGTGGTGCGCCATCCCACCGAGATGAGTATGAGCATTGTGGACCGGGCCAGTGGTCTCGAGTACGCCGGTGGCCGTGGTGCGCGTGGGGTACTGGCTCAGCCTCGCCGTGTGCTCGACCCCCAGTTCCTCCGACTCCTCGCCGAGGTTCGGCGCTTCCATCGCCTCGCCTCACAGTTTCTCTCGTCGACGGACGATTCGGAAGAGCAGACCTACGGGGCGTTTCTCGCCGCGAATGGCTTCTCACAACGGTTCCTCGATCTCTTTGCCGTGCCCGTTGTCTCCTGTGTGTGGTCGATGGGTGCCGCGTTGGCGCTGGACTACCCCGCTCGCTACCTGTTCCGATTCCTCGACAATCACGGAATGCTCGCCGTCTCGGGATCGCCTCAATGGTTCACCGTCGTCGGCGGTTCCTCGACCTACATCGAATCCATTGCTCGCATGCTGCCCGACATCCGTTCCAACCGTCGGGTCACTGGTGTGCGTCGATGCGATGCCGACGTCGAGGTCGTTGACTCGACCGGGGCCGTCGAACGCTTTGACAGGATCGTGATTGCCACGCACCCAGACCAGGCGCTCGCTCTGCTCGCCGACGCGACTGATGTGGAGCGAGAGGTGCTCGGCGCTATCCGCTATTCGTCGAGCGAGGTGGTACTCCACACCGACGAACGGTTGCTGCCGCGGGCCCGCAATGCCCGTGCGTCGTGGAACTACCTGACGCCGAACGGGTCGCACGATGCGCCTGTGGTGACGTACTGGATGAACCGGCTGCAGGGGATTACGTCGACTCAGCACTACCTGGTGACGCTGAATGCCCGACAGCACATCGATCCAGAGCGTGTTCTGGCAGTGATGAACTACCAGCACCCGATCTACGACGGTGAGGCACTCGCTGCGCAGCGCAGACTGCCGTCGTTGAACACCCAGCACACCGTGTTTGCGGGCGCCTACCACGGCTGGGGTTTCCACGAGGATGGGTGTCGCTCCGGCGTTGCTGCGGCCGAGCATTTCGGGGTGGTGTGGTGAACACCGTCGACGACCTGCCGCTACTTCCCGCCATCGTCAGCGGACCGCTTGTCCATCGTCGTGTTGATCCGGTGCGGCATGGCTTTCGACATGAGACGTATCAGTGGCTGGTCGATCTCGACGATGTCCCGAGCCCGACCGACTGGCGGCGTTGGGTATGCCGCTTCGATGTTCGGGACCATCTCGGGGGCACCGGCCACGATTCACTGCCGACGATTCGAGCAAATGTTGAACGGTTTGCCCGGACCGAGGGATTCGACGTGACGGCAGGGCGGATCGTGATGCTCGCGAACGCCCGTGTCGCCGGGTACGTCTTTGACCCGCTCACAGTTTTCTGGTGCTTCGACGCCGCCGGTTTGTTGACCTGTGTGGTTGCCGAGGTGCACAACACCTACGGCGAGCGTCACGCCTATGTCGTGGTACCTGATCGTTCCGGAGTTACAGGAGTCAACAAGGCGTTCTACGTCTCGCCGTTCAACGACGTCTCAGGGCGCTACCGCATGGAGTTCTGTGTTGAGCAAGGCCGGGTTCGCACCGCGATCACTCTCCAGCGACCGGGCAAGGGCGACTTCGTGGCGCGATTCGAGGGAGCAGCACAGCATGCGACGGCGAGCGTCGTACGTCGGACCGTGCTCCGCCATCCGTTTCTCACGCAGCGAATCTGGCTCATGATCCGACTCCACGGGGTGTGGCTGTGGGCCCGTCGCCTCCCGGTTGTGCGTCGCGCTCCCCATGTTCACCAAGATGGTGTCGCATGAACCCCTCGCCCGAGATCTCCGACGAACTTCGTTCGCGCTGGCCGGGCCTCTTCGACGTCCCGTCCTCGCGAGTACGCCGAACGGTTGCTCGCCGAATCATGCGTCACGCGACGAAGACGCTTCCGGTCTGCGTGACGTTCGCCGACGGCGACCGCATGGGTGCCGGAGTGGATGGATCGTTGGAGATGGTGGTCCGCGATCCACAGGCGTTCTTCGGCCGGCTTGGCACGGACGCGAAGATCGGCTTTGGTGAGTCGTACATGGCGGGCGACTGGGCGCCTGGTCCGCAGACCGATCTGGCAGACCTCCTCACGCCCTTTGCTCGCAACATGGCGACGCTGGTACCCCGGCCGCTTCAGCGCCTGAGGCGACTTGCAGAGGCGGCGCAACCGGCGCACGAGGAGAACACCGTCGAACAGGCTCGACGCAACATCGGCCGCCACTACGACCTGTCGAACGAGATGTTTGCGAGTTTCCTCGACGAGACGATGACCTATTCGTCTGCGATGTTCGCCCACGGGGACGACCTCGCCGGAGCCCAGCGTCGCAAGGTTGATGCGGTGCTCGACCTTGCTGGTGTCACTCGGGGGACCGAAGTGCTCGAGATCGGAACCGGTTGGGGCCAGCTGGCGATTCAAGCGGCGCAGCGGGGTGCTCGGGTGACGTCATTGACGTTGTCGCAAGAGCAGCGAGCGCTTGCGCTTGAACGTGTCGAGCGCGCCGGGCTCACGGATTCGGTGGACGTCTTACTCGAGGATTACCGCCTTGCTACCGGGACATTCGATGCCATCGTGAGCGTGGAGATGATCGAGGCGGTCGGAATGAAGTTCTGGCCCGAGTACTTCGCCACCATCGATCGCCTCCTGCGGCCGGGCGGTAGTGCTGCAGTCCAGGCCATCACGATCGCGCATGATCGTCTGCTTGCGACCAAGGACGCGTACACCTGGATCCACAAATACGTGTTTCCCGGCGGAATCATCCCGTCTGTCGAGGCCGTCGAGGAATGCTGCAACACGGCTACGTCGCTTCGGGTCGTCTCTCGACACGATTTCGGCGCCGACTACGCCCGAACCCTGCGCCTCTGGCGTCAACGCTTCCTTGCGAACTGGGACTCGGTGTCTGGCGATCCCTTCGACGAGGTGTTCCGGTTGATGTGGGAGTTCTATCTCGCGTATTGCGAGGCAGGGTTTGCGAGCGGGTACCTCAATGTCGCTCAGTTCCGCCTGACTCGGCCTGCCGACCCGCTTCGCTGAAGCCCTTCGGTATCACCCACTGACTACCCACTGACCACCCGCGTCCCCAGCTGACCCAACGAGTCGGCGGTGGGGGCCGGTGGGGAGTAGCCCGTTCTCCCCACCTGCCCCGGACTCCTGCGGCCTGCGGCGAAAAACCGCGCATTGTGAGGTTTTCCCGCCAATTTTGTCAATCTTTCGCCCGATCTCGCGCGCTCCGCGCGAGATCGCTACGGGTAATTCCACGGCTGGTGGTGAATTGTGGGGAAGAAGGCTTGACGAAAGGGGAGAAGTGGGGAATAATGGGGACACGTGGAGAACGGGGAACCGAACTCCACCGCTCAGGCAAGGAGAAACCGGGAACCAATGCAGCGCTTCGTGGGTCGCTACGAGCGCCAAGTCGACGACAAGGGTCGACTGGCGCTGCCGTCAGCGTTTCGCGCGCGCTTTGAACCCCGGTGCTTCCTCGCCAGAGGCCAGGACGGATGTATCGACGTGATGACGGAGGAGGGGTTCGACGAGATGGTTGCCGAACTACTCGAGAAGGTGAAGCGAGGAGAGATGAGCAAGTCGCAACAGCGCGCCCTCTCCGGTGACACCGTCGAAGTTGCCCTCGATGCGCAGGGTCGTTTCCTCATCACCCAAGAACTGCGTGAGTTCGCCGGTATCGAGCCGAAGGCGGCGGTTGTCGTCGCGGGTTCGTTTGACCGGGTCGAGCTCTGGAACCCCGTGGCTTACGGGCAGCAGATCGAGCAGGGAAGTGCCCTCATCAAGGGCACCTCGAACTGAGGGGAGGACGAGGAACGAGACAGACATGGCCCCCGGTGACGTTCCGCTCATCGGCAGCTTCCCGACCAGCAAGATGGACAGCCCCAACTCCGCCCGCTTCCATCTCGCTTGTACCGGGGAGAAATCCCGGCAGCACTCGCTGGTCGGGGAGCTGCCCGTGAGCGGGGCGACCCAGGTTCTCCATGGCCCCAAGGGTTGGCAGTGATGACTGGTGAGTTCCGGCACGAACCGGTGATGCTCGCTGAGATTCTCGAGGTGTTCGCCGAAGTCCCAACGGGCTGGTTGGTGGACATGACACTCGGTGGCGGCGGGCACTCCCGTCGACTGCTCGAGGAACGACCCGATTGTCGGATCCTCGGCCTCGATCAGGACCTAGTGGCGCTCGCAGCGGCTACTACCAACCTCGCTCCAGTTGCCGAGCGGGTGGTCACACGCCACGCACGTTTCGACTCCCTCAGTGACGTCATGACAACCCTCTCGATCGATCACGTGAGCGGAATCCTCTTCGACTTAGGCGTCTCGTCCCATCAGTTCGATGAGGGGGAGCGCGGCTTCTCGTACCGCTTCGACGGCCCGCTCGACATGCGCATGAATCCCACGACGGGACGCACAGCCGCGGAGGTCGTGAACGAGTACTCGCTGGACGATCTCGCCCGGGTGTTGCGCGAGTTTGGCGACGAGCGATTCGCATTTCGCATCGCCAAATCGTTGGTAGCGCACCGACCCATTCGTACAACAGGCGAACTTGCCGAGATCGTGCGTGCCGCCATCCCGGCGGCGGCGCGGCGTACCGGCGGCCACCCAGCCAAGCGCACGTTTCAGGCCCTTCGGATCGAGGTGAACCAGGAACTCGACGTACTCGCCGAAGCACTGGTGCAGGCGATCGACGCAACGGCACCCGGTGGGCGTGTAGCGGTGCTTTCCTACCATTCGGGCGAGGACCGGATCGTGAAGCACGCCTTCCGCACGGCGGCAACAGGCGGATGTACCTGTCCGGCCGGTTACCCCTGTGGCTGCGGTGCGGTGGCTACGGCACGAATCGTGCGACCCGAAAAGCGTGTGCCCTCCCGAGTGGAGATCGAGCGCAATCCGCGTGCGGCGTCAGCGATTCTGCGTGTCGTCGAGAAGATCAACGTTGTTGGGGATGCGCAGTGACTGCCGCAGCCCAGCGACTCGAGCGTCGTTCGGACCTCGCCCCCCGGCGTCCGGACACCAACGCTCAATCCCGTCCGGTGAACCGTGCGCAGACGCGTCCGGTGACGCGTGCGCAGACGCGTCCGGTGACTCGTGCGCAGTCGCGTCCGGTGACTCGTGCGCAGTCGCGTCCGCAGTCAGCGACGACCTCGGCAACGGCACGAGCCCGTCGAGTGCAGCCGGTGGCCGCACCGCGCCCGTTGACGCGTCGAGCGGCGAGCCGACCCCTCCCTGCGGATCTTGCGGCGCTTGCAAAGGTGCAGGTCTTTCGTCCCCGAGTCGAGTCGGAGACAGATGCCCATCGTGGTCACCGCCCGTCGTTGCGCAACCATCTCCGCGAGGTGCCACGCCGTCGTCGCATCGCTGCGATCCTCGCGCCCGCACTCGTCTTGGTGTTCCTTGCGATGCTCGGGATCACCACGTTCCAGACTCGGATGGCCGAGGACCAGGTTCAGCTCGACCGACTGCTCGTCAAGGTGGACAAGGCTCGCGCCCTGCAACAGACACTCGAACGCCAGCAGGCCGAACTCCGTTCGCCGGTTCGTCTCGGGCGGGAGGCCAGCCGGCTGAACCTCGTCGCCGCCGAAACGGTGGGGTTTGTCGAGGTTGATCCCGCTACCTACCGCACGGTACTCACGTCCTCTGCAGGGATGTCGCTGGAAGACCCCGGGACGACGCCGTGAGCGTGGTGGACGGACCGGCGTGCCGTCGTGGTCGCCGGGACTCCAGTGCGAACCTTCGTGTAGTAGCCGGCAGCGAGAGGACGAGTTCGGCGAGTCAACTCCGTCGCCGCACTCCCGCTGAGAGCAGAACGGTTCACGAATTCCGCACCGGGAACCTTCGGCGTCGGATGGTGGTCATTCTCGTCGCGATCGCCCTGTGTTTCACCGGCATCCTCGTCCGCGTCGGAATGCTGCAGACCACGCAGGCGAAGGCGTATCAGGCCTACGCGGTCAGGCAGCGCGCACGCAATGAACGCCTTCCAGCGCCTCGCGGTCAGTTGCTCGATCGTTCGGGTCGGCCGCTCGCTATGTCGGTGGCATCCAAGTCGATCTATGCCGACCCGCGTGCAATCGTCGATGCGGGACGGACGGTCGTTGCGCTGGCTCGTCTGCTTGGCTTCAGCGCCAAGCGTCAGAAGGCGCTCCTCGCTCAGCTGTCCGTCCCGAATACGAGCTTTGTCTACGTTGCCCGCGAGGTCGAGGCCGAGACGGCTCTCGTCATCGAGAACCTGAAGCTTCCCGGTATCGGCAGTATCGATGAGACACGTCGGTATCTGCCGAACGGCGAGGTCGCACGAGGGGTCATCGGCTCGGCAGATGTCGATGGAATCGGAAGCAGCGGGCTCGAGAAGCAGTACGACAAGTTGCTCACCGGTGTGGATGGTCAGTTGCGCCAGATCCGAGGAACGAAGGGACGCTCGATCCCCTCGAGCCACAAGGCTCTCATCGAGGCGATTCCCGGGAACGACATCGAACTGACCCTTGACCTCTCGCTCCAGTATCAGGCCGAACAGGCACTCACCGCGAAGGTGGCCGAGCTCGGCGCACGCGGCGCATCGGCGATCGTGCTGAACTCCAAGACCGGTGAAGTGCTCGCCATGGCCTCTGTGCGTCGTGATGCGCAGACCGGCGAGATCAAGGTTGGCTCGGGGAACTACGCCGCAGTCGATTCGTACGAACCGGGCTCTGTGGCCAAGGTCGTTACCGTCGCTGCGGCGTTGAACGAGCGAACGGTTACAACGAACACGAGCTTCGTCGTGCCCTATCGCAAGAAGTACTGGGACGAATGGCTCCATGATGCCGAGGCTCACCCCACGATGCCGCTCACGGTGCACGAGATCCTTGCGAAGTCCTCGAACATCGGGACGATCTTTGTGTCGGAGAGCATCGGGCCGGACAAACAGGAGGCCTACATGCGTGCCTTCGGTCTCGGTGAGCCCACTGCGCTGGATTTCCCTGGGGAGAGCCGCGGCATCCTGCGGCCCAACTCGAAGTGGCGCGGGACCGAGAACGTGACCGTCGCATACGGCCAGGGTGTCTCGGCAACGGCAATCCAGTTGGTGAGTGCCGTGAATGTCATTGCCAACGGCGGCATCTACGTTGCGCCGAAGCTGGTGAGGTCTGTGGTGTCACCCTTTGGGAAGCGAACCGACACCATGCCGTCGGCGACCCGGCGCGTGGTGTCCGCAGAGGTTGCCGCGCAGATGAACCTGCTGATGCGCGATGTGGTGTGCACGGGCACTGCCAAGGGTTGGGCCGGAATCAAGGGTTATACGATTGCCGGCAAGACCGGAACCGGGTACAAGGCGCAGAAGAACGGCACCTACTTTGACGAGCAGGGCCGTCGTTCGTACTACGCATCGTTCGTCGGATTTCTCCCCGCCGAGGATCCGCAGATCACCGTGCTCGTCTCGATTGACGAACCACCGCCGGGGGCACAGCACTTCGGGGCGAACACAGCGGCCCCGGTCTTCAACAAGATCGCTCGCGCAGCCATCGTCGACCTCGG
Organism: Acidimicrobiales bacterium; assembly: GCA_947465505.1. Taxonomy (GTDB): domain Bacteria; phylum Actinomycetota; class Acidimicrobiia; order Acidimicrobiales; family Ilumatobacteraceae; genus WLJO01. The sequence goes on along the minus strand of CANIBN010000002.1, from coordinate 37,586 downwards.
AATCCAGGCGCCCTCCAGCGCTGGTGGATGCCCAACGAGCAAGTCGTCGAAGAAGTGACGTTGACCGCAGTGAGGCGAGAGTCCACCCTGCAGACAATCGTGGAACGAGCGTCACTTGAGGGCGCGTATCAGATTGTTGGCGACCCGATGACCGTCGTCTCTGGGATCTCCCAGGACTCCCGTCATGTCGTGCCGGGTGGAGTGTTCTGCTGCATCAGGGGGAGTCGTCATGATGGCCACGCCGATGCCGCATTTGTGGCGGCCGCAGGGGCCTCGGCACTGATCGTCGAACACGAACTCGACGTTGACGTACCCCAGGTGGTTGTTGCAGATGTTCGTGCGGCGATGTCAAGGATCGCGTGCGCGGTCCATGGCGACCCATCGCGCCGCATGGCGGTCGTCGGCGTCACCGGCACCAACGGAAAGACGACCACCACCCACCTCTTGCGAAGCATCTTTGAGGCGGTGGGACGGCCCGCCGCTGTGATCGGGACGATCGGCGGCACGCTTACGACTCCCGAGGCGCCCGACCTTCAACGAACCCTCGCGGAACTCGCTGACTCGGGAGTGACATCGGTGGCGATGGAGGTGTCCTCTCACGCACTCGTCCAGCACCGGGTCGACGGCATGCATTTCGCCGCTGCCGTGTTCACGAACCTGGGCCACGACCACCTCGACCTGCATGGCGATATGGAGAGATACTTCCAGGCCAAGGCGAGCCTGTTCCGGCCTTCCTTGGCCTCCGTCGGTGTGGTGAACGTGGACGACGAGGCTGGGCGCAGGATTGCTGCCAGCGCAGACATCCCGATCGTGCCGTATTCGCTGGGAGAACTCTCCGATGTCGAGGTGGGTGCTGATCAACTCTCGTACCGGTGGCGTGGATCCCGTGTGGTCGTCCCCGTAGGCGGAATCTTCAATCTCTCAAACTCGCTGGCGGCAGCGACTACCGCTGTCACCCTCGGTCTGGGCGTTGCGGACATCGCCGCGGGTCTGTCGAAGGCAGTCCCGATTCCCGGCCGCTTCGAGGCAGTACGGGCGGGCCAGGACTTCGTGGTGATTGTCGACTACGCACACACGGCTGATGCCCTCGACACCGTCCTTTCGTCGGCGCGTCACGTTGCGGCGGATGGGCGAGTGATTGTTGTGTTCGGATGCGGGGGCGATCGAGATCGAGCGAAGCGCCCCAACATGGGGCGTGTGGCGTCGAGTGGTGCTGACCTCGTGATCGTGACCTCGGATAACCCCCGAAGCGAGGATCCGCGGGCCATTATTGACGAGATTCTCCTCGGCGTACCGTCAGACAGTCGGCAAGCCGTGATCGTCGAACCAGATCGCGCCATCGCTATCGAGGCTGCATTTAGACTCGCCAGACCTGAGGACGTTGTGGTGCTGGCCGGCAAGGGTCACGAGACCACCCAAACGATTGGTGAGCAAGTGAGCGAGTTCGACGATCGAGTGGTGGCGCGCAGGATTCTGGAGGGACTCCAGTGATTGCCATCTTTCTCTCTGGGGCGGTTTCGCTCGTCGCCTCGCTGCTCTCGACCCGATTCCTCATCCGCTTCTTCAAGAATCTCGGCAAGGGTCAACCCATCCTGACCAAGGACGAGAACAATGCTGTGGTCGCCGACCACGGTCACAAGCACGGCACCCCCACCATGGGCGGGATCGCCATCGTGCTCTCGGCCATCGTTGGCTATGTGGTCACCCACATACGTCGCGGTGTGGTGTTCTCGGATCAGGCGATGATCATGCTGCTCGCCGTTGTGGTGATGGCGCTTCTCGGACTGGCAGACGATCTCGCGAAGGTCCGCAAGGGACGCAATCGCGGCGTGTTCTGGAAAGTGAAGGGCTACGTCACCTTTGCCATCAGCATCGGACTTGCCCTGCTGTTGGCACTCACGACCAACGTGTCCCGAACCTTGTCGTTCACACGTCATGACAACCCGGGTTGGCACCTTCACCTCGTGATTTGGGTGATCTGGACGGGCTTCATCATCTTTGCCACGACGAACGCCGTGAATGTCACCGACGGACTTGATGGCCTGGCCGGTGGCTCCGCCATCCTGGGATTCGCCGCGTTCACGATCATCGCGTATTGGGCGTTCCGCAACCCCGGTATCTACGCCTTCAAGGCGGGGGTTCGCGGTGGGGTGGTAAACCCACTTGACCTGGCGGTCGTGGGCGCAGCTTTTGCCGGCGCGTGTATCGGCTTCCTGTGGTGGAACGCGGCGCCAGCGCGCATCTTCATGGGCGACGTGGGCGCGCTCGGCATTGGTGCCGCGCTCTCGATGCTCGCCATCACCACCGATACACATCTCCTGCTGATCCTCATCTGCGGCCTGAATGTGATGGAGATCGGCTCGGTCGCTGTCCAGATGGGATACTTCCGGGCGACTGGCAGGCGCAAGCGACTGTTCAAGATGTCGCCGATCCATCATCACTTCGAACTGTCGGGCTGGCCCGAGACCACCGTCATCATCCGGTTCTGGATCATCTCGGGCCTCTGCGTTGCCGCAGCGCTTGCGTTGTTCATCGCCGACTTCGTTCACGTGCAGGGGTAGGGGGACGCGATGACAGCGACCACGTCCGAACTCGCCTCCGCTCGCCACCTTCGCCGTGCCGCGATGGCATCGCGACGCCGCCATCCGTCGGGCAGAAACGTTGTCGAGACGGCGCCGCTGCCGATCAGTTACTACGTCATCGCCATGGTGATAGCGGTTCTCGTGCCGCTCGGGCTCGTCATGGTGCTCTCGTCCTCATCGATTACGCAGTTCCAGGCCGGTAACTCACCGTGGCGCTACTTCCAGCGGCAGGTGATCTGGGCCATCGTCGGCATGCTCGGCATGTGGGTCGCACTCCGCACACCCCTTCGCCGTGTGCGAATGTTCTGCAGGACGTTCTGGCTCGTGGCGATGGGGCTCATGCTCGTTCCATTCGTCCCAGGTATTGGTGTGTCCGTTCGCGGAGCCCGCGCCTGGGTAGGAATCGGGCCGATCGTGTTCCAGCCGTCTGAGTTCCTCAAGCTGGCCGTGCTCCTCGTCGTTGCGGATGTGATCGCCCGACGCGGCAGCCGTATGGGTGAACTCAAACAAGTCATGCTTCCGTGTCTGAGCGTGATCGGACTCGGCGCTGTGATGATGATCGCCCAGAACGACCTTGGCTCGGCGATCGTGCTCGGTTCGGTGGGGCTTTCCGTGCTCTTCCTCGGTGGGGCTCCGCTGCTCCCGATGGCGGGGGTGTCCACAGGGCTGAGTGGTGTGGCTGTTGCCTTCGCGCTCAGCACCCCATACCGGCGTCAACGTTGGACTGCCTTCCTCGACCTGATGAACAGCAGAGAGGGCGACGGCTATCAGACCTGGCAGTCGATCCTGAGCATCTCCAATGGCGGGTTCACGGGGAGCGGTGTTGGCGCTGGTTCAGGCAAGTGGGGCTACGTTCCGCTCGCCCACTCTGACTTCATCTTTGCCGTGCTTGCCGAGGAACTCGGCTTTCTCGGCGTCTTCGCAGTCCTCGGCGCGTATGTAGCGCTCGCCTGGGCGGGCACACTCGTCTCCATGGCGAGCCGTGACCGTTTCGGTTCGCTCGTTGCGGGTGGCGTGGTGGCATGGATCGGGATTCAGTCTGTGATCAACGTTGGCGGCGTGGTCGGCATGATGCCGGTTACCGGTCTCACCCTCCCGTTCCTTTCCTACGGCGGTTCCTCGCTCCTGGCCCTGATGGCTGCAGGCGGCCTGCTGCTCAACGTGGCCCGTAACGGACGATGAGCACTCAGGTCTTTGCAGTCGTTGCCGGCGGTGGCACGGCCGGCCACGTGCTCCCGGCGCTTGCCGTCGCGGAGGGCTTGGTCTCGCTCGGTCACGATCCGAGCGAGATTCACTACATGGGCGCCCGGCGTGGCGTTGAGGTGCAACTGCTCCCGGAGTCCGGTTTCCCGCATACCTACTTCGATGTCGTGGGCCTGAAGCGATCGCTCTCCCGCTCTGCGTTGAGGCACAACGTTGCATTCCTCGTCAAGATGCTCTCCGCCCGCAAGGCGGCTATCCGACTGCTGGGTGAACTGAAGCCGTCCGTGGTGGTCTCGGTTGGGGGCTATGCGAGCCTTCCTGCCGTGCTTGCAGCACGACGTCTCGACATTCCCGTCGTCGTGGTGAGTTACGACAAGCGTCCGGGCAGAGCGAGTCGACTCGCTGCAGGGCGTGCGGCGGCCTGTGCCGTGGCGTTTCCTGATTCACCGTTGCCCCATGCTGTGTACACCGGGGCGCCGCTCCGTCGAGCCATCGTTGAGGTGGACCGTTCCCGCGATCGTGATGCCGCGCGTCGCGAACTCGGCGTGCCCGAGGACCGCTTCCTCGTCGTGATCATGGGGGGTTCGCTCGGGTCGGGTGTGCTCAACGATGCTGTCGCGGCCTACATCGACACCCACGCCGAGCGAAAGGATCTGGCTGTCCGTCATCTCTGTGGGGAGCGATTTGTTGCTTCGATGCCCAGCGCTCGCGATGGCTCGACTGGCATTCTGTACGACGTGGTCGGCTTTGAGTCGAGGATGCCCTCTGTGTACGCGGCTGCCGATCTGATCGTGGGTCGGGGTGGAGCAAGCACGGTATGTGAGGTCGCTGCTGTGGGGGTTCCCTCGATACTTGTTCCGTGGGCCGGTGCCGCCGAAGATCATCAGACGGAGAACGTCCGTTGGCTATCCGACCAGGGAGGCGCCGTGCTGGTCTCCGAGGCTCAGTTGACGCCCGCCCGGTTCGCTCTAGAGGTTGATCGCCTCGTCTCCGATGCAGCGACCCGATCTGCCCTGGCGCTCGCTGCGCGGGAAGCGGGGACCAAACACCGCAGCCGCTCGCTGGCGCGACTCATCGAGGCTGTCGGCCGTGAGTAACCGAAGGCCCATTGCTCCACTCGATCTCTCGCGGCCCGGTCGTTTCCACGTCGTGGGTGTCGGTGGGCCGGGCATGAGCGCGCTTGCGCTGGTGCTCGCTGAGATGGGGCACACGGTGTCGGGGAGTGACCTGCGTGAAGTACCAGTGCTCGACCGACTCCGCAGCGCGGGTGTTGCCGTACAGATCGGGCACGACCGGGCCGTAGTAGAGGGTTGCGATGCCGTCACGTACTCGACAGCGATCCCCGAGAGAAACATCGAACTCGTGGCGTCGCGGGCGGCGGGGATCCCCACACTGCATCGGGCGGGCATGCTCGCCTCCATCTGCGCGATGGCCCAAGCAGTCGGGGTTGCTGGCACACACGGCAAGACCACAACATCCTCCATGCTCATGCTGGTACTGGCCGCCGCAGGGATGCGGCCAAGCTTTGTGATCGGTGGTGATGTCACCGACACCGGAACCGGTGCGCAATGGACCGGTGGCGATTGGCTTGTGGTCGAGGCAGACGAGAGCGACCTCACACACCTACAGCTTCCGTTAGCGGCATCCATCCTCACCAACGTCGACGTCGACCATCTGGAGAACTACGGCTCATTCGAGGCCATCGTGGATGGTTTCGAGCAATACCTCGACCAGATCGCCGGTCCACGTGTGCTCTGCGTCGATGACGACATTTGTCGGCGGCTCGCCTCCACCCGGAGCGTCATCACCTACGGCGTTTCCGCAGATGCCGATTACCGCGTCGTCGAGGCACAGTCCGAGTCTGGGAGTTGGAAGTTCGCCGTCGCTCGTCGGGGCGAACGTCTCGGCGAGGTGCACCTTCCGCTTCGGGGGATGCACAACGTCCTCAATGCCACCTCGGTCATCGCCATGGCGACTGAACTCGGCGTCCCGTTCGACACCATCGGAGCGGCGCTCGAGCGCTTCGGGGGTGTTGCTCGACGGCTCGACTTCCGTGGGCGTCACGGCGGTGCGACCTTCGTCGACGACTACGGGCATATCCCGAACGAGATCTCTGCGGTGATCGACGCGCTTCGATCCAGCGGTGATGGCTTCTCGCGGGTCGTTGCCGTGTTCCAGCCCAACCGCTATCGACGGATGGCCCTGATGTCACCCGAGTATTGCGATGCCTTCGTCGGGGCTGACCTCGCGGTGATTACCGACATCTATCCCTCTGGCGATGCCCCGATTCCTGGCGTCACCGGAAAGCTGGTGGTCAACGCGATTCTCGACGCGCATCCGTACCAGCAGGTGGTGTGGCTCCCTCGCAGACACGACCTCATCGAGTTCCTTGCACGAGAGGTCCGTCCGGGTGACGTCTGCGTGTCGATGGGCTGTGGCGATGTGGCGAGCCTTCCGTCCGAGGTGATCGCCCGCCGATCGGAATTGGACGCGGAACGGACGCAGCGGTGACCAGCAGCGCCGTCGCCGAGGCTGTCGATCGGGCCGTAGCGGCGCTCGGGGAGCTCGCTCAACGCGAAGTGCCGCTCGCCCCGCTGTCGACGTACCGCGTCGGTGGCGCGGCGCGAGTCTTCGTTCGAGTTGAGCACCCCGATCAGTTGGTCGCTGTGCATCGAGTAGCGAGCGACACCGGTCTTGCGATCCTCGTCGTGGGGCGTGGCTCGAACCTCCTCGTCGCAGACGCCGGATTCGATGGTCTGGCAGTGTCCTTCGGGGACGCTTTCGCCGAGATTGAGGTACGGGGCACCGAGGTGACTGCTGGCGGGTTCACCCTGTTGCCAGTCCTCGCGAGACGTACCGTTGCTGCTGGACTCACCGGGCTCGAGTGGGCTGTTGGTGTTCCGGGATCAGTTGGCGGGGGCGTTCGGATGAACGCCGGGGGCCATGGTTCCGATGTCGCTGCGTCGTTGGCTGATGTCGACATTTTCGACCTTCGGTCGGGGGTCTATTCCAGGCTGGCGGCCGATGCGGTCGCGTTGAGGTTTCGCGGTTCGGACCTTCGCGATGAACAGGTTGTTGTGGCGGCACGCTTCTCCCTCCGGCACGGTGACATCGCAGTGGGGGAGCGCGAACTCGCCGAGATCGTCCGGTGGCGCCGCGAGCACCAGCCGGGCGGCCAGAATGCAGGTTCGGTGTTCGTGAATCCCATTCCCGGAGAACTGGCGGCAGGCCAGGTCATTGACGAGCTCGGTCTGCGCGGGCTGCGTATCGGCTCCGCATACGTCTCGGACAAGCACGCGAACTTCATCCAGGCCACCGAGGGTGGGACAGCAGCCGACGTCCGAGCGGTGATCGAGTACGTGAGGGAACGGGTCTGGACAGAGCGAGGAATTCGCCTGCGAAGCGAGATCCGTCTCGTGGGGTTTGACGAGGTCGCGTCGTGAGCGACGAGGAGCAATCCACCACCCCGAAGCGTCGGACTGTGGTCATCGGCGAACCTGCGCTTGATGCCGCACCGGGTTCGGGTCCGACCATCGATCCGCTACTGATCCCGCTTCCGGAGGACACACGGTCTACGGGATCGCGTCCGACAGAGGTCATGGTCGTACCCGGCGCCGATACCGCAGCAACAACTCTGGTCAACGTTCCGTTGCCCGAGGGTGAAACGCACGATGCGACGGGCGACCGAACCGGCGCCCGCGTCATCGTTATCGGCAAGGAGGGAGACGACGAACTCCCGGATGCCAGTTACACCGCCCAATCGTCTCGCTCGCCCGACGATGCCCGCGGTCCCCGGGTACACCCTCGTCTGAAGGCCCGACGTCTTGCGGTGAGCCAACGCGCCGGACGTCGCCGGATCGTCTGGTCGGCTGTGCTCGGCGGGGCAGTGCTTTTGGTGATCATTTCTGCGCTCGTTCTCTCGACGCCGCTCTTCGGAATCAACAAGATCAAGGTGTCGGGCATCGTCTACACCGATCAGGAACAGGTGAACGAGATCACCTCGAGTGTCTGGCACAAGCCGATTCTCACGGCCGATCTAGACGGGGTGAAGCGCCGACTTGCCGCCTTGCCCTGGGTGAAATACGCAACGGTGGAGATGAAGTTCCCACACACGGTGCTGATCCAGATCGCCGAACGCACCCCGGTCGCCGCATACCTGGGGGAGGACAATCAGTGGAGGCCAATCGACATCGAGGGTCGAGTGATCGACGTGTTCGAGGGTCGTCCCGTGGACTACATGGCGATCTATGGAGCGGGCCCGAGCCTCAAGGCCGGTGAGACTGCCCCCGAATACGGCAAGGTCGCTCAGCTGGTGACGGCGCTGCCGTCGGCATTGCGTGACCTCGTCAAGGTGTTTGAGGTGGACCAACAGTTCAACGTGTCGATGACGCTCGCCATCAACAAGCGGGGCGACACTCTGGTGGAGTTGTGTGCGGCCAAGAACCTTGACGTGCTCCAGATCGTGTCACTCACTGCGTTCATCAACACCAAGGTGGACCCGAAACAGGCTCCTCCCGGCCGGATCACGGCCTGCAAGGCAGACCTCATCACCACCTCGAACGCCTGACGCGCGATCTCCTGACCGGGGCTCTAACCTGTCGTGTCCTCATTCGAAAGACACCTCCCGCGGGCCGTTTCGTGGGAGAATGACCCAATGACCCACGCCCGGAGGAACGCCTGATGGCCGGATCACCCCAGAACTATCTCGCCGTCATCAAAGTGGTCGGCGTGGGCGGCGGCGGCGTCAACGCCGTGAACCGCATGATCGACGCTGGCCTGAAGGGTGTCGAGTTCGTTGCCGTGAACACCGACGCTCAGGCGTTGCTGATGAGTGACGCCGACGTCAAACTCGACGTTGGCCGCGACCTCACGCGCGGACTTGGTGCTGGCAGCGATCCCGAGGTTGGGCGCGCTGCTGCCGAGGCCCATCGCGATGAGATCGAAGAGGTCATCAAGGGCGCCGACATGGTGTTCATTACCGCAGGCGAGGGTGGTGGAACGGGTACGGGCGCAGCCCCGGTGATCTCGGAGATCGCCCGCAGCCTCGGTGCGCTCACCATCGGCGTTGTCACCCGTCCGTTCGCGTTCGAGGGCCGTCGCCGCGCTGTCCAGGCAGAGACGGGAATCCAGAAGCTCCGCGAGAAGGTGGACACGATCATCGTGATCCCCAACGATCGCTTGCTCACGGTGTCGAACGACAAGACGAGCGTGCTCAACGCCTTCAAAATGGCCGACGAGGTGCTCCTCCAAGGTGTCTCTGGCATCACGAACCTCATCACCACTCCCGGCCTCATCAACACCGACTTCGCGGACGTCAAGATGATCCTGCAGAACGCCGGCACGGCACTCATGGGTATCGGGCAGGCGAACGGCGATAATCGTGCAACTGCTGCCGCAAAGGCGGCCATCAGCAGTCCGTTGCTCGAGAGCACCATCGATGGCGCACGCGGCATCCTGCTCAACATCACGGGACCGAGCGATCTCGGCCTGTTCGAGATGAATGCCGCTGCCGAGATTATTCAGGGCGTGGCGCACCCTGATGCCAACATCATCTTCGGCACCGTCATCGACGACGAGATGGGTGACGAAGTGAAGGTCACGGTCATCGCTGCGGGCTTCGACCGCTGGGATTCCGCAACGGCAAAGACCCCCTCACTGAAGGCAGTCGACAGCCCCTCGAAGGCGAGCTCCATCAAGGAACTGTTCTCCGACGAACCCCAGCGTGACCCGCTCGATGATGGCGACGACGATTTTGACGTCCCCTCGTTCCTGAAGTGAGTCGTGGCGACCTCGTTCGCTGAGGTCGCCGAGCGGGCGCACCTGCTGCGCGAACGCATTCACCGCGCGGGAAGAGACGACGTTGGCATCCTCGCGGTCACCAAAGGCTTTGACGACTCCGCAATTGCGGCGTCGGTGGCGGCCGGTTTGTCTCGAATCGGTGAGAATTACGCCCAAGAAGCCGCCCCGAAGATCGCTGCCGCTCGTGCACAGGGTTTGCACATTGAGACGCACTTCATCGGACACCTGCAGACCAACAAGGTCCGACTGCTCGCTCCGGCGATAGACGTCTGGCAAACCGTCGATCGGACTGCGGCAATAGTCGAGCTTGCCCGGCGGTGTCCCGATGGTGCCCGAGTATTTCTTCAGGTGAATGCCACCGGCGAGGACACCAAGGGTGGCTGTGCTCCCGATGGGCTAGAGATCCTGCTCCAGAAGGCCCAGGAGAGCAGACTGACCGTGGAGGGTCTCATGGCGATGGGACCCACCGATGGGGACCCTTCTCGGACGCGGGATGCATTCCGCCTGACGCGCTCGCTGGTCGACCGCCTTGGATTGCAACAGTGCTCCATGGGTATGAGCGACGACCTCGACATCGCTCTTGCCGAGGGGTCAACCATGGTCAGGGTAGGTAGTGCGCTGTTCGGGCAACGCCCGCCCCGCTGAGCCGCGTCCGCGTTCGACCCAGTTCGGTGGGTTAGCCTTTCGGTCCGGAGGACACTATGACGCTCTGGAAGAGGGCTATGGACTATCTGGGTCTTGGCCCAGAGGACCCATACGACGACTACGACATGCCCCAGGACACGGACCCCCGAGGGGGCCGTCCTGGTCGTCCGGGCCCCCAGCAGTGGGAGCCGGAGCCGAGCCGGGGACGACCGCGCGGTGGTGGATGGGACGAGGACGCCAACGTTCGGCCTACGTCAACTCGCGTCGGCCCGAGAGACCTTGAGCCAGTTCCGCCTCGTCGGCCAGCGCCGATGGATGCTGGAGACCCCTCCGGCCTCACGGTTCGGCTGCCCAACCGTGGGCCGGCACAGCAGCCCGTCGCCCGGGGCCAGCAGGCCGCGCCGGGCGAGCCCTACACGGTGAAACCACGACGCTTTGACCAAGCCCAAGAGCTTGCCGACAAGTTCAAAGAGGGCCAGCCGGTCATCATGAACCTTGAGGGGGCCGATCGCGAGGTGTCTCGTCGACTCATCGACTTCGCGAGTGGTCTGTGCTACGGACTGAGCGGAACCATGGAGAAGGTGGCGACGGGCGTCTATCTCCTCAAGCCGTTCTCGGGGCACGGCCCCCGTGACGGCTACTCCGACTGACTTCGCCTGCTCGAAACCCCGATTGGGGGCGAGCCAGTTGTTCATCAAACCGTCGCAGTGGAATCGCAGATCGGGGTGCTACGCGCGTCTACGATCAAATTATGGACGTCACCCCGGACCAGTTCGTTTCTGCCACGTTCAGCATCGTCCGCAAGGGCTATGACCCGGGAGAGGTTCAGGCGTTCCAGCAAGATGCTGCAGCGGCCCTCCACGAGGCGCTGCAGTATGCGGCCCTCATGGAGCAGCGGGCCAAGGCGGCCGTAGCCAAGGCCGCCCAGCACGATCAGTCCGGTACCGGGAGCACGGTGACCCATGGTGTGGACCACACCCCGCACCAGCCCGCCGTTACCTCGAGCACCGTGGTCATCCGGGCTGACGATGCAGAGATCATCAGCCGGACACTCGTCCTTGCTCAGCGGACTGCTGAGCAAACTGTCGCAGAGGCCACCGAACAAGCAGCAGTGCTGCGCGCCGCCGCGGAGGCCGAGGCGCTCCGCATGCGTTCCGACGCCGAACTTGAGACAGCCCGCCTGCTCGCCGATGCGCGTACCGAAGCACGCCGCGCTGGCGAGGCTGAGCGTGCGGTCGTGACGAACGAGATCAATGCGCTGCTCGCCAAACTCGATTTCCTCCGTGACGACGTCACGGCGATCGAGACCTACGCCGTTGCGCAACGCCGCCGCCTGGTGGACGCGGCCGAGCACATGCGGGCACTCGCCGAGAACACGTCCGGACCCTTCTCGCCGGGTCACTCGCCAGCGTTGTCCTCGGCTGCCGAATCGCTGCGCTCGGAGTCGTCGGCGTCGGTGCTGTCTGCAGTCGCTGCGGTTGCCCCCGTTGTTGCACAGGGGCCGGTAAAGGTTGCCGCCGAGGCGTCCAGCGCCCCGAGCGCCGGGAGCACGGCAACTGTTCCGTTGACGCTGTCGTTCTCCGAGCACCCCACGGGCGAACTGGCTCCCATCCGTCCGTCGTCGGGCCCGGTCTCGGTTCCCACGATTGACGACTGGGACGAGGACCCGTCGGTGCGCATCCGCATCGTGCAGCCCAAGGGAACCACCCCCGCCGACCACCAGTCCTGACAGCGGTCCCGGCCTGCGCCGGAGCACCTGCCGTATGCTGGACCGCTCATCATGGTGTATCCCAACGTCGACCCCCAGCCTGATCTGCCCGCACTCGAATCAGAGGTTCTCGCCTTCTGGGAGGGTGACCACACCTTCGTGGAGTCGGTCGAGCAACGTCCGCTCGACGATGAGTTTGTGTTCTACGACGGGCCGCCCTTCGCCAACGGACTCCCTCACTACGGACACCTGCTGACCGGCTTCGTGAAGGACTCCGTGCCGCGGTACCGGAGCATGCGTGGCCAACGAGTGGAGCGTCGTTTCGGGTGGGACTGCCATGGTCTTCCCGCCGAGGTGCAGACCGAGAAAGAACTCGGCATCAGCGGTCATCCCGAGATCACCGCTTACGGCATTGCCGGGTTCAACGAGGCCTGTCGCTCAAGCGTGCTGCGCTACACCAACGAGTGGGAGCGGTACGTCACCCGTCAGGCACGTTGGGTCGACTTCGACAACGACTACAAGACGCTGGATCTCCCGTACATGGAGAGCGTCATGTGGGCGTTCAAGACCCTCTGGGACAAGGGACTCGTCTACGAGGGCTTCCGGGTGCTCGCCTACTGCTGGCGCTGTGAGACGCCGCTCTCCAATACCGAGACCCGAATGGACGACGTCTATCGGGATCGGCAGGATCCCGCGCTCACCGTGTCGTTCGTGCTCGACAACGGCGACAAGATCCTTGCCTGGACCACCACACCGTGGACGCTCCCTTCGAACCTAGCTCTCGCCGTCGGGCCTGACATCGAGTACGCAGTGATGGAGGAATCGGGTCAGCGCTACATCGTTGCCGACTCGAGGCTCGGTGCTTACGAGAAGGAACTCGCTGGCGCAACACGTGTGGGCACGCTGCTCGGGTCCGAACTTGTTGGTCGGCGCTACACGCCACTCTTCCCGTTCTTGGCAGAGACACCGCACGCCTTCCAAGTGATTGCGGCCGACTTCGTGTCCACCGAGGACGGCACCGGCGTGGTGCACCTTGCTCCTGGCTTTGGCGAGGACGACCAGAATGCCTGCAACACCGTGGGCATCCCGACCATTTGTCCGATGGATAGCCGTGGCCAGTACACCGAGGAGATCACTTCCTGGGTGGGCGAACACGTCTTCGAGGCGAACCCCAAGATCATCCGTCAGTTGAAAGATGCCGGTGTCGTCGTGCGTCACGACACCTACCAACACTCCTACCCACACTGCTGGCGCTGTGCCGAGCCACTCGTGTATCGGGCGATCTCCAGTTGGTTCGTGAAGGTCACTGAGTTCCGCGACCGGATGGTGGAACTGAACCAACAGATCCGCTGGGTTCCCGAGCATGTCAAGGAGGGCTCGTTCGGCAAGTGGCTGGCGAATGCACGCGATTGGTCCATCAGCCGCAACCGCTTCTGGGGTTCGCCGATCCCGGTGTGGAAGAGCGATAACCCCGACTATCCGCGCATCGACGTCTATGGCTCGATCGAGCAGATCGAGCAGGATTTTGGGGTTCGGGTCGAGGATTTGCACCGGCCGGTAGTGGACGACCTCGTCCGCCCGAACCCGGACGATCCGACGGGACGCTCGATGATGCGCCGGGTGCCCGAGGTGCTCGACTGCTGGTTCGAGTCAGGCTCGATGCCGTTCGCTCAGGTGCATTATCCCTTTGAGAACAGCGATTGGTTCGAGAGCCACTACCCGGGTGACTTCATCGTCGAGTACATCGCTCAGACCCGCGGCTGGTTCTACACGATGCACGTGCTTGCAACGGCGCTGTTCGACCGCCCTGCGTTCCGTACCTGTGTGAGTCACGGTGTGGTGCTCGGTGACGACGGGCAGAAGATGTCCAAGAGCCTGCGCAATTACCCCGACCCCATGTTCGTGTTCGACACGTACGGGTCGGACGCGATGCGCTGGTACCTGTTGTCGTCATCGATTCTGCGCGGAGCAGACTTCTCGGTTACCGAATCGGGAATTCGAGAGACCGTCCGGCAGGTCATTCTTCCCATCTGGAACTCGTGGTACTTCCTCTCCCTCTACGCGAATGCTGCGGGGCTCACTGGCCGCGAACGGACCGACCAGACCGATGTGCTCGACCGCTATCTCCTCGTGGAAATCGGAGCGATGGTTCGCTCGGTCACCGATCATCTCGATGCCTACGACCTGTTCAGCGCGTGCCACACGATCGCCGAATTCCTCGACACCCTGACCAACTGGTACATCCGGCGCAGCAGGGATCGCTTCTGGGCAGGCGACCAGGACGCAGTCGACACCCTGCACACCGCACTGGCGACCATCTGTCGTGTTGCGGCGCCCTTGCTGCCTCTGACGACTGAACACGTCTATCGAGCGCTCACGGGCGAGCGCAGCGTGCACCTCACCGACTGGCCGTCAGCAGATGACTTCCCTTCCGATGACAACCTCATGACCGGCATGCAGCAGGCGCGCGACATCTGTTCGACCATCCTGTCGATGCGCAAGGCGCATAGCCTCCGAGTACGTCTTCCGCTCGCGTCTGCACTCGTCGCCCAGCACGGCACCGTGGATCTCGTGGCGCCGCACGTCGACATCATTCGTGATGAGGTCAACGTGAAAGACCTCATCCTCACCACCGACGTGGCAAGCCACGCAACCTTCGACCTCAGCGTGCTCCCCAAAGCCGTCGGTCCGAGACTCGGTGGCGATACCCAGCGCGTCATCAAGGCCGTGAAGAGCGGGGACTGGGAGGTCACTGGGGACCGGGTGATCGCCGGAGGAATCGAATTGTTCCCGGGCGAGTTCGAGCGTCGTCTCGTTCCGGCAACCGATGGGGTCTGTGCGGCCCTGCCCCGAAATGCTGGCATCGTCGTCCTCGACACCGAGATGACGCCTGAACTCGAGCAAGAAGGCCTAGCCCGAGACCTCGTTCGACTGGTGCAGCAGGCCCGTCGGGACGCCGGTCTTGCCGTCAGCGACCGAATCCGTCTGCGGATGCGTGCTGCAACTGCGTGGGTGGCCGCTCTGCAGGCACATGAGTCCCTGGTGCTTGGCGAGACCCTCACCGTGGAGGTCTCTGCCGAGACAGCCGACGTGGACAGTCCGGTGATTGAAGTCATACGCGCCTGAATCCGGGCCGAGTTGGGGTGCTGAGACGGTAAAGTGCCGCACCGCACTCAAGGAGGCAGAGGACCCAATGGCGACTGCGAAGAAGACTCCGGCGAAGAAGGCACCCGCAAAGAAGGCTGCGCCTGCGAAGAAGGCTGCGCCGGCCAAGAAAGCCCCGGTCAAGAAGGCTGCTCCGGCGAAGAAGGCTCCTGCGAAGAAGGCCGCTCCGGCCAAGAAGGCTGCTCCGGCGAAGAAGGCTCCTGCGAAGAAGGCCGCTCCTGCGAAGAAGGCTGCGCCCGCCAAGAAGGCACCGGCGAAGAAGGCCGCTCCTGCGAAGAAGGCTGCGCCCGCCAAGAAGGTACCGGCGAAGGCTCCGGCCAAGAAGGCTGCTCCGGCGAAGAAGGCTGCTCCGGCCAAGGCGGCTGCGCCCGCCAAGAAGGCACCGGTGAAGGCTCCGGCCAAGGCGGTTGCGCCGGCTACGAAGGCTGCGCCGGCGAAAGCGCCCGCCAAGGCGGCTGCGCCGGCCTCCGTCAAGAAGGCCCCGGCAGCGGTGGAAGTAGTCGAGAAGGCTGCCACGGTTGACAAGGCTGTCAAGGCGGTGCCCGAGCCGAAGTTGCCCCCGTTGAAGAAGCCCGCGAAAAAGGTGTTGGTGCCCGTCTATCAGGGGCCGAAGCCGATCGTCCCCAAGCCGGGAGTGACGGTGACGGCCTCTAAGGACTTCGACGCCAAGTTCCTCGAAGGTCAGCGAGAGGCACTGCTTGACGAGCGCATCCAGCTCACCGGCCAGGCGACCCGACTCGAGGACGAGGCCAATTCGCTCATCGAGGACGTCGAGATGGGTGATGTGCAGTTCGACGACGAGAGCGGCGAGGGTGACACGATGGTGGTGGAACGCGAGCGTGACTTGGCGCTCTCGGCCCAGGCGCGTCAGATCGTTACCGAGATCGACGATGCTGTTATCCGCATCGCAAATGGAACCTACGGCTATTCCACGCAGTCCGGACTCCCGATTCCCAAGGAGCGTCTGCGGGCGATCCCGTGGGCCACGCTCCGCGTGGACGAGAAGGCCGGGGGCATCGGCCGGCGCTAACGACGCGTCCGAACCGACTGAATCCCCTCCATGACCGACACCCCCGAGTCCACAGCAAACGCGACGCGCCCGCGTACGGGCGGCTGGCGCCGACGCGTTCACCCCTTGAGCCTCATTGTTGCCGCACTCGTGCTGGCTCTTGACGAGGGAACAAAGAGTTGGGCTGTCTCGAGATTGTCGAACGGTCGTGTGGTCCACGTACTCGGCTCGCTCCAGTTCAACCTGTCGTTCAACAGCGGCATGGCGTTCGGTCGGGGCAAGGGCCTCGGTCCGGTCATCGGCGTTGTCGCTCTGGTGGTGGTCGTGTACCTGCTCATCGGCCTGCGCACCGAGGGCAGCAGGCTGAGCACGATTGCGGTTGGCATGGTGATGGGCGGAGCCGCTGGCAACGTCTGTGACCGCATCTTCCGAGGTGCTGGGTGGTTCCGCGGCAGCGTCGTCGACTTCATCGATCTCCGTTGGTGGCCGGTGTTCAACATCGCAGACATTGGCGTCACTGTTGGTGGGTTGCTCCTCGTCGTCGGCTCGCTCTGGTTACGGTCCGAGAAATCGGCATGATGCGTTCTGCAGCGAGAGAGTCGGACCAATGATCATCGAAGAGATTCCTCCGGCGCTTGCCGGGGAACGCCTTGACCGTGTCGTGTCGCTCCTCGCTGACATCACCCGTTCCGAGGCGGCCGCACTGGTGGCCGACGGATTTGTCCAGGTGGACGGCGCCCCGAGCCTCGTTGGCAAGGTTCGTCTCGTCGTCGGGATGCAGATCGTCATCGACGAGTCCGGTGTACCTGGCCCAGCGGACCCCGAGCCGGATGCGTCCGTGCCGTGCAACGTCGTCTACGCAGATGATGACGTCATCGTGATCGACAAGCCTGTCGGTCAGGTGGTGCATCCCGGCGCAGGCAATCCGACCGGGACACTCGTGAATGGGCTGCTGGCCCGCTACCCCGATATTGCCGGTGTGGGCGAGCAGGGGAGGCCGGGCATCGTTCATCGGCTGGACATCGGGACGACCGGACTGTTGGTGGTCGCCCGTACACAAGATGCCTATGAGTCGCTCGTGGGAGCACTCGCCGAGCGGAGTGTGACGCGTGAGTATCTTGCGCTGGTGTGGGGCCACCCCGAAGCAAATCAGGGTGTGATTGATGCTCCACTCGGACGGGATCCGCGCGACCCGCTCCGTATGGCGATCGTGGCAAGTGGCCGCCCCGCCCGGACCCGCTTCGAAGTGGTCGAACGGTTCGGGCGACCGAGGGTGACGTTGGTCCGCTGTCGATTGGAGACAGGTCGGACGCATCAGATCCGTGTGCATCTCGAGGGCACCGGCCACCCCGTGGTGGGGGATGCAACCTACGGTGGGGCGCGTAGCCAGATTCATCTCGACCGCCCGTTCCTTCACGCTGCTCGGCTTGCGTTCACACACCCCGCGACGGGAGAGCGACGCGAGTTCGAGTCACCGCTGCCGGCGGACCTTCAGCACATCCTCGACGGCCTGCATTCGGGTGCACTCGAACAGTAAGCCGTGAGCGTCGCGGCGCCAGCCGCAGCGAACAGGAGCCCTATGCCGAAGCGAAGCGGCGGCTATGGGCGACCATCAGCGGGCCGTGAGCGTCGCGGCGCCAGCCGCAGCGAACAGGAGCCCTATGCCGAAGCGAAGCGGCGGCTATGGGCGACCATCAGCGGGTCGTGAGCGTCGCGGCGCCAGCCGCAGCGAACAGGAGCCCTATGCCGAAGCGAAGCGGCGGCTATGGCCGAGCATCTAATGACTATGGTCGAGCGATGGCCAGTCGGCTTCACCACGCGCTGAGGCGGCGATAGCGGCAAGTGTGTAACTCTCAAGGTGGCGACGCATGTGATCGCCGGCTTCTTGCCAGACGGCAAGGAGGACGCACTGTCCCTCGTGGTCGCACGCGCCGTCCTGGTGTGGCTGTCCGAAGTCCCCGAGCGTGATGGGACCGTCCACCGCTGACACGATCTCGGACAGTCGAATTTGGTCCGCCGGTCGGCTGAGTACGTATCCACCGCCCACGCCACGCTTGGAGCGCACCAGTCCGGCGCCTTTGAGGGCGAGCAGGATCTGCTCGAGGTAGGGCTGGGGGAGGCCGGTTCGCTCGGCGATGTCGCGGACCGAGGTCGGCCCGCCGGTGTCGGCGTGGAGCGTGAGGGACAGCAGTGCCCTGCACGCATAATCACCCCTCGTCGAGACCCGCACGCCGTTCATCGTAGAGGGTGTGGCTGTCTCACGTCGCGCTCGCCCGATGACCGGTTGTTTCGGGCCGGGGACGCTGGTCAACTAGGGGTGCAGTGGACGCCAACCCGACCCTTCCTCACTATGCCGGCGCAAACGTCGGGTCGATCGTCCCCGCACTGCTCGGCGCAGGAACCGGTCGACGTACGCTCCCGACGTGGTTCCCGCCCTCGCTAGCAGAGGCGAGGCAGGTCGTTCTGTTCGTCATCGACGGTCTCGGATGGGAACAATTGCAGCGCTGGGCGGCGCTCGCCCCGACAATCGCGGGTCTCGCTGGCGGACCGATCACCACGGTGGCTCCCAGCACGACCGCAACAGCATTGACGTCGATTGCCACCGGCTTGACCCCGGGCGAGCACGGGATCCTCGGCTATCGGGTCGACATGGGCGGCGAAGTGGTCAACATGCTCCGGTGGAACTCGAGCAAGGGCGATGCGCGGCATCGGTTTCCCCCGCGTGACATCCAGTCGCAACGTGCATTCCTCGGGACGTCGGTACCCGTCGTGAGTCGCGCCGACCTGCAGAACTCGGCGTTCACCGAGGCGCATCTGTTCGGAGTGCGGCACCGCGGTTGGCGCGTCCCATCCAATCTCGCCGTCGAGGTCCGGCTGCTTGTCGATGCAGGGGAGCCATTCGTCTACGCCTACTACGACGGCCTGGACAAGGTTGCGCACGAGTTTGGTTTCGGACCGTTCTACGACGCAGAGCTACGCACGATCGATCGCATGGTCGGCGACGTGCTCTCGTCGCTCCCGCCGGGCGCTGTGCTGTGCATCACGGCTGACCACGGGCAGGTTCATGTCGGCGACCGGATCATCGCCCTCGGCTCGGAAGTGCTTTCGCTGACAAAGTCGCAGAGCGGCGAGGGGCGTTTCCGATGGCTGCATGCGCGCCACGGTGCAGCGTCCGATCTTGCCCAGGCCTGCGAGGTCTATCGTGATGTTGCTTGGGTGGTAACACGCGAGCAGGTGATCGATGAAGGATGGTTCGGGCCCTACTTGTCCTCGGTCGTGGCGAAGCGCCTCGGTGACGTAGCCCTCGTGGCTCGGGACGATGTGTCGTTTGACGACCCCGCGGACAGTGGTCCGTTCACCCTGATTTGTCGCCACGGGTCGCTCACGACCGCAGAGATGTACGTACCCTTTGTTTCAGGAACCGGTTCCTAGGAGACCGATTCCTAGGAGAATGGACAGCGCGATGTCATTCCAGTCGGACGAGAACATCGAGAATCTCGACGGTGTCGAGAACCTCGAGCAACCCGAGGTGCTCTTGCTGTCGGCGCCACAGAGCGGGGCCGCGGACGGCCCGCCCACCGAAACCGTCAGCGAACCGGCAAAGGTGATGCGTGTCGGCTCGATGATCAAGCAGTTGCTGGACGAGGTGAAGGCCGCTCCGCTGGATGACCGCAGCCGCGAGCGTTTGGCACTCATCTACCAACGATCACTCGAGGAACTCGCCACGTCGCTGTCCCCCGACCTTGCGGCAGAACTGCGCTCGATGGCCCTGCCCTTCGAGGCGGGAACGGTGCCGAGCGATGCAGAGTTGAGGGTTGCCCAGGCGCAGTTGGTGGGGTGGCTCGAGGGTCTCTTCCACGGCATTCAGGCGACCCTGTTTGCCCAACAGATTGCCGCACGCCAGCAACTTGAGCAGATGCGCGGGCAACTGGGGCCTGGGGCAATGCGAGGGATGGGCCCGGACGGTTCGATGACGCCGGACATGGCGCCCGGCCAGCCCGAGCGACCCGGCACGTATCTCTAGCGTTCTGGTTGGCAACGATCCGGCCGGAGACGGGTGGGGAACTGCCGTGAACTGGCCCATTCAGGCCATCAGACACACCCTCTGAACAGGGGAGATGTCCGCCGGGAACGGTCAGATACCCTGCTGCTAGCCTGACGAATCACATCGTTGTAAGTCTGCGCGCAGTTCCCTGCTGCTCGCCCAAACCCGAGGAGACCGCCGTGGGGGACTCGTTCACCCACCTTCATGTCCACACCGAGTACTCGATGCTCGATGGGGCAGCACGTCTCGAGGCGTTGGTGGCCAAGGCGGTGTCCGATGGACAGCCTGCGTTGGGTATCACCGACCACGGCAACATGTACGGCATCCTCGACTTCTACAAGGGCTGCAACGACCAGGGCGTGAAGCCCGTGCTCGGTATCGAGGCCTACCTCGCGCACGACCACCGCACCGAGCGGCCGCCACGCCGAGGCCGGGTAGACGACTCCGGCGGTGACACTGAGGGTGGCAAGAAGCTCTACTACCACCTCACGCTCCTCGCCGAGAACAACGAGGGCTATCGCAACCTCATCCAGTTGTCGAGCCTCGCGTTTCTCGAGGGGTACTACTACAAGCCTCGTATGGACTGGGAGTTGCTCCAGCGGCACTCATCCGGCCTCATCGCCACCACGGGTTGTCTCGGTGGTCACGTGCTGCAGAGCCTGCTCAATGGTGACGAGAAGGGAGCGCTCGAGAAGGCGGCGAGGCTGCAGGACATCTTCGGCAAGGACAACCTCTTCGTCGAACTGCAGGACCACGGTCTGGCTGCTCAGCACGAGACGAACCCGAAACTCATCGAGATTGCCCGGCGAATCGGAGCGCCGCTCATCGCAACGAACGACTCGCACTACACGCACCGCGAGGATCACGAGGCGCACGATGCTCTGCTCTGCGTCCAGACAGGCGCGCTGATGAGCGATCCCAAGCGCTTCAAGTTCGAGGGAACCGAGCACTATCTGAAGACGGCGGCAGAGATGCGCAGCCTGTTCCGCCACTACCCCGAGGCGTGCGACAACACGCTCTGGGTAGCCGAACGGGCCAACGTGGAGATCGAGTTCGGCAAGGCAAAGCTTCCGCGGTTCCCCGTCCCCGAGGGCTACGGGAACGACACGGAGTACCTCAACTTCCTCGCCTGGGAAGGGGCGAAGAAGCGGTGGGGCGAGAACCTCCCGCCATCGGTTGTCGAACGACTCGCCTACGAGTTGAAGGTCATTGCCGACATGGGCTTCTCCTCGTATTTCCTCATCGTGTGGGACCTCATCAAGCACGCACGCGATGCGGGTATCCGGGTCGGACCCGGTCGCGGATCCGCCGCCGGCTGCGCCGTTGCGTACTGCCTCTGGATCACGGACCTCGATCCCATCAAGTACGACCTCATCTTCGAGCGATTCCTCAACCCCAGCCGCGTCTCGATGCCCGATATCGACATGGACTTCGACTCGCGATACCGCGACGAGATGATCCGCTATGCGGCGGAACGGTACGGGCGCGATCACGTCGCACAGATCGTTACGTTCTCCACCATCAAGGCGCGTGCAGCGGCTCGCGACGCTGCACGAGTACTCGGCTACCCGTACAGCGTGGGCGATAAGGTCGCAAAGGCAATGCCCCCACTCGTGATGGGTCGCGACACGCCGCTCTACGCATGTCTCGAACTGCACCCGAAGTTCGCTGACGGATACAACGCCGCAGCAGAACTCCGGGCCATGTACGAAGTGGACCCCGACGTCAAGCGAGTGGTCGATGTTGCCCGCGGCCTCGAGGGGCTCCGCCGACAGGACGGCATTCACGCTGCAGCCGTCGTGATTACCCGCGAGGCACTCACCGAGTACCTCCCGATCCAACGCAAGCCCGAACCCGGCGGCACCCCCGAGAACGCCCCCATCGTCACGCAGTACGAAATGCACGGCGTCGAGGCGCTCGGTCTGCTGAAAATGGACTTCCTCGGACTGCGAAACCTGGACGTCATCAGCGACACCGTTGCCATGATTCGACGCCGCTACTCGCCCGACTTCGACGTGGACGGCCTACCGCTTGACGACCCGAAGACCTACGAACTGCTCGGACGTGGCGACACCGTTGGGGTGTTCCAGCTCGAGTCCCCGCCGATGCGCGCACTCATCCGGGCGATGGCACCGAACAGCTTCGACGACGTGTCCGCACTCATTGCGCTCTACCGCCCCGGGCCGATGGGCGTGAACATGCACTACGACTACGCGGACCGCAAGAACAACCGCAAGCCGGTGGAGTACTTCCACCCCGACGCGGAGGCGGTTCTGGGCAGCACGTACGGCCTGATGATCTATCAGGAGAGCGTGATGCGCGTCAGCCAGAAGTTCGCTGGATACTCGATGGCCGAGGCGGACAACCTGCGCAAGGCCTGCGGTAAGAAGAACCGCGAGGCCATGGCGAAGGAGCGCAATAGCTTCGAGCAGGGTTGCGAGGCCACCGGGTACGGCCACGAACTGGGTAAGGAACTCTTCGACGTCATCGAAAAGTTTGCCGACTACGCCTTCAACAAGAGCCACAGTTACGGCTACGGGCTCATCACCTACCAAACGGCGTACCTGAAGGCGAACTATCCGGTCGAGTACCTCTCGTGCCTCCTCACCTCGGTGAAATCGAACCTCGACAAGGCCGGCGTCTACCTGGCAGATGCGCGGGCGTCGAGCATCAGGGTTCTTGTGCCCGACGTCAATCGCTCAGAGACTGACTTCGCCCCCGACCCCACCGAGGACGGCTCGATCCTGTTCGGACTCTCGGCTGTGCGCAACGTCGGTGAGGGACTCGTCCAACATCTGCTCGAGGAACGCTCGGCGAACGGGCCGTATGAGTCGTTCTATGACTTCGTCGAGCGAGTCCCCGAGACCGTGCTCAACAAGCGCCTTGTCGAGTCCCTCATCAAGGGTGGCGGCTTTGATTCGCTCGGCCATCCCCGCAAGGGACTTCTCGCCGTGTTCGAGCAGATCATCGACACCACCGTTGCCCGACGGCGCGAGCGTGATCAGGGCGTGATGTCGCTCTTCGACGATCTCGGCGATGGTGACGAACCGATGTTCGACCAGAAGATCCCGATCCCCGACGTCGAGTTCGACAAGACCACTCGACTCAAGTTCGAAAAGGAGATGCTCGGTCTCTACGTGTCCGACCATCCACTGTTCGGGGTCGAGGGAGTGCTGCGCCGCCGGAGTGATTGTGGGATCGGCGAACTCGGTGAGCGCGAGGATGGCTCGTTTATCACCGTTGGCGGTCTCGTGACGGGCCTCACTCGCAAGTTCACCCGCAAGGGGGACCAAATGGCCGTCTTTGTGCTTGAGGATCTCCAGGACGCCGTCGAGGTCACGGTCTTCCCGCGGATGATGGCCGAGCATGGGCACAAACTCTCCGATGACGCCGTGGTAGTCATCCGTGGGCGCCTCGACCGGCGCGATGAGAGCGCCAAACTCATGGCCCAGGAGATCTCGGTGGTGGACGTGGCGGAGTTGGCTGCCAACCCACCGCTTCGCCTGCGGATACCGGTGTCGCAGTTGGACGACCGCCGCCTTGACCGGCTGAAGGCCATTCTCTCGGAGTTTCCCGGGGAGTCCCCGGTGTTCCTCGATCTCGGCGACGGCAACGTTCTGCGCCTCAATGAGCAGTTCAACGTGAACCTGGGCAAGGTCATCGGCGAGCTGCGGGTGGCCTTCGGTCACGACGCAATTGCCTCCTGACCTGCCGAGATCGGGGCTGAAACTGCCGATTCTCCACAAATGGGCGAGCCTGAGGCTCCTGACCTTGGGGAAATGCCCCCGTGGGTGGCAGAATAGAACGGTCTCGTACGGCTCGCCGGACGCTCCGGTACGCATCGCGAGGGGGGTCACGCAGAAACATGGCTGTTGAAGTCGAGACAAGAGATTGCATCGCCATTGCCGAACCCGATCTCGACGAGATGGCCGCACTGGGGACCGCCTTCGGATTGGCGCAGTACTCCAAGGCCAAGGACGACTGGGTGCTGTGCACACGGGCGCGAGTCGAGGGAAAGTTGAACGGGGTCATGTTCGCGACGTTGGAGCGAATTGGCGGCACACCGTGCGTCCTCATCGGGTTACTCACGGTCAAGCGCAGTGCCAAGCGTGACGCCGTGCTCAAGGGGTTGATGGCCGAGGCGTACCACCGTGCGCTCATGGCCTTCCCGGACGAAGACGTGGTGATCGGTACACGAATGGTGACCCCCGACGCTTGGGAGTCCTTCAAGTCGCTCACCGGCATCATTCCGCGGCCCGGGCACCGTGCTGTTGGCGAGGAGCGAGCATGGGGCCGCCGTCTGGCGAAGCGATTCGGGGTCGATGCCACCTATGACGAGCAAACGTTCGTGGTGAAGAGTGGCGGCCAGAGCGGTTTTCTCGATCACCTGTCTCTGAAGCCGGAGAAGATTGCTGCCGACGTGGCCGAACTCTTCAAGACCGTGAAGGCCGACAAGGGTGGTGCCCTCATTGCCCACGGTTGGACGATGGCCGAGGACCTCCTGAAGCTCGGAAAGCGCTGAACGAGTCACACGACTTCGAGTCGGTCGTCCGCTTGCGGCGGATGACCCGAAACTTCGATCCGGCCCGTCCCGTGCCTGCCAGCACCGTTCGGCACCTTGTCGATCTCGCGAGCCGCGCGCCGAGCGCAGGCAAGACCCAAGGCTGGCACCTGGTCGTGCTGGAGGGTGCTGCTACCTCGACGTTCTGGGACACGACTCTGCCGGCAGAACGTCGGGCAGGATTTGCCTGGCCGGGGCTCCTCGCGGCCCCCGTCATCGCGCTCGTCCTCGCGGATCCGCAGGCCTATGTCGATCGGTATGCCGAGCCCGACAAAGCCGCGACCGGCTGGGGAGAAGGCATCGAAGCGTGGTCCGCGCCGTACTGGACCATCGATACCGCGATGGCTGCAATGACACTCCTGTTGGCTGCCGAAGACGGCGGCCTCGGCACCTTGTTCTTCGCGGTGAGCCGCAACGAGGACGCCTTGCGGGAACGTCTGGGCATTCCCTCTGGGCTCGAACTCCTTGGTGCCGTGGCAATCGGGTTTCCCGCCGAGTCGGCCGATCAACGCCGCGGTCGATCCGTTGGTCGGCGACGGCGGCCACCGGAAGAGATCATCCATCTCGGGCGTTGGTAACGCGTAGTGAAGAACAACATCGACACCGGGAGTCGTCGACCTCGGTATCTGCCTGCGGTGGTGTTGTCGTTGGTGCTCGTCATCGCGGTGGTAGGCGTGGTGTTCGCAGTTCGCGGTGTGGTTCAAGCACACCGCGAGCGGAGTGCCGATTCGGCTCGCTCCTCCGCGACGCTCTCGGCGACCGACCGAAGAATTCTGGGTATTTCTGGACGCCCGGACGTGCTCTGGGAACCGGAGGCAGCTCGAGCGCTCGGTAACTATCTGCAACGCGAGCTCGGCGGGGCCGACGTCGAGTTCTACGCGATGAACCTGTACACGAACTACGCATTCGCGACCTCGAAGGATGCGACCGACTCAGCAATAGCGGTACACGCCGAACTGCGCCAGGGCCAGTTCACCACGGCTCGGGTCAACCTCATCGGTGGCGGGCGTTCGTTGCCCACCTTCGGTATTGACGACGTTCCCTGGGACTCGCTCGGGACCCTGATGGACGAAGCGGTGCGCACCCTCAACGTCGCCGATGCCGATGTGCGCTATCTGGAGATCGATTCGGGTGTCTACGGCACCGAGGGACTCACTCTGCGGTTCTACGCAAGCGGGCCGAACAGTCCCGGTGGCCACGTCGTTGTGGATAGGTCGGGAGTGATCACACGCGTGGTGAGGGACGGCCCCTAACGGTCTGCGGCGCGGGAAGCGAGGAGATCGGTGAGCAACTTCTGGTCGGTGCGAAAGGTGAGCACCCGAAGTGCGTCCTCGGGCGTCAGCCACATCCGCTCGGCCACCTCCTTGCCATCAGGCTGATCCCCGACATCATCGAGGTATTCCATCTCCCAGAAGAGCACGAACTTGTCGCGGTCGCCCACCCGGTAGATCATCAGGCCGGCAAACGCTCCGAGCGAAGCATCAACACCGAGTTCTTCTGACACCTCTCGCAGCGCGCACGCCTTGAAGCCCTCGCCGACCTCGACCTTGCCCTTGGGGAGCGACACGTCGCCCCCGTATCGCACTCGACGGACTACGCCCAGGTGACGCACGCCGTCGATCACCCGCCAGACGACACCACCGGCGGCGAGGATGTCGCTCGGCATCAGCGCCCAGCCAAGCGATCACGCAGAGCGGCGACGGAGTCTGCGGGCAGCATGCACGCATAATCACGGCAGACGTACGCGAAGCCATCGCCCCGGCCCAACCAGAGCGGCGAGTCGTACGGTTCTCCCCACGCAAGCACCGCATAGGGGAGGAATTGTCGCTGGACCTCGGCAACGAGATCCGGGCGATCCCCGGTAATGACGATCTCGCCCAGTCCGTGCAGACGCATGGCGATTGCGCCAAGAAGGTTCCCAAACGCAGTCGGCGCGTTGTGCACGATGCGGCCGAGCAACTGGAGGATGCGATCGGCGTGGTTGTCGTAACGACGTTCTCCGGTGAGCGCCCCAAGGCGATAGAGCGCGATGGCGGTCGTGGAGTTTGCTGACGGCGTGGCGTTGTCGAACACATCTTTCTGTCGCACAACCAGGTTCTCGACGTCATCGGCGTTCGTGAACACGCCACCCCGCTCGGCATCCCAGAATCGATCGAGCAGTTGATCTGCGCAACGTTGTGCCTCGGTCAACCAACGCGCCTCGCCGGTGGCCTCGGCGAGGCGCGTGAAGGCGTCCACCAAGTGCGCGTAGTCGGCGGCGAGCGCGTGGTGTCGGGCGCCGCCATCGGCTTGCCATGAGCGGCTCCAGGTCCCGTTCGACGTCTGCAGCGAGCGGAGGAGAAAGTCGGCGTTCGCTCGCGCAGCGTCCAACCAGTCCGGCCGGTTCATCGCTGCCGCAGCCTCGGCGAGTGCTGAGAGGAACATCGCGTTCCACTCGGTGAGCACCTTGTCGTCGAGGCCCGGGCGAGGCCTCGTGTTGCGCGTTGCGAACAGCAGGGACCGCGCCTCGTCGATGTGTGGTGGACGAAGAAGTTGCCCGCGTGCGTGGATGCGGTTGAGGACGTTGGAGTTCTCGAAGTTGCCCTCGGGAGTGGCCCCGAACCAGTCGATCGCTGCTCCAGCCAAGGAGGCAGGGAGAGCGGCTTGCATCTCCTCCACAGACCAGACGTAGAAGGCCCCTTCGTGGTTGTGGCCTGAAGCGTCGAGGCTGTCGGCGTCCTCTGCTGAGTAGAAACCACCGTCTGCGTGTCGAAGGTCTCGAAGCACGTACTCGACGGTCTCCTCGGCCACCTGACGCCAGCGATTGTGTCCGAACACCTGCCAGGCACGCACATAGAGACGCAGAAGGAGTGCCTGGTCGTACAGCATCTTCTCGAAGTGCGGGACGAGCCATTTCTCGTCGACGGAGTAGCGCGCGAAGCCCCCACCGAGATGGTCGTACATGCCACCGCTCGCCATGGCGTCGAGCGACGTGGTGATGACCTGTTCAATCTGGGCGTCGCGTGTCTCGAGGTAGGCCCGCAGCAGCACGTCGAGGTTCATGGTGGACGGGAACTTCGGGGCGCTGCCGAATCCACCCCAGTCGGCATCGAAACTCTCTGCGAGTTGCTGCATCCCGTGTGCAATGGCTGCCGCTGTTGGAAGGTCTGTGTCGGGTTCGATGCGGCTTGTCCGACTGATCGCCTCGCCAAGGGCGGTGATGTTGGTGTCGATGTCGGAGCGCTTGTTGTGCCATGCGTCGTCGACTGCCTCCATGAGTTTGAGGAAGCCTGTCTTGGGGAAATAGGTGCCGCCATAGAACGGGGAACCGTCGGGCGACAAGAAGACCGTTAATGGCCAACCGCCCCTCTGGGTAAGTGCTTGGACGGCATCCATGTACAGCGCATCGACGTCGGGGCGTTCCTCGCGGTCGACTTTCACGCTGACGAACAGTCGGTTCATCACGTCTGCGACCTCGGAGTCCTCGAAACACTCGTGTGCCATGACGTGACACCAGTGGCAGCTGGAGTAGCCGATCGACAGAAGGACGGGCACGCCGCGCCGACGTGCCTCAGCGAACGCTTCCTCGCCCCAGGGGTACCAATCCACCGGGTTGTCCCGGTGCTGACGCAGGTAGGGGCTGGTCTCGTTGGTAAGGCGATTCACCACACTCACGGTACCTACTTGGCCCTCGGTCGCTACTGCAGCTGTGGTGTCGCCTTGACGAGTTCTGCACGTCGAATCTTGCCGACAGCGGTCTTCGGGATCTCGTCGACCACCACCAACTGACGTGGTGCGCAATATCCGGGCAGGGTCTCCTTGACGAGTCCGCGTAGTTCGTCGAGCGTCGGTACGGGTGCGCCGGATTTCGGAACGAGGTACACAACGACACGCTGTCCCCATTCGGGGTCAGGAACGCCGGCGGCGGCAGCATCGGCGACGGAGGGGTGCTCGAGAATCGCTCGCTCCACAGGCTCGGGCCACACCTTCTCGCCCCCCGTGTTGATGAGTTCGCCGCGTCGTCCCTCGACCGTGAGGTAGCGCTCTCCGTCGCGCTCGACCCATCCGCCGAGATCGCCGGTGGCGAGCCAGCCCTCGGCATCCTTTGGGTCGCCGAGGTGTCGGTATTCGCGCAGGAGCATGGGGCCGCGAAGATGGATCTGTCCCTCGTCGTCAATGCGGATGTCGACGCCACGCAAGGGCCGACCGCTGTAGACGCAGCCACTGCCCGTCTCGGTCATGCCATAGGTGGTGAAACAGTGACTCGGCATGTTCTCGGGTGGCTTCGCGCCGCCGACGAGGAGGACGCGGAAACGGAACGGGTCAATGCGGGCGAATGCCGTAGGTACGAGGCTTGCGAGCGTTGCCCCGGATGCCATTGCGGCGTCGGCGTCGAAGCCGGGCAGGACCGTGAGTTTCGTTCCCGTGTACAGCGCTTTCGTGATGACGGAAAGTCCGCCCACATGGGCTACCGGTAGGCAGGCCAGCCAGTGGTCGTCGTCGCGTATGCCGATGCGGTCTGTCGTCGCCTCGGCAGACGCTCGCATGGCGTCGTGGGTGAGCACCACACCCTTGGGTTCGCCCGATGTGCCGCTCGTCGCGATGACTGCGGCGTCGCCCGGTTCGACCGGAGAGCCATGGTCGACTGCCGTGTCGCCGGAGTCGGTGCGGATGATCGACGGCGCCATGGCCGAGACGATCCGCAGGGCCGCCGCACGGGGCAGACGTTGGTCGAGGACAAAGGCGGCGTCGCCGTCATCCCACGTGCGTTTCAGGGCGTCGACGAACGTTTGGCCGCCGGGTAGGTCGAGCACGACGAGACGGTTCATGGCGATACCAGTCAAGCCGCTCTGGGCCGCCTAGCGTCAATCTCCGTGAATCCGTGGATCCTCGGTGCTCGCCCCCGCACGTTGCCTGCAGCGGTGGTTCCGGTTGCCGTGGGGGTCGGGGCATCTGTCGGGGTAGGCGGGGCGGTTTGGTGGCGCCTCGTCCTCGCGCTCGTGGTGTCGCTCGCCCTCCAGGTTGGCGTGAACTACGCAAATGATTACAGCGACGGCATCCGTGGTACCGACGATGTCCGAGTTGGCCCAGCCCGGCTCGTGGGCGGTGGGCTGAAACCAGCGCGGTCCGTCAAGCTCGCTGCGTTCGCTTCGTTCGGGGTCGCACTGCTCGCCGGGGGAGTCCTTGTGCTGCTCGTCGGATGGGAACTGATCCCGGTAGGTGTCGCCGCGGTAGCAGCGGGCTGGTTCTACACCGGTGGTCCCAAGCCCTACGGCTATCTGGGTCTCGGCGAGATCTTCGTGTTCGTGTTCTTCGGTCTCGTCGCAACAGTGGGTACTACGTACGTGGTCGTTGAGCGCATGACCTGGTTGAGCATCGTGTCGGGGTGTGGGGTGGGGGCGCTTGCGTGTGCACTGCTTGCGGTGAACAACTTGCGGGACATCCCCACGGATCGCGTGAGCGGGAAGAAGACGCTCGCAGTTCGGCTTGGCGATGCGCGCGCACGCTGGTTCTATGTGATCTTGGTGCTGTCGTCGTTCGCTGCGGTCGCCGTGTGTGCTGCCGATGGTCTGTGGGCATTACTGGGGTTGGTTGCTCTCCCGCTCGCCGTTCCGCCCGTCCAAGTCGTTCGACGGGGTGGAACCGGTCGGGAACTCATCGCAGCACTGGCCGGTACCGGGAAACTGCAGATGGCCTACGGGTTGGCATTCGCTGTTGGTCTAGCGCTTCGCTAGGCCTCAGTCGTTCGCGTGCAACCAGTCGAGGAGCCGACGCACGAAGTCGTGAGGTTGTTCCAGGTGAGCGGCGTGTCCGGCTGCCGGAATCAGGCCGAGTGTTGCGTTTGCGCCGATCCGACCCGCCATCTCTTCGGCGATTGTTGCGAACTTGGTATCGAGTGCCCCCGCCATGACGAGTACCGGCATCCTGAGTTCGTTCAGCCGTGGCCAGAGATCATCCTGGGTGCCAGTGCCACAGGTGCGCAGGCTGCCGGTGAGCCCGTCCGGGGTGTTGCGGAGACGCTCCTCCCGCTGTGAGGCCTGTGGGGGAAGCCCCGCAAACAGTGGTCCTGCCAGCCAGCGGTCGACGAAAGCAGGAACCCCGTCCCGAAGGATTGACTCAGCGAGTTCGTCGTCGCCCGCGCGCCGCGATGCACGCTCTCGGCCGTCCCGAATTCCCGGCGTTGCACCGAGGAGGACGAGGCGCTCTACCGACTCGGGAAACGCGAGAGCGGCGTGAAGTACCAGTCGCGCCCCCATCGAGTAGCCGACGTAGGTGCCGGCCCCTCCGCTAGCGACGAGTTGCTCGGCAGCGGCCCAGAGCGTCGCGGTGAGTGGCGCTGAGCCGTGACCGGGTGCATCGAGGGCGATCGATTCGAGACCGTTCCCGAGCAGCGCACGCACGTCATCCCAGGAACGGGCCGTCTGGGTGAAGCCATGAACAAGGACGAGCCGCGAGGGCATGTGTCCTCAGGCCTCGCAGACGTCGTCCGTGCAGGTATCGCCAGCAGCCGTCTGTGCCGTGCGCTGTGCCTCGAGTGCAGCCTCGGCAGTCAATTCCTCGACGCGGCGGAACACGTTGATGAAGGTCTCGGCGTCTTGAGCGCCGGGAACCGTCCAGCGTCCCTCGAAGATGAACGTGGGCACGGCCGTGATGCCGAGATCAGTGGCTTCCTCGAGCTGTGCTCGTACCTCGGCGAGACCGGCATCGCCGTCGAGGACTGCGCTGATCGCCTCTGGCGAAAGACCTGCAGCGGTAGCGAGGCGGGAGAGAGTCTCGGGTTCTCCAACGTTCTCGCCGTCCACGAAATACGCCTGCAGAAGCAGTTCTTTGAGTGCGGCCTGCAAAGCGGGTCCACCGTCCTCCTCGGCGGCCCAGAGCAGCCGGTGTGAGAGCAGCGTGTTCGCTCGCTGCGCTCGGTCGAGATGGAACTCGAGCCCCGATTCGGCAGCAACAGTGGTGACGTGGTTCATGATCTCGTCCGCCCGCTCGTAGCCGCCGAACTTCTTGGCGTAGGCCTCGCGAACGGGCATCGACTTGCCCGGAGATGCCGTGGGGTCGAGCTGATAGGGGCGGAAAACGATCTCGATCTCGTCCGCACGCTCGTAACCTTCTAGTGCCTGTTCGAAACGGCGCTTGCCGATGTAGCACCACGGACAGATGACATCGGACCAGATCTCCACACGCATACCGACACGATACGACGACTCATGCCCGTGAACCCTGCTGCCACCTTCTGTGCCACCCTCGTCGAGGAGTGGGTCGGAGCCGGGGTGTCGGCGGCCATGGTGGCGCCTGGCTCGAGATCGACGCCGCTGGCGCTTGCGCTGGCGGATCATCCGGGTATCCGGTTGGAGGTCTTCCACGACGAGCGCTCCGCCGGATTCGCTGCGCTCGGCCATGGTTTGGCTACGGGACAGCCTGCGGTCGTGCTGTGCTCGTCCGGCACTGCCGGCACTCATTTTCACGCCGCAGTAGTGGAGGCCGACCTGTCGAGCGTTCCGATGCTCGTGGTCACGGCCGATCGACCGCCGGAACTGCTCGACGTCGGTGCCGCCCAGACCATCGACCAGACCCGTCTCTTCGGGCACTCCGTGCGGTGGTTCCATGCGCCCGGGCCCCCCGATGAGCAGTTGTCACGTACGTGGCGTTCACTCGCCCGGCGCTCGTACCGAGCCACCGTCGACACGCGGCCGGGACCGGTCCACCTCAATCTCGCCTTCCGCGAACCGCTGGTCGGCGAAGCAGGCCCGCTTCCGGGCGGCGAACCTGAGGTGCTCGCAGTGTCGTCACCGAGGCTCGACCTCACGTCGCTCGAGGCACTTGTCGCCCGGATGGATCGTCAGCGCGGTGTGATCATTGCGGGTCGCGGCGCGGGGGAGCGGTCGTCCGATGTCGACGCCGTCGAGCGACTGAGCAGCGAGACAGGGTGGCCCGTGCTCGCCGACCCCCGCTCGGGCTGCCGTCACCTCGACTCCGCCGTGTGGACCGCCGACGCGTTGTTGCGTCACGAGCACTTCGCTCGTGACCACACACCAGAAGTGGTCCTGCACATCGGGGATCCTTGGGCGTCACGCGTGACGAACGAGTGGCTGACGTCCTCGGGCGCCTACCACGTTCACCTCTCGGCGCTGCCCCGGCCCCTCGATCCCGGTCACGTCATGCGTCAGTGGATCACCGCTCCGGTCGGGCCGACGTGTGAGTGGCTGGCGACACGTCTGCAGGGTGCCCGTGGGACGACGTGGTCTTCCCGCTGGCGCAACAGCGAACGCGTCGCCCGGGAGGCCATCGCTCAGGCCCTGGACGGTATGCAGGCGCTCACCGAACCCACCATCGCTCGGCTCGTTGCGAGTCAGGTCGGGCCGCAGCAGACGGTTCGGAATCTCGTGCTCTCGTCGTCCATGCCCGTCCGCGACGTCGAGTGGTATGCGCCCGTCGCTGTCGGCGCCCGTGTGTACTCCAACCGAGGAGCAAACGGTATCGATGGCGTGATCGCCACTGCGATCGGTGTCGCTGCAGCAGTCGGCCCGACGGTTGTGCTGATCGGTGACGTGGCATTTCTCCACGACTCCACGTCGCTCACGGCGCTTGCGCATCGCGGTGTTGATCTCCGGATCGTCGTCGTGGACAACGACGGTGGCGGAATCTTTTCGTTTCTCTCGCAGGCTTCTGCCCTGCCGGGCGAGCGATTCGAGCAACTGTTCGGCACGCCTCACGGCACTGACCTCGAGGCGTTGTGTCGGGCCCACCACCTGCCGGTTGTCACGGCGAACGATGCAGAGTCCTTGCTCGCAGCACTGCAGACTGCGGGCCCGTCGGTGGTGCTCCTTCGCTCGGAGCGTGCGGCAAATGTCGTCGCTCACCAACGAATCAACCGCGCCGTGCACGACGCGCTGCGCTGACGGTCAATCGTCGCTCATCTTCGGTTGTTGAGAACCTCCTCCCGGAACCGCATGGCCAGGTGCGGGGTCGCCACGTTGTCGGGGGTATGGATAAACACGTAGGGACTCAAACCCTCGTCGAGCCACCGCGCGCATACAGAAACCCACGGCTCCCAGAAACCGGGATGGGCAGCCGGGTCGGTCTGGCCGATGAAGCGAATGATCGGCGACCCGGCTGTTGCAACAGGCCGAACCGGGAGATTGGGCTTGCTGCGGATCTCATCGCGCTCCTGCGACGTGTTCGACGGACCGGCATGGACGCAGCGGGCGTCGAGGATTACTCGATCAATGGAGAGTTCGCGGAGGAGTTCATCGAGGGGTTGCTCGTATCGACCGCCCACAAAGAAGTCACGATGCCTCACCTCGAGCGCCCAGCGCCGTTCTCGGGGAAGCCGCGAGAGAAAGCCGCGCAACACCTCCAGATCGCCGGGACCGAACGAGGCGGGAAGCTGAACGAACGTGGGGCCGAGTCGGTCTGCGAGCGGCTCGAATCGTTCGACGAACTCGGCAACCTCGTCCGCGGCGTTACGCAGCCTGAGTTCGTGTGTGATGCGCTGCGGCATCTTCAGGACGAAGCGAAAGTGAGCCGGTGTCTGCTCTGCCCATCGGGCGACCGTCTTCGGCTCGGGGACCGCATAGAAGGTCGTATTTCCCTCGACGGTGTCAAACGTCGTGGCGTAGGTGCTCAATAGCCGGTTCTGGGGTGTGCCGGCGGGGTAGAAGGTGCCGATCCACGGCTTGAAGGCCCACATCGGGCAGCCGACGCGGAGCGTGGGTTGGGGTTCCATTCCTCGCTCCATCCTCCGATGATGCCTCGCGGCGCCCCGGAGCGGCAGAATGCCCGACGTGACTCATCGTCTGGAACGTCTTGAAGCCGGTCAGCAGGTGCTCTTCGGGGGCAATCAAGTAGCCACGGTCGGCCCAGAACTGGCAGCGGCATTCGCGCCGGGCGACCGGATCGTCGTCGTTCAGGCGACTGGTGACCTTCTCCATATTCCAGACGCCGAATACGTGCGTGTGGAGCAGGCGGTCGATCGGGCGCACGGAGCGTTCGCCGAACTCGGTGGAGCGTCCGACGCAGCCATCAGCACGTTCTTTGAGGAGTTCGCAGCGCGCCTTGCGTCAGACGCCACCTGTGCCCCGATCCTGGCCGCGAACGAAGCCGATGTCACCGACGCCCGGGGGCGAGGTCGTTCCACGACCCGTCTCGTGCTGTCACCGAAAATGCGTGCCGACATGGTGGCGGGCCTGCGCACCTGGCGAGACTTTCCGGTGAGTCGGGACGCTCTCGTGGACGCGGTCCAGCACGACGGTTGGACCGCCGAGGTTCGTCGCGCTCCGCTCGGCGTGATCGGCTTCGTGTTTGAGGGCCGACCGAATGTGTTCGCCGACGCCACCGGCGTGCTCCGTACCGGGAACACGGTGGTGTTCCGGATCGGCAGCGATGCACTGGGCACCGCTCGCGCCATCGTTGAGCACGCGCTTGCGCCGGCACTTGCCGCTGCAGGTTTGCCCGCAGGTGCCGCCGTCCTGGTTGACTCGCCGTCCCGCGCCAGCGGATGGGCGCTGTTCGACCAGAAGCGCTTGTCGCTCGCCGTTGCTCGGGGCTCTGGCCACGCGGTCGGTCAACTCGGTGCGGTGGCTCGTCAGGCCGGCGTTCCCGTGAGCCTGCATGGCACAGGAGGGGCGTGGATCGTTGCCGGAGAGGGATCGAACAGCGAAGACCTCTATCAGTCCGTGTACCACTCGCTTGATCGAAAGGTCTGCAACACCGCCAACGTGATCTGTGTTCCGCGCTCACAAGCGCCGACGCTGATGCCGCAGGTGCTTCTTGCTGCAGCAGCGGCCGGGGACCGACGCAATACCGTTGCCAAGCTGCACGTCACCGACAGTGCCGTCCCGTTCGTGGAGGAGTCGCTCTTCTCTGCAGCGGTGGAGATTCGTCGGGCCGAGGGAACGGTGATGGAACCGCACGCGCAGCGCATCGCCATCGAGCAACTCGGGACAGAGTGGGAGTGGGAGGAGACTCCCGAGATCTCGCTGTGCGTCGTCGACGACGTTGATCAAGCGGTACAGCTCTTCAACACCTACAGCCCGAGACTGGTGGCCTCGCTCGTGTCGCGGGACGCGTCCGAGCAAGAGCGATTCTGGTCAACGATCGATTCCCCGTTCGTCGGGAACGGTTTCACCCGCTGGGTGGACGGACAGTTCGCGCTCGACAAGCCGGAGCTCGGTCTCTCCAACTGGGAGAACGGCAGGCTGTTCGCCCGCAGCGGTGTACTTGGCGGTGACTCGGCGTTCACCCTGCGCATCCGCGCGGTGCAGAACCGCCCGGACGTTCACCGCTAGTCACTCCGCGAGATCGACAGCGGGAAGCGACATGTGGGCGATTCCCGGGAGGTAGCGGTCGAGGTCGCCCTGCCAGGGGTAGGCACGCAACTGGGCAAGCGAACGACGCGAGCCGAGGAGGCGGGTGAGTTCCCACGTGCCGTGAGGATTGTCGCCGAGGTCGAGCGTGAGCCCCACCTCTCCGGTGCCGCACAGCCATTCCTCACCGTTGGCAACAAAGAGCGCCGCGCCAAGCCCCTGTGCGGGGAGATCCCGATCGAGGATCTGGCGTGCCTCGATGAGCATGCAGGCGCGTACACCCGACGAGGTTCGGTCACCCTCAATGCCAAGGGCGCCACAGATGTCGTGTTCGTGTGCCACAACATCGAGAACGAGCCCGGAGAAGCCCTTCGGGTACTTCGCAATGAGCGTCTCGAAGCGGGGCGAGAACTCGTCCCACTCGTCAAGGAGGGAGGAGAGCGTGCGCCCAGTTCGTTCGGCAACCTGACGGTCCACCCAGGCCTGCGTGTCTGCGCCTGGGTTGTTGCGCTCGACGAGGTCCCGGCAGATTCCGGCAAGGTGCGAGCAGATGTTGGTGAGGCTCCAGTCAGGACAGGCGGGGATCACCGTTGACGCAACGGCCATCGCGGTTGACGGATCGGCCGACACTGCCTCGACAATGGATCGAATTCTTTGACGTGACGCTGCATACTCGGCGGCGTATTCGTCGGGGGAGAGGTCTGCGGGTGTGCTCGTCGACTGGCTCATCCCCACACTCTGCTACACCAACTGCTGATGCGCACGGTGCCGTGGCTAATCAGGGAGTGAGGAGCATGTTGTCGATGAGCCGCACGTCGGAGAACCAGACGGCGGCTGCGATGACGGCCTCCCGCTCGACCGTGTCGATGGCCCGCAGCGTCTGCGCATCCACGACGTCGACGTACTCGAGACGACCGAGCGGCTCGGCCGACAGTGTCTCCCTGGCGATCTGCTCGAGACGTTCACGTTTGCGCTCTCCGGCACGGAGCGCATCGACGGCGGCCTGCAGCGCACGTGGAACGACGACTGCGCCTGCGCGGTCGGTCTCGCTCAGCCTGCGGTTGCGGCTGGAGAGCGCGAGTCCGTCGGGCTCGCGCACCGTGGGTACCCCGATGATCTCGATTCCCATGTCGAGGTCGATCGTCATTCGCCGGATAACGGCAAGCTGCTGGTAATCCTTCTGACCAAACAGGGCAACATCGGGCCGCACGCCGCCAAACAACTTGGCGACGACGGTGGTGACACCCCGGAAGTGGCCCGGCCGCATGGCACCCTCCATCGGATCCGAGAGGGAACCAGGCTCAACGTGGGTCTCAAAACCCTCCGGGTACATCGCTGCAGCGGTTGGCGTATAGACCGCATCGACGCCGACGCTGTCGCACAGCGCAAGATCCTCGTCCATCGGACGTGGGTAGGTGTCGAAGTCTGCCCGATTGTTGAACTGCAACGGATTGACAAAGATGGAGGCCACGACAACGTCGGCGTACTTCCTCGCCTCCTCCATCAGGTGCAGGTGCCCACGGTGCAGAGCACCCATGGTGGGGACGAACGCGATTCGTTTACCGTCAGTCTGGTGTTGCCTCG
>CANIBN010000001.1 GCA_947465505.1 Acidimicrobiales bacterium | reverse complement strand
GATGTTTCGACCTTGCCAAGGACCCCACCTGGTGCACCCAGGAGACCGATCCGCACACGGTGCTGGCGGAGGCACAGGACATGCTCGTGTGGCGCTCGCGACACCTCGACCGAACCCTCACCGGGATGCTGCTCGAGTCCGGTGGCATCGGCCGTCGACCCGTCTGAGCAGCGAGGACGGCGCCGGTCGAGCGACGGCGGTAGCGTTCAGGGGTCCGTAACCCCGACTCAAGGGAGAGCGCCGTGAGCACTGCCCGTCGCGCCGTAGGCGTGTTGTTACTTGCCGCACTCGCCGGCACCGCCTGTGGCGGATCCAAGAACGATGCTTCCACCACCACGGTTGCTTCCTCCGCCGAGACCACCGCAGTGCCGGGGGCCGACTCGACCGTCGCAGCGAGCGGCGGTGCAGGTGACTTCGGCGACCTCGTCGGCGTATGCGGACCGGGATCTGCGAAGGGCGCCACCGAACAGGGAGTCACCGACAGCCAGATCGTCGTCGGCACGATCTCCGACCCCGGGAACACCGTCATCCCGGGCCTCAACCAGGAGTTGTTCGACGCGGCGGACGCCTTCGTCGGCTGGTGCAACGAGGCGGGTGGAATCCTCGGTCGCAAGATCGTGCTGAACAAGCGTGATGCAAAGCTCATGGAGGCCGGCCCGCGCATGGTCGAGGCCTGCCAGTCCGATTTCATGCTCGTGGGCAACGGTGAGGCACTCGACGACACCACGGTGAAGCCGCGCACGTCCTGTGGGCTTGCCGAGATCGCTGCGTACACCGTGTCCACCCGCGCCGGTCGGGCGGAGAACTCGATCCTCGCAATTGTGAATTCGGACTATCAGAGCCACCTCACGGGCATCTATCGCCAGATCCAGGCGAAGGATCCGGCGGTCGTGCCGTTCTTCGGTGAGCTGAACAGCCAGTTGCCGGCGCTGAACACTTCGGGCAAGCGCAATGCGCAGGCCGCTGTCGACCTCGGATTCACGCAGGTGTACTACGAGGAGACTCCGTTGGCGGTCGACAACTGGCGGACGTATGCCGAGAACATCAAGAAGGCGGGAGTGCAGGTGCTCGCGATGGAGGACACGCCCGAGAACACTGCATCGCTGCTGAAGGCACTCGGCGACGTCGGGTACTTCCCCAAGTACCTCGTGATGGAGGCAAACCACTACAACGTGAAGTTCGTCGAGGAGGCGGGCACAGCCCTCGACCAGACGACCGTGCTCATCAACACCGGGCAGGTGCCATTCGAACTGGCAGGTGCCGATTACCCGGCAACGCAGCAGTTGATCGATCTGCTTCAGCAGTACGCGAAGGCGGAGCCGAAGGCTCTGGCGATCAACGCCTTCTCGGCTTGGCTGCTCTGGGCAGTCGCCGCCAAGGGTTGTGGAGACAACCTCACGAGGGCGTGTGTGATGGGCAAGGCGTCGTCCACGACGAACTGGACGGCGGGCGGACTCCACGCTCCGGAGACTCCGGGTAACGGAGGCGGCACGGACAGTGCTTGTTTCCTCTCGCTGCAGGCAACGAGCAAGGGGTTTGTGGTCAATTCGGACTTCACGAACGCCACAAAAGGCCTGTTCAACTGTGATCCGAAGAACGTGGCCACAGTGAGCGGGTTTACCCCCTGATCTGCGAGAATGCTGGCCGGGAGTAGCCGGTGCAGCAGTTCTTCAGTTACACGGTCAGTGGTCTGGGCACTGCGGCGATCTATGCGATCGCCGCGGCCGGACTTGTGCTGACCTACACCACCACCGGCGTCTTCAACTTCGCCCACGGAGCAACGAGCATGCTCGGCGCGTTCACCTATTGGGAGATGCGCTTCGCCTGGCACTGGCCGGCCCCGGTCGCCCTCATCGTCTGTCTCGGTGTCCTTGCGCCCTTGTTCGGCATCCTGCTCGAGCGAGGGGTCATGCGGCACCTCGACAATTCATCAGAGACCACCAAGGTGGTCACCACCATCAGCCTCATGCTTGGACTACTCGGCCTGTCGCTCTGGCTGTGGAACCCGTCGCGTTCTCGCCCCTTCCCGAGGTTCTGGGAGGGCGACGTTCTCACCCTCGCTGGCGTGCGCATTCCGTACCACGTGGTTGCCACGCTTGCGGTGACACTCCTTGTGGCACTCGGCCTGTGGCTGGTGCTCAAGCGGACGCGCTTCGGTGTGTCGATGCGAGCCGTCGTCGACGACCGCTCGCTCGTTGCGCTGAACGGCGCTCGCCCCCACGTCATCTCGATGGCCTCGTGGTCGGTTGGCACCGTGCTGGCCGCAACCGCCGGCGTGCTCATCGCCCCGACACTCAAACTGTCGGCGCTCCCGCTCACACTCCTCGTCGTCAATGCCTACGCGGCGGCGGTGATGGGCAAGCTGAAGAACCTGCCGCTTACCTTCCTCGGCGCCCTGGTGCTCGGCCTTGCCACGGAGTACTTCCGTGGCTACCAGAGTTCGCTTCCGTTCTCAGACAAGTTCGTCCCCGGGTTCCTCGCCTCGGTTCCCGTCATCGTCCTCCTGCTCGTGCTCGTGCTGGGCCGGTCGCCCCTGCGCGGCCACGCCATCACACGCGTGCGTGAGACGGTGCAACGACCCACGTGGGCCGGTTCTGCAGGCATGGCTGTCGGTGTCGTGCTCGTGGCGGCACTGCTCAGCGACGTGATTCCGCGCACCGACCTGTTCACGCTCGGCAGGGTGTGGGGCCTCGGGATCATCGCGCTTTCGCTCATCCCGGTCGTCGGCTACGGCGGCCAACTGTCTCTCTGCCAGATGAGCTTTGCTGGTGTGGGCATGGTCATGGTGCAGCACCTCGGCTCGCAGGGAAACCCGCTCGCCCTGGTTGCCGCCATCGTGGTGCCGGCGCTGCTCGGGATGATCGTCGCACTTCCCTCGTTCAGGCTCTCCGGGATCTACTTCGCGCTGAGCACCGCTGCCTTCGCGGTCCTGATGGATCGATGGATATTCCTCCTGCCACGGTTCCGGTTCCTCGGACTCGACTGGGACATCTTCAACGGGGGAAGCCTCGACCTGCGCCGCACTCGATTCTTTGGCCTGTCGATGGAGGGCAACCGTGTCTTCTTCATCTACGGCGCTGCGGTGTTCGCGCTGGTCAGCGTTGCCGTGGTGGGGATCCGGCGGAGCAACTACGGCCAGCGGCTCCTCGCGCTGAAAGACAGCCCTGCTGCGTGCGCAACGCTGGGCATGAACATCAAGGTGGCAAAGCTCGGGGTGTTCGCGGTGTCTGCCGGTCTCGCTGGCCTCGGCGGTGCGCTCTATGGCCAGGGCATGCAGTCCGCAACCACCGAGTCGGTGCAGTTCGTCAGCAGCCTCACCCTGCTCATGGTGATGGTGGTTGCCGGTCTCAGCTCGCCCGGCGCTGCGCTGTTCGCCGGAGTGTTCCTCGGCTTCGGCCTGAACAACGTGATCTTTGGGAAGATCGCAGACTTCGTACCCGATCGTCTCGGCTGGGCCGAGCACTTCTTCGACAAGCTCGGCAGCAACACGCTCATTGTGGTGGGTCTCGCCGGGCTGTCGCTCGGCAGGCATCCCGATGGTTTCGTCGCCACCAGGCTCCGACCGCGGTGGGACCAGATCCTCGCCCGACCCCATGCGTTGCTCGGAATCGGCGGAACGCTTGTCGTGGCCTATCTCGTGCGCATCGCCGGTCTCATCAACAACTGGCTGTTCGCGATTGCCGCGATCATTGTGCTCACCGTGGTGCCAGCGGCCATCGTTCCGCGACCGAAACACTCTGCTGAACACGGTCTGGCCGACGATGGCGAGGAGGTGATGATCCGTGCCGGTGCTCGAGGCCACTGACATCACCGTTCGCTTCGGCGGCATCACCGCCCTCGACGGTGCATCGCTCTCGGTGGAGTCGGGAAGCGTCACGGGGCTCATCGGCCCCAACGGTGCCGGCAAGACCACCATGTTCGACGTGCTCACCGGCCTCACGCCCGTTGATGCGGGCACGGTCACCGTTGCCGGTCGAAACGTCACACGCGTCGCCCCGCACCGTCGCGCCCGACTCGGTGTTGCGCGTACGTTCCAGCGGCTCGAACTCTTCGGTGCACTCACCGTGCTCGAGAACGTCGAGTGCGCTGCAGGCATGGCGCTCGGCGTCCGTGGCCGCGCCGCAGCAGCAAGTCGCATCGCTGCCCCGCTCGTTGCACGTGTCGGGCTCGGGCCTGTTGCCCACGTGCGCGCTGGCCTCCTGCCCACCGGTCAGGCCCGTCTCGTCGAGGTGGCGCGGGCACTGGCCACCAACCCACAGGTCCTGTTGCTCGACGAACCGGCATCGGGCCAGAGCGATACCGAGCGAGAGCAATTCTCCCGCCTGCTGCGGGATCTCGCCGATGATGGCCTCGGCATCCTGCTCGTTGAGCACGATATGGATCTCGTCATGTCCGTGTGCCAGCGCATTGTGGTGCTCAACTTCGGGCGTGTGATCGCAGACGACACCCCTGCTGCCGTGCGCACGAATCCTGCGGTGATGGCCGCCTATCTCGGAACGGGTGCAGCACATGGCTGAGGCAGTTCTCGAACTGAAGGGCATCCGTGCGGGCTACGGATCGGTCGAGGTGCTCCACGAGGTCGACTTGTCTCTTCGTCGTGGCTCGGTGCTTGCAGTTCTGGGTTCGAACGGCGCCGGCAAGTCCACCCTGCTGCGAGTCGCGGCAGGTCTGCACCCACTCGGCAGCGGCTCGGTGCTGCTCGACGGAAGACGTGTGGCGAACTGGTCACCTGATCGTTTGGCACGACACGGTCTGTGTCTGATCCCCGAGGGTCGGGGAGTGTTCCCTCGACTCACCGTGCGCGAAAACCTCTGGATGTCCACACACCTCGGTGTCACGCGGGCCACCGCTGAGGAGATTGCCTTTGCTCGCTTTCCCCGACTCGGCGAGCGACGCGACCAGATGGCGGGAACGCTGTCGGGTGGGGAGCAACAGATGCTGGCGCTCGCACGAGCAGTCATCGTGCGGCCGAAGGTGCTCCTCGTTGACGAACTGTCGATGGGTCTTGCCCCGCAGCTCGTTGACTCGCTCTACGACTCGGTGCGCGCCATCGCAGCCGACGGTGTGTCGGTGCTTGTCGTCGAGCAGTTCGCACGTGCGGTGCTCGGCATGGCAGACCGCGCAGCCATCATGGTGTCGGGTCGAGTGGTACACCAGGGCACGCCGGCTGAGGTAGAGGAACACCTCTCGTCTGCCTATCTGGGTGGCTGACCGCCCTACAGTTGTCCCATGGACTTCCGCGAGACTGACGAAATCGGGCTGCTCCGAGAGGCGGTTGCGGGTATCGCTCGCAAGTACGGCCACTCG
Organism: Acidimicrobiales bacterium; assembly: GCA_947465505.1. Classification (GTDB taxonomy): domain Bacteria; phylum Actinomycetota; class Acidimicrobiia; order Acidimicrobiales; family Ilumatobacteraceae; genus WLJO01. The sequence goes on along the minus strand of CANIBN010000001.1, from coordinate 49,880 downwards.
TACTACGTGCAGCAGTCACGCGCGAAGGAACCCACGCAAGCCCTCTGGGACGAGCTTTCCGCGGCCGGCTTCATGGGCGTCAACCTGCCCGAGGCGTACGGCGGCGGTGGCGGCGGGATGACCGAACTCGCGGTGATCTGCGAAGAGGTCGCTGCTGCGGGCTGCCCGATGCTGCTCATGCTCGTGTCTCCCGCGATCTGTGGCTCGATCATTGCGAAGTTCGGATCGGTCGAACAGCAACAGCGCTGGTTGCCCGGACTCTCCGCCGGCCGCAAGATGGTGTTCGCCATTACCGAGCCCGACGCCGGTTCGAACAGCCACAAGATCGGCACCACCGCAACGGTTCACGGCGACGGCTACCGCATCAACGGCCAGAAGTACTACATCTCCGGTGTCGACGAGGCCGACGCAATTCTCGTGGTTACCCGCACCGGCGTCGACGAGCGAACGGGGCGGGGCAAGATGAGCCTCTTCGTCGTGGATACCGACTCTCCCGGTCTCTCCAAGGAGACCATCGATATGCAGATCCTCGAACCCGAGAAGCAGTTCACTGTGTACTTCGACAATGTCGAGGTCGGTCCCGATCGACTCATCGGCACGGAGGGCGAGGGCCTGCGGCCGCTGTTTGCAGGCCTCAACCCCGAGCGCATTCTCACGGCCGCCATCGTCAACGGCATCGCCCGGTACGCCCTCGACAAGGCGGCCGACTATGCGCGTGAGCGACAGGTGTGGGGCGTCCCCATCGGTACCCACCAAGGGCTGTCGCACCCGCTTGCGAAGGCAAAGGTCGATGTCGAACTCGCACGTCTCATGACCGCAAAGGCCTGCTGGGAGTACGACAACGACCTCGATGCCGCGGAGTCCTCCAACATGGCAAAGCTTGCCGCAACCGACGCTGGGCTTGCGGCACTCGACCAGGCAATACAGATCCACGGCGGCAACGGCATGACGACGGACTATGGACTCGCCACGCTGTGGGGAATGACCCGCCTGCTGCGCATCGCTCCGGTGAGCCGAGAGATGATCCTCAACTTCGTCTCGCAACACTCGCTCGGGCTTCCGCGCTCATACTGATCACTAGGTTTCATTCATCACAGAGGGGCCCCTCGACATGACTTTCCACGTACTTGCACTGTCCGGGAGCCTGCGCTCCGGTTCCTCGAACACTGGGCTCATCATGATGGCGCAGCGACTTGCGCCGGCAGGTCTGCAGATCGAGTACTTCCCAGACATCGCAGTGCTCCCGTACTACAACGCCGACCTCGACCAACCAGGTGCCGAACCCGAATCGATCGCGCGGTTCCGTCAGAAGGTTCGCGACACCGATGCCGTGCTCTTCGCGACACCTGAGTACAACGGACATCTTCCTGCTGTGTTGAAGAACGCCTTCGACTGGGTGTCCAAGCCCAATGGTGCACATGCCCTCACCGGCAAGGTGGTCACTTCGATGTCGTCTGCCGGCGGTGGTGGCGGCGGTTCAGTGCTCAAGTACCTCAACACGGTGCTGCCCTTCTTCGGCAACACCGTGGTGGCCGAACCGGTGATCGAACTGAAGAAGGGCGCCGAGTACCTCTCTGCCGAAGGCGTGAGCACCGATGTGTCCGTGGAGGAACTGATGACTCAGCGTCTCGCGAATCTCCTCGCCGCCCTCTCCACCCCCTAACCCCCGGTTGTTCTCGGTCCCGAAAACGCTGAAAACGTGCAGTTTGGGGACCGAGAACCCTGGGTCCTCTGCGTTCTCGGTCCCGAAAACGCTGAAAACGTGCAGTTTGGGGACCGAGAACAGGGGGGGGTTAGCGGCGTTGGAAGTCTGGTAAGCGGCGCTCGGCCATTGCGCGCACGCCTTCAGCGAAGTCGGCTGTCTGCGTGAGACGGTCCTGCTCGGCCTTCTCGCGATCGGTGGCGGCGCGGATCCGTGCAGCGAGGTCTCCGCGCATGGTCTCGCGGATCGACTCGACCGCGAGGGGAGCGGACCGCGCGATCTCCACAGCGAGACTGCGTGCTTCGGCATCGAGTTCTGCGAGAGGGGCGAGACGGTCGAGCATCCCGATGCGAAGCGCTTCCTCGCCACCGATGCGGGCGCCTGTGTAGAGCAGTTCGATGGCGCGCTGGTGGCCCACCACTTGGGGAAGGGTGACGCTGAGCCCGAAGCCTTGGTGAAAGCCGAGTCGAGCGAAGTTGGCGGTCATTCGTGTCTCTGGTGCCCCGACCCGGAAGTCTGCCGACATCGCAAGACCGAGTCCGCCGCCGACCGCTGCGCCCCGCACTGCGGCGACGACAGGCGTGCGTGCCGCGAAGATGCGCACCGCTTCGTCGTACAGGTGTGTGGCAGGAGGTTGTTCGCCGGGTTCGGCACGACGGGCCAGTGCTGCGCCAGCACAGAAGTTCTTGCCCTCCGCGGTGAGGACGATGCAGCGGCAACGTTCGTCTGCGTCGATCGCCTCGTAGGCGTCGGCGATCGACGCAATGAGCGCGTGGTCGAAGTAGTTGTCCGGTGCCCGGCAGATGGTGACCGTTACGACGAAGTCGGCCCCGACATCGACGCGCACGTCGCCATAGCGATCAGCGAGCCGGGTGTCAGAATCGCCCATGACGATCAGATGCGCTCGAGGATGGTGGCGGTGGCCATGCCGCCGCCGGTGCACATGGTGACCAGTGCAGTTTGCTTGTCGCTGCGCTCGAGTTCGTCTACGGCCGTACCGATGAGCATGCCGCCGGTTGCGCCGATCGGGTGGCCGAGGGCGATGGCTCCACCGTTGGTGTTGCACTTGTTCCAGTCAGCACCGGTGTCACGGAGGAACTTGAGCACGACTGCGGCGAACGCCTCGTTGACCTCGATGTGATCGATGTCGTTGATGGTCATGCCGGCCTTCTTCAGGCAGCGCAGCGTGGCCGGCCCGGGAGCCGTGAGCATGATGACCGGGTCGGTGCCGGCGAGCGCCGTCATGGTGATCTTCGCTCGCGGCTTGAGACCGTGCGCCTTGGCATAGTCACTCGACACCACGAGAACGGCCGAGGCGCCGTCGACGACACCGGACGAGTTGCCGGCGTGGTGCACGTGGCGCAGTTCGGACACCTGCGGGTAGGTGAGCAAGGCGGTCTGGTCGATCGTGAGGTTGTTCTTGAACGTCTTGGCGCCCATGGCCTCGAACGACGGTGTGAGCTTGGCCAGGCTGTCCATGGTGGTTCCGGCCCGCGGGAACTCTTCGTGGTCGAGGGCGAGGGTTCCGTCGTCGTGGAAGATCGGGACGAGGCTGCCGTCGAAGCGACCCTCAGCAAGCGATGCGGCTGCTCGGGTCTGGCTGTCGAAGGCGATGCGGTCGCACTCCTCTCGGCTGAATCCCTCGACCGACGCAATGAGATCTGCAGAGATGCCCTGCGCCACCATCGGGTACTGGTCGAAGAGGTGATCGTTGTTCGCCGTGAATCCATCCACGTGCAGCGGGGCGGGGCGAGACATCGACTCGATGCCGCCAGCAACCACGATGTCCTGGAACCCGGAGAGGACACCCTGGGCGGCGAACATGACTGCCTGCTGTCCCGAGCCGCAGAAGCGGTTCAGCGTGACGCCCGGGGCGTCGAGCGACCAGCCGGCATCCAGTGCGGCCATACGTGCGATGTCCATGGCATGGTCGCCGCTTCCGGCACCGCAACCCATGATGACGTCGTCGACCTCGGAGGTGTCGAACCCGACACGGTCACGCAGTGCGTTCAGCACTTGAGCGAGGATGCGCTGCGGGTGCACGTTGTGGAGGGCACCGTTCTCCTTGCCCTTTCCACGGGGGGAGCGGACGGCGTCGATGATCCAAGCTTCACGAGTCATGGGAGAAACCTACGCCGGTAACGTCGCCTCTGTGAAACGCGTGCTGCGTGCGGTTTCGGCCCCCCTCCTCGTCCTGTCCGGCCTCTCGTTGGTCAGTTGCGCCTCTGATGCAGGCGGGACGACCGCCACCACGGGTCGGCAGTCGACCGGCAGTGCGGGCCAGAGCGACCTTCCCGACGTCACGGTGTCGGACATCGGTTCGGGTGAGCCGGTGAGCCTCAGCTCCCTCTTCCCGGACCCCAAACCGTTGCTGGTCTGGTTCTGGGCGCCACATTGAACCGCCTGCCGGGCTGAGGCGCCCGGCGTCGAGCAGTTCGCTCGACAGCACGCAGCCACGCTCCGGGTCGTCGGGCTTGGCACCCAGGACAGCGCCAGCCAAGCCAGGTCGTTCTTCGAGAACTTCGGACCGTTCTCCTTCCCGCTCCTCTGGGACAGCACCGGTCAGAGTTGGGCAGAGATGGGGATCAGCGTTCAGCCGGCTGTCGCGCTCTATCGGGCCGACGGGACGCTGCTCAAGCAGTGGTATGGGCAGATCGACCTTGCGGAGTCGTATCTCGACGAACTGACGGCCTAGGCGGCGGGATCACCGGGCTCTGGATCACCGGGCTCCGGTTCCTCGAGATGCGCGTGCAGGATCGGGTCGATCCGAATCGCCTCGGTCTCATCTCGCAGCGGGCGGAACTCGGGGCCGATCCGCAGTAGCGATTTGATACGCCGAAGCACACCTGCACCACGCTTCTTGGGCGGCGGACCTCCGCCGAAGCGGAACTCGAGGTACAGCTGCTTCACGGTGCCGATGAGCGGCGTGGCGATGATTGCGCCGGGCACCCCGGCCACGGCACCGCCGACAAAGGCGGCGAGCATCGTGCTCGGTGGCGTGAGGTTCACCGCGCCACCCACGATGGTGGGCTGGATGATGTGGTTCTCAATGTTCATGTAGATGACAAAGAGGACGAGCACGATGATTGCCGTGGGGACGCTGTTGCTCACCGCAAGGACGAACAGGAACGACGCGCTGAGGAAGCCGCCGATCTGGGGGATGAGGTTCGTGAACATCGCCCAGATCGCTGCGAGCGGTGCGAGCGGCACGTTGAAGATGAGTCCGATCGTGAGTACGAACAGCCCCATGAGCGCAGCGACGGTGAGCGAACCGCCGAAGTAACGGCCGATCGTGCGGTGGAACACCCGGGCGATGCGGTCGGCGTCGTCGCGGGCGCGCACGGGGAGCAGTCTTCGGCCGCGATTGACGAGTCGTTCGCCATCGAGCAGGAGCGCAAACGTGGTGAAGATGACGACCACCATCGAGAACACGCCGCCGAGTACCCGGTTGGCCGTATCCGCGATGGCCTTGTCGCTCACATTGGCCGGCAGTTCGTTGATCCAGCGTTGGACCTTGCCTGCGGCGTCACGATCCCGAAGGGTGTTGCCGATCACGGGTAGGTCGTAGAACTTCTCGACGGTCTGGGGGATCTCCCGGCTGAACTGCCGGGCCTGTGAGACCGCAGGCGGGCCGAGCACCAGCAGGATGAGCCCCGCAAGGGCCAGCAGACTGACACCCACGATGCCGACGGCCACGCTCCTGGTGAGATTGAATCGGTTACGCAGCGCCTGCACGACACCGTCGAGGGCGAGTGCCAGCACGATGCCGATGACGACAAGCGTGAGCATGCCCTCGGTGTTCCGGGCTACTGCAAAGATCCCGAAACCGACCACCAGACCGAGCAGGACCCAAGCGGCGGTTCGGTACTCGATCTGGACGATCGCTGACGCGCCGCCACCTGAACTGGCCGGGCTGCCCGGTGTCGGCTCTGGATCGCTCATCGGGTCCGCCACAGCAGGTACCTTACGGGCGTGGCAGAGCCGAGTGGTGCTCCCCGGGTTCCGCAGGGATTCCGGCTGTTCCGTGTTCGGGTGACCCCGGGCTCAGTGGCGATCGTCCTCGGTGGCTGCGTGCTCGCGTTGCTCTTCCGCAACGCATTCGTTGCCGCCCACCGCCAGATCGGTTGGGCGTTCGCCTGCATCTTCGTCGCAGCACTGCTCGGGCCGCTTGCCGACCTGCTCGACAAGCGGATGCCGCGCTGGTTGGCGCTGCTCGTCACGATGCTCAGCCTTGCCGTGATGACGGTGGTGGTGTGGGCGTCCATCATCGTGAACCTGCAGGACGGTCTCTCCACACTCAGCAAGGAGGCTCCCCTCGCGGCCTCGAGCCTCGAGAAGCGTTCTGCCGTGGCGAGGGAATTCCGGCTCGTCGAGCGGGTCAATTCGCTCATCGACAATCTGCGCAGTTCGTCGCAGTCGAGCACGGTAGGTAACGCAGTTGGTGCGGCGGGCACCTACTTCGTGTGCGGAATCCTCACGCTGTTCTTCCTGATCTATGGCCCCCGAATCCTCCGTGGAGCCTTTGCTCAGGTGAACGACCTGACGCGTCGTGCCCGGATCGAGAATCGCACGATGGAGGCGCTGCAGAACGGCCGTCGCTACATCGTCGCATCGATCGCCCAGACCATCGTGGTGGCGGCAGCCGTGGGGCTGACCTCGTGGGCGCTTGCCCTTCCGGCGCCCTTCGTGCTCGGTGCCCTGGCAGGCACGGTGGGTCTCATTCCCACGCTCGGTATCGCCGTGGGTGGTCTGCCTGCGCTCCTGCTCGCGGCCGGCCTCAAACGATGGCAGGACGCCACAATCATCGTTGCGGTGGTGATCGCGCTGCAGATCATCGAGGTGTTCGTGATCCGCAAGCGCGTCGACCGCGCCAGCGTGCATGTCGGGCCAGCGCTTCCCGCCATCGTTGCCCTGCTCGGCTACGAGCTCTACGGCATCGGTGGCGCGATGTACGGCGCCGGGGGACTGGTGTACCTCATTGCGTGGCTCGATGCCGGTGGCAGAGACGACTCATCGGTAACTGCCGAGGTTGCGCCTTAGCGCCCCTTCCAGTTCGGCTTGCGCTTCTCGGAGAAGGCGAGCGGTCCCTCGATGAAGTCCTCGCTCTTGCGCATCGCATCGACGGCCGCATAGCGGGCATCGGTAGCGGCACGAATGCCGCCGTGCTCGAAGGACTCGTAGACGACCTGCTTCGATGCGCGCACCGACATGGGCGACACCTCCAGGATCATGGAAGCCCAACGCTTCGCGGCCTCGAGCGCCTGACCCTCCGGCACCACCTCGGTGACGAAGCCGAGTTCGTAGCCCTCGGCGGCAGGGACGTGGCGTCCGGTGAGGATCATCCCCATTGCTCGCTTCGTGCCGATGGTGCGCGGCAGACGCAACAGTCCGCCGGCCAGCGCCGCAAGGCCGACACGCACCTCGGGCAGGGCGAACAGGGCGTTCTCCGCAGCGATGATGAGGTCACACGCAAGAGCGATCTCGAAGCCGCCGCCCATGGCGACTCCGTTGACGGCAGCGATGACAGGCTTGTCGAGGTCCCAGCGTGCGGAGAGGCCACCGAAACCCGCAGCGGGCTGACCGCTCATGTCCGCGCCACTCGCCTGGTACTTCAGGTCGTTGCCTGCACTGAAGGCGCGGTCACCTGCTCCGGTGATGATCGCCACCCACAGTTCGGGGTCCGCTGCGAAGTCGTCGAACACCTGAGCCAGCTCGGCGTTTGCCGGCGGGTGGAGCGCGTTCATCCGCTCCGGTCGGTTGATGGTGACGATGAGGAGGTGTCCGTCGCGTTCAGTGGTGCAGTACTGGCCCATGGGATGGACCGTACCCGACGCGAGGGGTTCTGTCAGAGGCCACGCAGGCACATCAGCGTGTCGTACTCCAACTCAGAGACCCGACGTCCACTCGCGGCCATGACGATGGTGACGTACTCGCCGCGCAGGTGCTGGTGCGACTGCTTGGCAAGACCCAGACCCCAGCGCAACGTTCCGAGGGTGAGCCACCAGCGCACACGGTCGTCGTCCCACTCTCCACCGGCCGCCTCGTAGGCGGCGCGGTAGGGCGCAATGGCGGAGAATCCGCCGACTGGCAGGTGGTCGTTGCGGAAGCGCCACATGCGCACCATTGGCCACGCCACATCCTCGGCGGGGTCACCGATGCGGGTGCCCTCCCAGTCGAGAATGGCACGCAGGCCCTCCTCGCTGATGATGAGGTTGCCGTTGCGAACGTCGCTGTGCACGATCGTCAGTCGCTCGGGTTCGGCGGGGCGGTTGCGCTCGAGCCAGCGGAGTCCGTACGAGAAGGTTGGTGACGGCTGCAGCAGTTCGCGCAGTTGTGCCTCGGTGCCGGTCAGAGCCGCCTCGATGACGTTGTCGTCCGGCGGGCGCATGAGGCCGGCAGGTGCGAGCGCCGGGTTGATCTGGTGGAGGCGTGCGAACGCCTCGCCCAACTGGCTCGTCACCTTGGTGCCGATGCCGTGCTGGTCGACGAGTCGCAGCACGCGACGGGGGATGGTCTCGCCGTCGATGCGTTCGCTGATGAAGAAGGGTCCGCCCATGTATGACTGATCCTCGGTGGCGCCGAGGATGCGCGGCGTGGGCACACCAGCGTCATGTGCCAGCGTGCGAACGGCCGCTTCGACGGTCATCGGCTGGATCTGGATGTCGAGGTTCGGGAGCGCAGTGAGTGCGAGACGGTCAAGTACCTTGCCGTCGGCGTCGACAGCGTCGAACAACGCGTTGATACGTCGTGCTCCTGCCGTCACCCGCTCGAGGCCCACGACGGTCACGGGCTTGCCGTAGTGCTCGCTCAGCCAGCGGCCGATTCCTGTCTCGATGGAGTTGGCGCTCATGCGAGGCGGCTCCAGTCGTCGCCGGTCCAGCCGTCGTGGCCGGGCTTGGAGATCGCGAGGTCGTCGCGGGCGATCTGCACGAGAGCGTTCCACACCTCGTCATCGCTGCGTCCGGGCAGGTCGCCCGCTCGAAGTGCGTCGGCCAACCGGCCACGCAGTTCCGACAGGGGAGCAGTGTCGCCAGCCGGGATCGCGAGGAGGTCTCGTGTTGCAGCGAGTTCGCGCTCGGCATTGGGGCCAGCCAAGGCCACCTCCCGTTCGAGGATCTGCGCGATGTTGGCGGCTACTCGAACTTTGTGCTGCACCTCGACACTCACCTGGTCGAGTACCTCGTCGCTCAGCAACGCCGAGATGTCGTGCAGCAGTTCCGCTGCGGTTGGACGGTATTGCATGGATGGATCCTCCCGGGTGAGAACTCTACGGGACCGGCCGGTCGGCCAGAAAAGTCAGCGGTCTGCGGAGCGCAGGACGCCTGCTTCGGCCAGCGAGGCAATGGTGTCGCTCGCATAACCGAGTTCGCCGAGCACCTCGGCGTTGTGCTCGCCAAGGAGCGGCGCGTACTGGTCGAGGTCGAAGGGGAACTCCGAGAAGCGCAGTGGGTTGCCGGGAATGACCACCTCACCGATGATCGGGTCGTTGATCCGGCGGATGGCTCGGCGCGACTCGAAGTACGGATGCCCGATGGCGTCCGCCGGGTCGAGCACCGGTGCACAGGGCACGCGCCCTGCCTCAAGTTTCGCCAGTACCTCGGCGTCGGTGGTGTGTGTCGCCAGCCACTCCTCGACGATGGCGTTGAGTTCGTCACGGTTCTTGTATCGGCTACGGAGATCTGCGAAGCGTTCGTCAGTCTCGAGGTCGGGCATGTCCATGACGCGGCAGATCGAGGGCCACTGCGAGGGCATGACCTGCAGGACGATGTAGCCCTCGGGTGCTTTGTAGATGCCCTGCGGGGAGTTGAGCGCAGACTTGGCGCCGCTCCGCTTCTGGCGCCACTTGCCCTTGGTGATGGAGTTGCCCTGGATGGCCATCTCGTGTGCGTGGAACATGGAGTCCACCATCGAGATGTCGATGTGCTGGCCGCGACCGGTGCGCTCGCGGTGGTAGAGCGCTAAGCCGATGCCAGCAACGGTGTGCACACCGGACATCACGTCAGCGATCGACGTTCCGACGAGCATCGGGGAGCCGTTCGGTTCGCCCGTGATGTGGAGCATGCCGCTGTAGGCCATGGCGATGAGGTCGAAGGCGACCTTCTCGGAGAACGCGCTGTCGCGACCGAACCCGGACACCGTGGCGACGATGAGACGTGGATGCTTCTTGAGCAGTGAGTCGTGGTCGAGGCCGCGCCGCGCCAGCACGCCGGGGCCGTAGTTCTCCACGAACACGTCCGCCTCGGCGATGAGCTTGTCGAGCACCTCGCGTCCACGCGGGTCGTCGAAGTCCACACACAGACTGCGCTTGCCGTGGTTCTGCTGGATGAAGTAACCGGAGCGTCCGTCGCTCTGCACGGCCAGCGCCCTCGTTGGGTCGCCGTACGGTGGCTGCTCGATCTTCACGACACTGGCGCCGGCCTCGGCAAGCAAGCGGGTCACGGTGGGCCCGGCCAGGTACTGGGTCATGTCGACGACCTTGAGGCCCTCGAGAATCGGACGCGGTTCGCTCATGGGGCGAACCGTAGCCGGGATGCCCCGGAGGGGCGAAGGGCGTCTGGGAAGATGGGCGCTCATGAGCAACCGACCGTTTGTCCTGGGGGCTGTCGCCTACGACCCAAAGGTGGTGACGATCTGGGAAGGGTTCAAGCAGTGGTTCGCGGACCAAGGCTTTGCCTTCGACTACGTCCTCTACTCCGGATACGAGGCCCAGGCTGAGGCCCACCTCGCCGGACACGTGGACGTCACCTGGGACTCCCCCCTGTGCTGGGTGCGCACGCGGCGCCTCGCTGAGGCCGGGGGAACCCGCGCCCACGCCATCGCCATGCGGGACTCGGACCAGGACCTCACCTCGCTGGTACTGGTGCGTGCAGACAGCAACCTCACCGAGGTCTCGCAACTGCGTGGTCGCACGGTGGCTGTCGGTGCGGTGGACTCGCCGCAGGCGACACTGCTGCCGCTCGCTCACCTTGCCGGGCTCGGACTCGAACCCGGGTCAGACTTCACCGTGCGGCGCTTTGACGTGATGGTGAACAAGCACGGGGACCATGTTGGCGGCGAGCGTGACGCCGTGAAGGCACTCGTCGCTGGCGAGGTGGACGCTGCCTGCGTCATCGACGGCAATCATCTCGTGTTCGCCAAGGAGGGAACCATCGCGGCGGGTGCGGTACGGGTGCTCACGCGCACCGCACCGTTCGACCACTGCACGATGACGGTGCTGGATGGAGTTGATCGCGCCACTGCGGATCGTTTCGTCCAGTTGCTGCTCTCCATGTCGTTCGATGACCCGGTGGTGCGGCCGCTGCTCAAGCTCGAGGGCCTGAAGCAATGGCGGGTCGGTCGAACGACCGGATACGTGCCCCTCGAGTCGGCGGTTGACCGTCTGTCGTTCTACGGCCCCGACGGTTCCATCCTCAACGATGACTACCGGAGCATCCTCGGCACATGACACTGCCGGTGGTCGATGTTGGTGCCCTCGGTCTCGACGGGGGAGCGCACGTACTCGTGAGACTCGCGCTCGACGAGCACAAGCCGGGCGACGAGGTCGGGGTGCGCGGTACGCACCCCGACCTCGCCGCAGACCTCGTCACCTGGTGCCGCATGCAGGGGCACCAGTGCGTCTCACGCGGGGAGAGCGACTGCGTGGCAGTGATACGCCGCGGTGCCGCGTCGTGGTCGGCATGGCGGGGTGCCGAGCGCAGCGGAGAGCCCGATGCGCGGGCCGAGGGAGCAATAGCGGCACGGCCCCCTGCATCGTGGGGACTCGCTGCCCGCGGCGCGGTAGTCGAGCCCGGTGGCCCAGAGCCCGAGTTTCGGCTCGACCTGCGAGACGAATTGTGGACAGATCGTGCAGGCGCCCTCTATGCGCAGGCGCTCGCCGGCCAGTGGGACCCTGCTGTAGCAATCGACTGGACGGAGACGATCCATCACGGTGCCCAGATCGAGCGGGCCGTGGTGCAGGTGATGACCTTCCTCGTGGAGAACGAGGAGGCCGCGCTCGTGGTGCCAGCACGCTTCCTCGGACAGGTGCACCCACACTTCCGCGAGATCCAGCAGATGCTCGCCGTCACCGTGGCCGACGAGGCGCGACACATCGAGGTGTTCACCCGACGTGCGACACTGACGGGCTCCGAACTTGCGCTGTCCACGGCGGGTGGCCGGGCGTCCCTACAGACACTCCTCGACGAGCCGGATTTCGCCACCGCAAGTTTCCTGCTCTCGGTGATGGGGGAGGGCACGTTCGTGTCGCTCCTCGGCTTTCTCGAGCGTCACGCTCCGGACCCCGTTACCCGACGAGTTGCCCGGCTCACCTGTCAGGACGAGGCGCGACATGTTGCCTTCTCGCTCGCTCATCTCGAACGCCATGTGGGCGTCGAGCCAGAACTACGCGCACGCCTTGCGCGTGCCGTCGAGCAGCGACACCGTGCACTGCAGGGAACTGCTGGGCTCAATGACGACGTGTTCGACGCGCTCGTTCTCCTTGCCGGTGGAGCGCCTACCCCCGAGGGTGTTGCACTCGGCTGGCAGCGGGTGCAGGTCCTGCAGCGCGAGATGGCCGACAGCCGACGCGCCCGACTGAATCGTCTCGGTTTCACGCCGGACGAATCCGACGTGCTCTCGTCGTTGCACACACGCAACTTCATGTAAGCCCAAGTACGGGAGTCAGGAAACCTTCGCCGAGTCCACGAGGTTGTGCACTTCCTCGCTGGTGAGCTCGTCACGGTCGCAGAGCGCCTGGGCAAGCGTGATGAGCGTGAGACGATGCTCGATGAGCATGCACGCAGCGCGGTCCGCGGCAGCCTTCACCATGTTGTCGGCCTGCTCACGGGAGACATCGTGGCTCAGCACCTTGGCAACCAGGTTGCCGGCGCCAGGCATGATGGCTGCCTCGAGGCTCAGCAGGCTGTCGGCTGCACCGAGCAGACCGACGAGCTGTGACGCCATGGTGGTTGCTGCGGCGAGATCGGAGGCGATTCCGCTCGATGCCTCGCCGAACTCCTGGATCTCCGCTGCACGGCCGGCCATGGCAATGACGATGAGGTCCTTCAGTTCGCTCGGGGTCTTGAGGTGGCGTTCCTCGGCGTCGTCGTGGGCTACGAGGCCGAGCGATGCACCACGGCGCAGGATCGACGCAACGCGAACTTCGCGGCCGAGCAGCGCCGCAGCGAGTGCGTGACCCGCCTCGTGCGTGGCGACGCGCTTGCGCTCGTCGGGGTGGTAGCCAACCTCGTGTGCGAGGCCGACCTCGGTAACCAACTGCGCCTGCACGACATCGTCGTAGGAGAGAGCGCGTCGTCCGTTGCGCACGGCGATGATGAGGGCCTCATCGAGCAGACGCTCGATGCGCACCGGGCTGTAGCCGGCGGTGAGGTCTGCGATCTGCTCGGCGCGAACCGAGTCGTCGTGCGACTTCTTGCCGAGGTAGTACGCCGCAATCTCGAGGCGGTCGGCGCGGGGCGGAAGGTCGAAGTGGATAATCCGGTCGAACCGGCCGGGACGCAGCAGCGCAGGGTCGAGGTCTGCCGCGCGGTTCGTCGCCGCCACCACGAGGATGTTTGCGGTCGGTGTCTTCGGACGAGCGATCTCGAGGTTGAGCGGGAGCAGGGAGTTGAGCGCGTCGATGAACTTCGACTTCACCTTGTCGCTCCCCGTGGGGAGGTCGAAGGACTGCATCTGCACGAGCAACTCGTTGACGATGCCGGCGATACCTTCACGCATGCCGCCGCCACCCATACCGCTGCGGGCGCCACCGATCGCGTCGAACTCCTCGATGAAGCCGATAGCGCCGCCCTCGGCGCGTGCGGCTTTTCGCAGTGCCTTGAAGTAGGTGCGGATTTTGCGGTTGGTCTGGCCGTAGTACATCGACTGGAACGACGATGCAGACACGAAGAGGAACGGCACGCCGGCCTCGGCGGCGAGCGCCTTGGCGAGGTAGGTCTTGCCGGTGCCAGGGGGACCCTCGAACAGCACGCCACGTCGCGGTGACCCACCGAGTTCGTCGGCGAAGGTCTGGTGCTTGAGGAACAGGTTGAGCGTGTCGACGGCTTCGCGTTTGGTAGCGGTTGCACCCACCACATCGGCCAGACGCACGTTGGAGTCGGAAGGACGAAGCAGCGTGTGCGGCGAGCGCCCGGCGCCGAGGAGCGGGATGCCAATCAGCAGACAGAGGAAGAGCATCAGGCCGACCGAGATCCAGATCTCGGGCGACTCGGCAACCACGCGGGGAATCCCGAACTTGATGGGGTTGCCGGTGATGATGCGATACCAGACCCAGGCGAGCGGGATCATGATCGCGACGAAGAGTCGGCGCAGGCGACGGCGGCGCTGGCGCTCCCGAGTAGAGGTGGTGTCGGCCTCACGGCCCCGGACGACGGCCCCGTAACGCAATTGCGTGATGTCCATACCGACGACGCTACAGGAATATCGCCCAGAGTGACAAGGGGTCACTTTGTGTCTATATATCTGGGGGCTCGCGCCCTTCTTACCTTACTCTTACTTGAGGAACCGCTGCTCACGGCGGTTGCTTCAGGTAAAAGCACACGGAGAGTAAGTGTGTGCGAGCGCTGCGTGTTCACGCGGGAATTGAGTCAATGTGGTGGGTAGGAGCAGTGAAGAGGTGGACAATGGGATGGTGAACGGGCGTCAACCTCTCGCGCTGTGTTTCGGCGGTGGCGGACTGTTCGGCATCGCGTACCTGCTGGGAGTGTCGGAAGCCCTCGAGGACGGCGGCGTGAAGATCGGCCCCGCACCCGCGATCGCTACGTCTGCCGGTACCTGGGCGGCTGCGGCGCTCGAACTCGGCATTCGTTGGGAACAGGCGGTTGAGGTGATCGGTGGCGACGTTCCCCGACTGCCGGATCCCCGCGCGGGACGTCTGCGTTCCGTCGCCGCCGAGATCTTCGGCGAACGCCGAGTACCGGGCATGCGGGCCGTGGTCTGCTCGCTACCGAAACTTCAGCGAGTCGTGTTGAGCGGCGCGCAGTACCCGGCGGCGGACCTCATCGCTGCGTCGTCTGCGGTGCCCGGCCTGCTGGCCCCCCACCGTGTGGGCGGCACCCTCTACGTCGACGGCGGTCTGCGCTCGATGGTGTCTGCCGATCGCGCCGATGCGGCCGACAATCTGCTCGTCCTCGCACCCATAGCCGGTCCGATGTTTGGCCCCGCTGGCGCACTCGCCGAACGCGTGCTGCGCAGAGAGGTGAAGCACTGGCAGGCGGCGAATCCCTCCGGTCGATTCTGGCTGATCCGTCCGAACCGTGCGATCGCCGGCCTCGCCCGTTTGCCGATGAACCTGTTCGACCTCGACCGTGCGCGTCGTTGTTACGAACTTGCCTATGCGCAGGGCTCGGGGATCCTGCGCCGATGGCAGGACACGCAGTCGACTACTTCGACGGATCCAGCAGCACCTTGAGCACACCGTCTTCACGGTTGTCGAAGATGCGGTAGCCCTCGGCGGCCTGCGACAGACCGAGTTGGTGCGTGAACACCTGCTCGGGGTGCAGTTTGCCGCTCGCAATGAGCGGGACGAGATGGTCCCACGTGCCGGGAACCGACACGAGCGCTGCCTTGAGCGTGAGTCGCTTCATGAACGCAAGGGGCATGGGGTACGGGAACTCCATGTTCATGTTCACGCCGATGACCGAGACGGTGCCGCCGGCCGCGACGGACATGATGGCGTCGGTGATGGTGGCATCGGCACCAACAGCCTCGATGGCCGAGTTCACGCCGATGCCCTTGGTGGCCTCGAGAATCTTCGCCACTGCCTGACCGTCCGACGCGTCGATGGGCTCTGCGCCGAGTTCGGCGGCACGGGCAAGACGCTGTGGCAGTCGGTCGACGGCGAGGATTCGAGACGGTCCGTAGAGCTTGGCCGTCTGCAACGCGAACACGCCGACGGGTCCGAGGCCGAACACTGCAACGGTGGAGCCGGGGGTGATGTTGGCGTTCATCGCTCCGGTGAATCCCGTGGGCAAAATGTCGGTGAGGAGCACCGACTGGTCGACGGTGACGTTCTCGGGGATCGGCAGACAGAACGCGTCGGCACCAGGAACCGCGCACAGTTCGGACTGGCCGCCGTGGAACTCGAGCGTGGTGCCAAACACACGGGGGCCACCACCGGTACACAGCACAGGGTCTCGACTGAGGCATGCGTTGCAGTGGCCACACCCGACCACGGCAGACACGATGACGCGGTCGCCCTTCTTCACCCGGCGCACCTCGGGGCCGGTCTCGACGATCGTGCCGACGAACTCGTGACCGAGCTGGATTCCCTGGCCGCCAATCTCGCCGTGGTACAGGTGCAGGTCGCTGCCGCAGATTGCGGTGCGGTCCACCGCAACGATGGCGCTGTCGGGCCCCAGGAGGACAGGATCGGGGACGTTCTCGACGGAGACGGAACGATGGCCTTGGAGGACGACTGCTCGCATGGCCGAACGCTAGCGTGCCTGCGTCGGCCGTGTGGCCGAGCCCATCAGACCGGACGCTCCACAGCGCCCGACACACGAGGAGAACGTCATGAGCGACGCTGCCCAGAACGATGCCGTCCTGACCGAACAGCGCGGACGCGTGCTGCTGATCACCCTGAACCGCCCTGAGGCGATGAACTCGATCAACGGTGCCCTGTCACACGGGCTGTGGGCTGCTGTGCAGCGTCTCGACTCCGATCCCGGTCTGACTGCTGG
The DNA here is from genome assembly GCA_947465505.1 of Acidimicrobiales bacterium. Taxonomy (GTDB): domain Bacteria; phylum Actinomycetota; class Acidimicrobiia; order Acidimicrobiales; family Ilumatobacteraceae; genus WLJO01. Next base: position 33,500 of record CANIBN010000001.1, on the reverse strand, counting down.
TGTGCTCACCGGTGCAGGTCGTGGCTTCTCTGCCGGCATGGACCTCAAGGCCTTTGCCCGCGGGGAGGACATCGGCCCGATGATGACGTTCATCCAGAACGGCTCGAAGAAGCCGCTTATCGGAGCCATCGAGGGCTTTGCCCTCGCCGGTGGTCTCGAGCTTGCGCTCAGCTGTGACCTGCTCGTTGCCGCCGAGGGCGCCAAGCTCGGCATCCCTGAGGTAGCGGTCGGTCTGTTTGCCGCTGGCGGTGGGCTCGTGCGCCTTCCCAGCCGTGTCGGCTTCGGTCGTGCCATGGAGATGGCAATTACCGGCGACCCGATCCTTGCCGAAGAGGCAAACGCGCTCGGTCTCGTTGCCCGCGTTGCGCCGAAGGGCAGTGCCGTCGATGTTGCGCTGGAGCTCGCTCAGCGAGTGGCGAAGAACGCGCCGCTCGCCGTTGCTGCCTCGAAGCAACTCGTGCGTGCCGCCATTGGCATCACCGAGGACGAGTTCTACAAGATCCAGGAGCCGCTGCAAAAGACGGTCTTCACGTCGAACGACGCGAAGGAAGGCCCGAAGGCATTCGCCGAGAAGCGTGCACCGGAGTGGTCGGGCTCCTGAGTTAGACGTGTGGTGTGGCGGTGCGCGGGTCGCTGAATGACCCCGTGCCCGCCGCATTCACTGCGGCAACGCGGAACCGGTACGACGCGTCGTTGACAAGTGCGCTTGCGGTGAACGAGCGCGCGGCCCCGTCGGCCGTCGTGCCGGCGGGTGACCAGGTAAGACCGTCGGTCGATACCTCAATCTGGTAGGCGGTGATCTCGGATCCGCCTGTGGACTTCGGCGCAGACCACGACACCAACACCTCACTGTTACCGGCGGTCACGGTGACGGCAAGCGGCGCAGAGGCGGTGGTGCGCGGCCTCGCGGTAAACGGGATCGACCACGGCCCCCGACCGAGCGAGTTGCGAGCGGCAACCCGGAAGACGTAGTCACGCCCGTTCTCTAGGTACTTCACCAGTTGTGCCGGGTTGAGCGAGGTTCCCCGCAGGAGCGTGGTCCAGGTGCTGCCACCATCGCGAGAGCGTTGAACGATGTAGCGCGTGATTCGAGTGCCCCCGTCGGTGAGCGGCGCCGTCCAGGTGAGCGCCACCGATCGATTTGTTGGCGTGCCATCGAGGTTCCCGGGGACACCGGGAACCGACAGGGGAGTGGCAGATGCGAGCGTGGACCGCGTGCCGGCCCCCGCCTGATTCACGGCAGTAACGCGGAAGCGATATCGCACACCGTTGATGAGGCCGAGCACGGTCGTGGCAGTTGACGTGCCGGGTACCTGGACGATCTCGTTCCACTGCACGCCGTCTGTTGACTCCTCGATGGAGTAATGCTGAATCGCCGCACCACCGGTGCTGACCGGCTTGCGCCACGACAGCGAGACGCGCTGGTCGCCTCGGCGTGCGACGAACGATCGTGCACGTCCCGGGACGGTTGCCGGCGTAGCGGCGGCGGAGAGCGACCAGTCGCCGACGGTGACGCGGTTGATCGCCGCGACGCGGAACGTGTAGGTGGCGCCATTCGTGAGGCCGGTAATCGTGGCCCCCGTCAGCGGACTCGTGCTGTCCCGGACGGTTGCCCACGAGACCCCACCGTTGGTCGATCGCTGGATTCGGTAGTCCACGATGTCGGTGCCGCCGGTATCGACGGGCGCCTCCCACGAGAGCGTCACACTTCCCGGCGCGGGGATGGCTTGGAGCGCAGTCGGCGCGCCGGGGGGGCGGAGGTTGCCGGCCACGATGAGCGCGGCCTGAACGTTCAACACCCCCGCCCCGCATCGGCCGCTGCAGGTGCTGTAGGTGCCGGTGGTCGGGAACGCGGTAGCACTGGACGTGAGCACCGTTCGGGTCTGGTTGGGCGTCAGCGTGGGGGCAAGGGACAGCAGGAGCGACACCGCGCCGGCGACGTGCGGTGCCGCCATGCTGGTGCCCTGAAAGTTCCGGTAGGTGCCGACAGTGGGGGAGGTCTTGCTGGCATTGACGGTGGAGCGGATACCCCAGTCGAAATCGCCACCGCCGGGTGCCGCAAGAGTGACAGCGCTGCCGTAGTTGCTGTAGGAAGCGCGTTCGCCGTACTTGCCGGTGGCAGCCACGTTGATGACTCCGGAGCAGTTTCCCGGTTCGTTGGTCGACGCGGGCTCGCCATCGTTTCCGGCCGCTGTGACCACCACGGCGCCGGCCGCAATGACGTCGTTGATGGCCTGTTGCATGGCGAAACTGCAGGAACCTGTTCGTCCGCCCAGGCTGATGTTGACCACCTTGGCCGGGTTCGCGTTGTGCGGGACTCCACTGATGTCGATGCCAACGGCCCAGCGCATGGCGTCGATCACGTCACCGTTATCACCACCGCACTTGCCGAGGACGCGCAGCGGGAGGATCTTCACGCCCCAGTCCACACCGGCAATGCCGATGGAATTGTTGCCAGTGGCGGCGATGATGCCTGCGACGTGTGATCCGTGCCATGAACTGTCATCGGATGCGCAGCCAGCGAATGCAGCACCCGCAACGGTCTCGTACGGGGCGATCCAGTCGCCGGGGTCGTGCGCATCGCTGTCGCGGCCGTCGCCGTCGTTCGCCGTATCAACGTCGCCGATGAAGTCGTAGCCGGGCAGCACGCGCCCGTCGAGGTCGGGGTGATCGGTGATGCCGGTATCGATGACTGCAACCACCACCTCGGCACTGCCGGTGGTGACATCCCAGCCAGGAGCGACGTTTGCCCCGTAGTTGTTGGAGGTGTTGGCCCGCAGGTTCCACTGGTCGGAGTAATAGGGATCGTTGGGGAGAGAGCTCGCATACATGCGACGCGACGGTTCCACCGAGACAACCCCGGGCTCGGCGGCGACCGCCGTGATCGCGGCGTCGAGTGCATCGCCCTCAAGCCGTTCGGGGAGTGTGAGCACGACGCTGGTGGTGCGGCTGAGAACCCTGGCCCCCGCCACCTTGACGCCGGCGGCCGAAGCGGCGTGCACGGCGCCGAGCGTGGAACCGCCGGTGCCGGCACCCAAGCGCACGATCAAACGGTTCGTCCCCCGTGGGTGGTGGACGGGCGAGCGGCGCGCCGGCGGGGGCGCCGACGGTGCTGCAGATGCCGACCTGCTCGGCACGGTGAGGAGGGACGTGGTGCTCACCGCTGCGAGAAGCCAGACGGTCCACAGGGCACGGAGCATCCGGGTCAGTCGCTCCTCCCCCGAAATGCTGGACTCACTGCGAGTGCGCACAGGAACACAATAGGTGGTCCGAAGGTGTTTTGGTGCCCCGGGCTACGTTGCCGCCATGGCAGAAGAGGAACGATTGCTCGAGACCGGCGAGGGTCCGATGGGCACCTTCGTGGTGCACCCAGACGATGCCGGCCCGCACCCGGTGGTGGTGTTCTTGATGGACGCCCCGGGGAAGCGTCCTCTGTTGCACGCAATGGCGTGCCGCATCGCAAGTCACGGTTATTTCGTGATGCTCCCCAACCTGTATTACCGCACCACCCCAGCCTTCGAGCTCGACTGGTCCAGCGAGGACTCGCTCGCCCGAATGGGTGAGCTGATGAGGAACGTGGGCAACCGAATGGTGGCTCGTGACGTTGGAGCGTTGCTCGCACATGCCGCTACCGATCCGATGGCGAACGCCACTCGTGTAGGCATCGTCGGCTACTGCATGAGCGGTCCGTTCGCACTCTGGAGCGCCGCCGAGTACGCGACTCAGGTGCGTGCTGTGGCGTCGTTCTACGGGGTGCGGCTGCACGTCGACAAGAGCGACTCACCGCACCATCGCCTCACCGAGACCAACGGTGAGATCTACGTGGGTGCTGCGGAGTTTGACGACTGGGTGCCCCTCGAGATGATCGACCGCTACGAGGCGGCCATGCAAGCTGTTGATGCTCGGGGACGAGTCGAGCGTTATTGGGGAATGCACCACGGCTTTGCCTTCGACGATCGCCCTGCCTACGACCGCAATGCCGATCGACGCCACTGGCGCGAGTTGCTCGGGCTGTTCGACCGCAACCTGCACTAGTCGTTGAACAACGAATCGAGCAGCGCTGTCGAGCGCGCCCGCTGACGGCGCGCGCCGCTCACCCGATAGGTGGTCTCCCCGCCCGCGTCGGTTCCGGAAAGGAGCATGCCGCTTGCCAGAAGACCCGTGAGCGCCTCGTTCACATCGATGCGGTCGTCGAGTTGGTTGAGTTCGCTGCGAGTTGCAGAGCCGTGCCGCGTCAGCCAGGTGAAGAGCACCCGCTCGCCGTCCGGTCGGTCGAGGATGCCAGAGAGCCCGCGCGAAATGCTGAGCCGGTGGAGACTGCGGACCACGAGGTCGGTGCGCGCCCGGGCAGTCGAGGTCCTCACGTCGTTGGATTGCGCGTCCATGTCGCCGAAGTGCGAACCCGTCCGTATGGTCTCGGAACGACCCGCGTCGTCGAGGACATCGACCACACCATCTACGACGACGTACACGCGTTCAGCAGGGGATCCGGTGCTGAAGACGGTCTCACCGGCCGCGAAGCGTTCGGTGACGAGTCGGGAGGACAGGTCGCGCAGGGACTCGGCCGACAGGCCGGCAAGGGCAGGAATGGCAGCGAGTTCCTCGTACTGCTCGGCGCCATCGACAAAGCGTTTCCAGAGCGCCGTGAACAGACCGTCGCGCGCTCGGAGTTCTTTGACAGTGCCCCGCTCGAGCACGGTTCCGCTGCGGAAACACAGCACTGTTTCCTCGTCAGACAGTCGGTCGAGCCGCTCGGTGCTGGCCAGAACCAGTCGGTCCTCGAACGTCCGGTGCATCAGCGCCCAGAGTTCGTCGGCGACCTCGCGGTCGAGATAGCGGCTCGGGTCCACCAAGATGACGACGTCCGCCCGGCTCAGCACCATCCTCGCAAGGGTGAGGCGTACTCGGATGTCGATGTCGAGGGTTCGGCGCGGCAGACCGATGAGTGTCTGGAGGCCGCTCTCGAGCGTGCCTACCCAAGGCTCTAGTCCGACGACACGGACGACTCGTTCGAGTTCCTCCTCATCGACGACCCCACAGTTCACCGTGAGGTTCGCTGCAACGGTTCCCTCGAACACCGACGGGAACTCGGGGAGCACGGCAAGGTGCTCGGAGAGCGTCGCATGCGGGATTCGGCTGAGGTCGGTGACGTCGATGCTTACGGTGCCGAGGTTCGGATGCTCCAAGCCGGTTGCGAGTTCCAGAACGGAGGAGATGCCGCTTCCGCTCGTGCCGACGAGGTAGGTCCATGACCCTCGTCGTGCAGTGAACGAGACGTCCTCGCAACCCGGTGAGTCGTCCGGGTACACCTTCCCGACGTGATCAAAGGTCAGCGCTACCGGAGCAACCGGGAATGGTTGTGGAGTCACCGGTTCCACCCGGCGAAGCGGAGCCGCAAGGACCCGTCGAAGCCGTCGCATGTAGGGAGCGGTTTCCTGGAGTTGGACAATCATCCCGGGCAGGCGTTCGAGCGACGACGCAACCTCACGCACGTAGAGCACCACGGCAGTGGCGTGGGCAAGGGTGATGTCACGCCGGGCGAAGCCCACGATGGCGATCACGGTGAGAACGCTGAACTGTCCGAGGCCGAAGGCCGAGATCCGGAATGCCTCGCCGAAGATCTCGAGTCGCTTCGTCTTGCGCATGACCGCCTGGGCCCGACCCGAGAACGTGCCGCGGGCCGCCGCCTCGGTGCGCGTGGCGCGTATGCCGTCAGAGACAGCAATCGCCCCGTCGACAACCTCGCTCAGCGAGGTGTTGAGGTCGAGACGCTCGTGGGCGGTCCGGGACCAACGCCCGGAGATGAGGTGGCGTGTGATCTCGAAGAGCGCAATGACCCCGATCATCAACAGTGCAACTGGGCGATCGATATAGACGAGGAAGCCGACCGACAGCACAAGTGCCGCCAGGTCGGCGACCCCCTCGGTCTGTGCCTTGAGCAATGCCTTTTGCACGTTGTCGACGTACGAGGAGCACCGGCTCACCATGCTTGGCCTGGCGAGTGCGCCTGCGTCCACCAACGCCGTGTCGTGAACCCTCGCGAAGATTGCATCCTGCAAGCGGCGTGCACTCGACAGCGTGCTGCGCTGGGCGAGCAGGAGTGCGACAACGCGGAGCACGACAATGAGTCCGACCAGCGCGCCGAACCGTGCGAGTTCGAAGGTGAATCGATGATTGCGCCAGTCCTCTCGCTGGCTCTTCGCCGATTGGTCGACGAGCAACGTGTTGACCGTGAACGCAAACGCCTGAGTGCTCGAACGGGTCTTCGAACTGATTGCGGAGTCCCGGAGGTCTTCAACCTCGGTTCTTGACAGCCTTGGGAGGCTGAACAACTTGCTCACCGTGAGTTCCCACTCGGTCGTGGGCTCGTCGATTCCGGCAAGGTCCTTGGTCCGGTAGGTCAACCCGTGCGGAAAGAGCGCATCGAGCAATTCGTCGGCGCCGTTGAGACGGATCTGGTCCTCGGTGGCCGTGATTGCCAGCGCGGCGGCCCGGATCTCCTCGGGCGTTGCTAGCTCGGGCTTCAGCATCGTCTGAGTGGAACGTTGTACGGCAGCGGGGTCGAGGACGTACTGGCGAACCTGGCGGTCCGTCTGGGCCGAACTGAGAGCAGTCGAGAGCAGGTTGCCGATCTGTAGCGGCAGCAGGGCGGTGCAGACAAAGAACGCGACGGACAAGACGATCTGCACGGTTCCGAGCGATCGTGTGCCGCGTGTGAACGGCCAGAACGACCGGATCATTTCTGAGACGCGGGCGTCGCCCTTGAACTGCGGGTGCAGCCTCGCAAGGCTCGGCGACTGGAGGTCGTCGTCCGGGTCGATTGGCATCACGGTCTGACAACCTAACGGGTGGTCAGGTTGTCAGACCGCAAGCACGAGGTGTTTGCCGAGGTGTTACCTCAGGCGGGCACGGTGGCGCCGAAGAAGCCGCGGATTGCTGCGGCCATCTCGGCACGAACTGCTGCGCCCGACGGAAGCACGTCGACCATCGACGGCGAGGTGTGCATGTGGCCGCGGGCACGGATGTGCTTGACCTTCACGCCAGCCTTGGCAAGCGCCTCGGCGTAGGCATCGCCCTCGTCGCGCAGCGGGTCGAATTCCGCTGTGATCACCGTTGCCGGCGGCAGTCCGGCGAGGCTCTTCGCGAGGAGCGGCGATGCCTTGGGGTCGAGACGCTGTTCCTTGGTGGCGTAGTGATCCCAGAACCAGTCCATGAGGTTCTCGGTGAGGATGAATCCCTCACCGTTGCCCGTGTAGGAGGGCCACTGCTTGCTGCCGTCTGTGACCGGTGTGAGCAGCAACTGCCCGGAGAGCGCCGGACCAGCGTTGTCGCGGGCACCTTGGCTCACCACGGCAGCGAGGTTGGCCCCGGCACTCCAGCCGGCCACGGCCAACTTGCCGGGGATGCCACCGATCTCTGCGACGTGGTCGGCAACCCACTTCAACGCGGCGAACGCGTCGTCAGCTGCAGCGGGGAATTTCGCCTCGGGCGCGTGGCGGTAGTTCACCGAAACGATGAGCGCGTCCGATCGGTCGACGAGATCCCGGATCATTGGCTCGTCCGAGGTGGCGCTGCCGAGCACCCAACCGCCGCCGTGGTAGTACACGACGACCGGGTGCGGGCCCTTGCTCTTCGGGCGGTAGATCCGGTACTCGAGCGGGCTGCCGTCGGCACCGGGAAGCGTTCCGTCGACCATCTCGCCAATCTCGGGTCCGGCCGGCCGACCCGTGTTCATGGTGTCACCGAACGCACGCGCATCGGCTGCCGACATGCTCTCAAAGAGCGGAATGTCCATCGTGGCCATGGCCTGGAGCAACAACTCGACGTCAGGCATGAGTTGCTTGATCTTGCCGTCGTTTACTGCAGCACCCTTCGGGCCCTTGCGCTCGAAGCCGAGGTAGCCGCGCTTCACGACCTCGTCGCAGGTGGCGCGGTACGGCCCGACGCCGCCGGCGTAGGGCATGAACACGCGCGGCTTGCCGGGCACGTTTGCGCCGACGTACCACGAGTTGGCCTTGAACATCATCGAGATGTCGCCGTAGTCGTTGGTGTGCTGCACCCAGGCGTCCTGTGCGGTCTGCGTGGGCTCGATGGTGCTGAAGCCGTCGCTGCGCAGGTTCACGAGGCAGTCGGTGATCCAGTCGACGTGCTGCTCGATGGAGATGATCATGTTCGAGAGCACCGACGGGCTCTGCGGACCGGTGACCATGAACAGGTTCGGGAAGTCCTTGGACATGAGGCCGAGGTACGTGTGCGGACCGGCCTCCCACGCCGACTTCAGCGTGTTGCCGTTGCGGCCCTCGATGTCCACGCTCACCATGGCGCCAGTCATAGCGTCGAAGCCGGTGGCGAACACGATGGCGTCGAACTCGAACGATTCGTCCTGCGTGTCGATTCCGGTCTCGGTGATGGTCTTCAGCGGGTTCTTGCGGATGTTCACCAGGCGCACGTGCGGCAGGTTGTAGGTGGCGTAGTAGTTCGTGTCGACACAGAGGCGCTTGGTGCCGATGGGGTACGTCTTCGGGCAGAGGTCCTCGGCCGTCTCAGGATTCTTGACGGTGGCGCGGATCTTGTTGCGCACGAACTCGGCGAGGTACTCGTTCGCGACCGGGTTGGTCATGTGGTCGGCGAAGCAGCCGAGGAACTCCACAAGGCCGCTCTTTGCCCACGCTGCTTCGTAGATGCGGTTGCGCTCTTCGTCGCTGACGCTCAGGGCGCTCACCGTGGTGGGGGTGTGCTTCACGCCGGCGGCAGATTCACGCTGGGCCTGACGGAAGCCATCACGGTCCGACCAGTACTCGTCGAGCACTTCCTTGGGCACCGGACCGTTGTAGGCCGGGATCGAGAAGTTCGGCGTGCGCTGGAACACCGTGAGCGACTTGGCCTGCGAGGCGATGATCGGGATGGACTGGATGGCGGACGAACCGGTACCGATGACGGCAACGCGCTTGCCCGTGAAGTCCACGCCCTCGTGCGGCCAACGGCTCGTGAGGTAGGTAGCGCCCTTGAAGCGGCTCGTCCCTTCGATGTCGACTTCCTTCGGCACCGACAGAGTTCCCGAGGCCATCACGTAGTACTTGGCGGTGATCGTGTCGCCCTTGGACGTCTTGATGGTCCAGCGCTCCGACTTGTCGTCCCACTTGGCCGACTCCACCTTGGTGGTGAACTCGATGTCCTTGCGGAGGTCGTAACGCTCCGAGATGTGCTGTGCGTACTTGAGCAGCTCGGGCTGGGGGGAGTACTTCTCCGTCCACTTCCAGTCCTTCTCAAGCTCCGGATCGAAGGTCATCGAGTACTCGACGCTCTGGATGTCCACCCGGGCACCCGGGTAACGGTTCCAGAACCAGGTGCCGCCGACGTCGGTGCCGGCCTCGAGGACCTTGACCGAGAAACCGAGCGGGCGCAGCTTGTAGAGGAGGTACATGCCGGCAAAGCCCGCACCCACCACCACGACGTCCAGTTCACGCTGAGATCCACTGTTCGACATCTGTATTCCCCTGACTCTCGGCCGGCACACCCCCGTGGCCGGCAAGTGGTCAGAGTCTCTCACAGGGGGGTGGCCCCACCGCTAGTCGCGTCGGGTCGCTGCGTGGGAGGGGTTTCGCATCAGAAACTGATGCGGAACACCACCACGTCAGCGCTCCCGGAAGCGGGGCCGGCAAAGTCGCTCCCCGTGGATCCGGTGGCGAAGACGTTGCCGCTCGACGACACCGCAACCGCCGTGAAGTCCTCGCTGCCCGCCGTGCCGTACTGCCGGGAGCGGGTCCGCCGGCCATTGCGGTCGTACTGGAGGAGGTAGGTGTCGGTTCCGCCGATAGCGCCGGCGAGATCGCCGTCGGTGTAACCCACGACGGACACCTTCCCGGACCGTGTGACCGCCACTCCGAGGGCCTCGGTCCCGACGCCGGGAGCACCGAACTGCCGGGCCCACTTCAGCGTGCCGTTGCGGTTGAGCTTCACGAGTGTTCCGTCCGCCGTACCGACCTGGGTCTGGCCGCTGTAGGCACCCTCAGTGAACCCCGAGATGTAGAGGTCGCCGCCGGATGTGACGGACGCTGAATACGAACTGTCGGCGGCGGCAGTCCCGAACTGGCGCAACCACTTCCGGGTGCCCGACTTGGTGTAGCGGGCGGCGATGGCGTCGTTGCCACCGAGGTTCGCGGCGCCGAGCACGCCGCCGGTGGTTCCCACCACGTAGGCATCGCCGTTGGGTGTGAGGGCGATACCGGAAAGCGCGTCGTCGGTTGCCGTGCCGAACTGGCGGAACCAGACGATGTTGCCGTCCTTGTCGAACCGTCCGAGGAACGCATCGGTGCTCCCCAGGTTCGCCCCCTCGAAGGCCGAGGTGGTGGAGCCAGCGACGTACACGTCGCCGTTCCGGGCGACGACCGCTGCGGCGACCTGATCGTTGCCGTCCGTTCCGAACTGACGGGTCCACAGCACGGTGCCGTCGGCGCTCGACTTGCGGATGAATCCGTCTGTTGCCCCGTAGGCCTGCGACCCGAGCGTTCCGTCGGTCGTGCCGATCACGTAGAAGTCGCCGTTCCCGGCCGCCCCGATAGCGACTGCCTCATCACCGGCGGCGGTACCGAACTGGCTCTCGAGCAGTACTGCGCCGTCAGTCGAGTACACCCGGTAGTACGCGTCGTTCAATCCGGCAGAGAAGTCGGCGAAGTCGCCCAATGTGCTCCCTGCCACGAAGACCCGACCGTTGCTCGCAGCAGAGATGCTGGACGCACGGTCGAGGCTGGCGGAGCCGAACTGGCTGCCCCAGCTCTTGTTGCTGTTCTTGCCGAACTTCGCGAGCACCAGGTCGAAGTCGGTCCCGAGGTTCGTGCCGACGAGGTTGCCGTTGGTATTTGCGGCAACGAGCACGTCGCCGACCGGTGTGACAGAGATGCCGTAGGACCAGTCTGTGGCAGGGGATCCGAACTGATGGAGCCAGCGGCGGTTGCCGCTGATGTCCAGTTGCGCGGTGAAGATGTCTCCCTCGCCGGCAACCGGGGACCCGAGGCTCCCGTTCGTGGAGCCCGTGACGTACAGGAGGTCGTTCGGGCCGATGGCGACGGACTGGATGCTGTCGAACGCTGAGGTGCCGAACTGGTTGGTCGAGCGCAGGGTGCCCGTCGCGTCGTACTTCACGACAAAGGCATCGCGTGCGCCTGCGGAGGTTCCGGCGAGATCGCCAGTGGTGTCACCCACGACGTAGGCCGCTCCGGCCGAGTTGACAGCCACACCGTGCACTGCCTCTCCCATTGGGGTGCCGAACTGGCGGTACCGGACGTCCATCCCGGTGGTGAGGTTGAACCATGTGAGGTACCCGTCGTAGTCGCCTTCACGAGCCGCTCCCGGCATCGTGCCCGAGGTGTCACCCGCTACGTACGCGGTGTTCATGAGCGTTGATACTGCGAGGCCGCCCACGTTGTCGTGGTCGGCCGAGCCGCCCTGATGGATCCACTGGCGCACACCGTTGCGGTCGTACTTGGCGAGGAAGAGGTCCTTGCCGCCGAGCGGGTCGAAGAAGTCTCCCGGGGTGATGTCGCCCATGGTGGTGCCCGCGATGTACACGTCACCCGACGAGGTGACCGCCACGCCGAGACCCTCGTCATCGCCCACGGTGCCGAACTGGCGGACCCACTTGCGGTTGCCAGTGCGGTCGAACTTCGCGAGGAATACGTCCTCGGTGCCGAGTGGCCCCGCATTGGCCGCACCGAAGCCGCCGTAGGTGTAGCCCGTCACGTAGGTATCGCCCGAACGAGTCGTGGCAACGGCCATTGAGTAGTCGTACTCCGGTGTGCCGAACTGCCGGGCCCACTTGCGCCGACCATTGAGGTCGTATCTCACCAGGATCCCGTCGGTCTGCCCGAGGTTTGTGCCGTGCAACGAGCCCGTGGTGGTGCCGGTGGCAGAGACCTGGCCCGAGGCGTTGGTCGCGACGGCGTAGAAACGGTCGTCGGTATTCGTGCCGAACTGCTTCGTCCACGACGGGGTTCCGGAAGGCACCGTGGCATCAGCCGAACCGGCCAGCACGACTCCGAGCAAGGACGCGGCCCCAACTGCCACTGCCGCCCAACGCGTCCGGATGCCCGTGCTCCTGTTTGCCCCCATGGTTGCCCCCGATTACTCGCTCTGCGTGATTGAACGACTACTCAACGCCGTTTCGGTTCGAGCATTACGGTAATACACGAAGAATTTCCGGACCGAACTTCACTGGGGTGCCGACTCAGCGGTGGTTAGGCACCCGATTCGGCCGGATAGGTGAGGCAATCGACCGCGGTGTTCTCGAGGGGGTTCTCCTCGGCTGCAACCTTCCAGCCGATACAGGGAGGGATGGGGTTCGTGAAGCCCTCGGCGCTGTCGAACCCCTGGGTCTTCCAGGTGCCGTAGAACTCGGCGACGGTTTCCTTGCTGAAGATCGCTGGTGCCATGAAGGCCTGCGTTGCGCTGTTGATCAATTCGAAGTGGATGTGGGCGCCGTCGCTGCCCTTCGGCAGGTACATGTAGGCGATCACATCACCCTTCTTCACACGGTCGCCCTGCTTCACGGTGATGAAGGTCTGGTAGAAACCGGGCGACGGTTCCTTGACCATGGGTTCGATGCTGTACTCGAAGTCGTAGGTGGCGGTGCCGTCGGCCGCGATGCTGAGGTTCACCCCGTAGCGATCGTTCTCGCCGACGGCGAGTGACGCCGTAACGCGGCTCACGATGCCATCGGCAACGGCGTAGATGGGCGGGTAGTTGGTCGGAGCGGTGCCGCCCTGCGGCCAGTCCTCGTAGTCCGAGCCAAACACGATGTGTGCGCCAGAGTGCGGTGTGACGGCGTTCTTTCCCTTGAAGGGGAAGCCGGACCGGATGAGTGCCGAATCGACAGGCAGGCGATCGCTGGGGTTCTGCCGGAACGCATTGAGGCTGGGCAGGCCCGGTGCGTTGGTCGTTTCGGGAGCGACAGTCGGCGCAGCGCTCGAGTCTGGCGCCGAGTTGCTCGAGGTGCTTGTCGACGAACCGGACGACGATCCGCAGGCTGACACGGTGAGAGCGATAGCCGTCGCAACAAACAGCAATCGGCGGGTGGTCTGCTGGACGGCTACGAACGAGCGCACAGCCTCACTGTAATCAGCGCCGGAGGCCCTGCAGGACGGGAAGCAGCGCCTCGGCCAGACGTTTGGCGCCTGCATAGGTGAGATGGTCGTTGTCGAGGTAGAGCAACTCCCCGTCTACCCATTGGGAGCAGTCGGCTCCGCAGAGCAGAGGGATCGGATCGATAACGATCATGCGCTCGGCGGCCTTGGCGATCCGTCGTTCGATCGCCAGCACACCGGCGGTGCGTTCGCGAGCCGCCTCGAGACTCTGTCGGAAGTTGCCGGGGCGCACGGAGTTCCGGAGCTGATCGAGCAGAGAGGTGTCGTCGAACGGGCCGTGCACGTAATCGGGCTCGGAGGAAATCACGATCACGGTGGTGCCCAGTTTGTTGAGGGTCTCGACCACGTTGCGCAGCCCGAGTTCGTAGAGCGCCATAGCCCTCTCGGGGGTCTCAGCCCGGTTGCCCTGCTCGTCGTGCACGCCGAACCACGAGGGCAGCCCTCGCTTGACGCCGGTGACTCGACCGGTGACATAACCGGCAAGAATCACTGCGTCCGGTGGGTCTGCGAGCAGCTTCTCGAGGTTGCGCTTCTGCCAGCTAAGGCAGGCGTCCGGGTCCGATGTCGGGCCGATGAGAAAATTGCACCCGTTCTTGAACGCGGACTCAAATTCGACGCCGCCGGGCGCGAAGAGGTCACCGAACGCTTTCGTCATGCCGCGAGCGTGGGAATCCCCGAGCAGCACGACACGCGGGGCGTTCGCTGCGTCGGGTCCCGAGGGCGAGTAGTGCACCTGGAGGCGACCGCCGTTCGCTGCTGCCGATGGTTCGTTCGGCTGAACGGCGGGGTTTGGGCCCAACAGGTACGTGCGGTGTTGTTCGGTCCATTCGCTGAGGTTTGCGCGGCTGACAAGTCGGGCCACGCCGAACGGAACTCCCACACACACGATGATCAGGGTCGCTGCCCACACACCGCGGATTCGCTTATTGCGGCGGAAGGGTTCCTCGACGCCGTGGTAGGTGCCGAGCGCAAGCGCGAGCGCGACGATCGCTGCGAGGCAGAGCGCGAGCCGATTGTTGCCCCACCGGTATCGAGCGATGACGATGAGGGGCCAGTGCCAGAGGTACCAGCCATAGCTGAGATTGCCGAGCCAGACTGCCGGCCGGCACTCGAGGAGCCAGCGCAGTGGAGCGAGCTCTCGCCCGAACTGCAGCAGCAGCACAGCCGCTGCAACGGGGAGCACTGCTGCGTACCCGGGGAACGCGGTGCCCTTGCCGAACATCACGGTCCCCACGATGAGCGAGATGATCGCGATCCCGGCAAGCGCAGGAGCGACCCTGCGGGCGGCGGTGGTGGTGGGGGGCGCCTGAGTCCGAACGGTACGGGACGCCCATGCCGCAAGGAGAACGCCCGCTGCAAACTCCCAGACACGAGCGATGGGGTGGAAGAACGCGAACTGTTGCGGCCGCCAGATCCCGTGCACGCGCCAGTGCCCGTTGACCATGAGGACGTTCACCACAAGCGAAACGATGGAGACCGCCGACAGCGCGGCGACGAACCACGGCTTGATGAATCGACGACGACCGATGCACAGCAGGCACACGGCGCCGAGCAGGGCAGGAAGGCCGAAGTAGAACTGCTCCTCGACGGAGAGCGACCAGGTATGCAGGAGCGGGTTGCTCTCCGTCGCCCCGGCGAAATAGTTGCCCGACAGGTTGTAGAGCCGGAGGTTCGCGAAGAACGTCGACGTAGCGCGAGCGGTGCTCGTAGTGGCATCGAGCACCTCACCGAAGGGGCCGAGCGTCGACGCGAGCAGCAGGGTGGCGACGGTGGTCAGGGCCAGCGCCGGAAGCAGTCGTTTACCGCGGCGTGAGAAGAAGTTCCACAGCCGCACGCGCCCGGTCTCGGTCGCCTCGCGCATCAGGAGGCCCCCCATCAGGAACCCCGAGATGACGAAGAAGACGTCGACCCCGATGTAGCCGCCCGTGACGAGTCCGACGTGGTAGAGGACCACGATGAGCACGGCGATCGCTCGGAGGCCTTGGATGTCGGGTCGGAACGAACTCGTTGCCGCAGGTGCGGTGCCGTAGTCCTGCTGCTGGTCCACCGCACGAGGCTACTGAAACCGCTCGACTCGCCGGCGAACCGGGCGGTTAGTTCAGTTGTGAGCGCAGACGTTCGAGCAGCGCAGGCACGTCGATTGGCGCAGCGGCTGTACCGAAGACGTAGAAATCTGGGCGCTGGATCACCGCCGTGACACCGTTCTTCTCGAACCAACGGCTGTATTTGCCGTCCGTGTCCTCGGCGTTACCACCTGGTCCGAACTCAACGATGGAGCCTCCAAGAAAGGCGAACCACTCGCGCAACGACGGAACAATTCGCTGCGCAACGGGCGATGAGGCGATGAGGCGGAAACCGACTCCGAATACGTCGTCGAAGGGCGACGAGTCGGCGCCTCCGACAGCGGCCTGGATGAAGACCGTTCCGCTCAACGGAGACCCATCAACGATGCCCGCCTCCATGCGGGGAATCGGTGGTGTGGTGCCCGGTTGTCCGCTGTCGAGCGCCGCCCTCATGAGTTCGTCGCGTGCTGCAGCCTCGGCCTCATCGGGAATGCAGATCACCTTTCCGAGTTCGATCGAGAAATTGATGGCTGCCTTCACGTTGGTCATGCGCTCGGCGTCGTACGCGTCGAGCAAAGCGTCCTTGGCGAAGCCCTCGAGGACGAGGTCGAGTTTCCAGGCGAGGTTTGCGGCGTCACGGATGCCCGAACACATGCCCTGACCTGCGAAGGGTGGCATCTGGTGCGCTGCATCGCCGGCAAGCAGCACGCGCCCGTCTCTCCAGCGTTCTGCCCAACGCGCGCGGAAGGTGTAGTTCGCGCTCCGCTCGAGCGTCGCGTTGCCCGGGTGGATGTCCCACGGAGCGAGGAGGCGCCATGCGGACTCGGCGCCGCTGAGCAGAGCCGGATCCTCGTGCGGGAGTCGCATGAACTCCCAGCGCCGCCGACCAGGCCCGCCCGACACGAGTGTGGTCGGACGTTTCGGGTCGCAGATCTGCAGATTGATCGGGTCGTACACCCGTTGTTCATGCGGAATGACGTCGACGACGAGCCAGTCGTAGAAGAAGCCGAGGTCTTCGAAGGGGATGTCGAGCATGAGTCGTACGGCGCTGTTGGCGCCGTCGCACCCCACCACGTATCGGGCCTCGAGCACCTCTTCGTACGCGTCTCGATACGCAACGCGTACGCCGCCGGCTGTCTCTTCGATACCCACGACGTCCCGGCCTCGCAGCACGGTGACGTTGTTGAGCTGTGCGAGCCGTTCGGTGAGCAGTTGTTCGAGTTGTGGCTGGTTGACCATCAACGTCTGCGGCCATCCGCTCGGTCCGTCGCCCTTGCCGACGAACTTCAGCAGGGTGGTTCCGGTTGCATTGCGCCATTCGTAGGTCTCAGCGGGTTCGGAGTGTCTCCGGAGCCCCGGTCCGATGCCACAGGCCTGCAGCACACGTGCAATCTCGGAATCGACCGCAACAGCGCGAGGCAATGGGTAGGGGGTGGGCTGACGTTCGAGAACCACCACCGAATGGCCGAGTTGCCCGAGGAGGATTGCAAGCACGATGCCGGTCGGGCCTGCCCCGACAATGGCAACTTCCGTACGAAGCGCCGGTGTGGGGGTGACGCGCGTGGCGCTCACGGTCAGCCTGCCGGGGCGATGACGCGGTTACGGATTGTGCCGATCCCCTCGATCCAGGACTCGACGACGTCACCCTCCTGCAGGAACTCCGGAGGCTTGCGCGCTGCGCCGACACCGGCAGGTGTGCCGGTGAAGATGACGTCGCCCGGCAGCAGCGGCAGGATGGCCGAGAGTTGTTCGACAATCGCCGGAATCGGGAAGATCAGGTCGTTGGTGCGTGACTGCTGCTTCAGCACACCGTTGACCCGACAGCCGATCTCGAGGTTGCTCGGATCGCTGAACTCGTCGGGTGTCACGAGCCACGGTCCGATGGGACCAAAGCCGCGGAACGACTTTCCGAGCGAGAACTGCGCGCCAGCAGCGCGCTGCACGGTGCGCTCCGAGAAGTCCTGGCCAACGGACAGCCCGGCGATATAGCCCCACGCATCGGCTGCACTGACGCGGTCCGCCCGCTTGGAGATGACGGCGACGAGTTCGACCTCCCAGTCCATGGTCTTGCCGGGCCGCTCGACGCTGTCGAACGGGCCGCTGAGGCACGCCGGGAACTTGGTGAAGGTGGCAGGGATCCGTGGGACTTCCATCCCCGACTCCTCGGCATGGGCCCGGTAGTTGAGCCCGATGGCGAAGACCTGCCGGGGGAACGGGACGGGTGACCCGAGCGTGGCCTCGTCGACCGGTACGGCGAGCGCGGGGTCAAGCGACGCAGCGAAGGTCCGGAACTCGTCCCAGCGCTCGTATACCGACTGTGTATTGCTCGAGAAACGACCGTCCGAGGACCGCTCGACGTCGATCCCCCCGCCATTCACGAGGACAGTCGCGCGTCCGCTCACAGTTGCCAGTCTCATCCCAGTGCTCCTCCTGTCGGGAAGAAGAGTGTTCTACCACGCGCCCGAGCGCCACCTCCCCGAGCGAGGTCCACGAGACGGATCGAGTCAGCGAATGGACGCGCTCACCCGTCGTCGAAACCCGGACTGAGCAACGCGCGCCATGGCGACCGCTTGTCGTGCGACGCTCGTTCGCGAGCGGCCGCGGTGGGCAACAGCGTCCTGGCGGACCCGCTGTCCAAAGGCAGTCAGATCTGCACGGTACTGCTCCACACGTGGCGACATACGTCCAGTACGGAACGGGTTGGCGGCGCGCAGTTGTGCGTAGCGCTCGGGGTTGTGTTGCGCCTCGAGTACCTGATCGACGAGTCGCGACATCGTGCCGGCCTCATAGAGGGACAGGTATGAGCCCTCGGGGAACTCGATGTCCGCAGCAGGGTTTCCCCAGTAGATCGGCACGCTGTCGGCGAGCCAGGCATCGATCATCTTCTCGGTGGTGTATCCGACAACTTCCTCGTTCTCGAACGCGATGGTGAAGCGGTAGTCGCCAAGCACCGCTCGCTTGGAGGTTTGCCAGGAGTCGTGGTCCCGCACGCTGAGCGCCTGAAAGAACGCATTGCGCATCGAGCAGCGAGGGTTGGAATAGATGAAGTTGCAGAACCTCCGGTCGGGCGCCTCTGGCACAGAGAGGCTGTCGAGCACCGAAGCCGCAGCGTGATTCATTGCGGCACCGCACCAGGGTGGGAAACGCAGGTGGTTGTCCTCCGGGCGGTAACGGCAGTCGATGTACCAGTGTGCAGTTCCCGGCGCTGCGGCTGACCACTTCGTCGTCCGGAGTGACGAACGGCTCCACCAGGTGGGGATACCGCTCTGCGCCGGGCCAGAAGTCGCACATGGCGACCGTGATCCCTGCGCTCATCACGTTCCTCCGCCCCATGCCGTGCAGGTTATGCCTGTGCTCGCGACGGTGCCGCGACAGCAGGTGGCAGGTCCATGAGTTCCCGGGTGTCCTCGAGCGGCGTCGAGGGGACTCGGATGTATCCCCGCTCGGGTCGGTCGAGGTCGAAGGAGACGAACAGGATGAACAGCACGATGGCGGCGGCGACAACGGTGGTGGTGAGTCCCCGGCCGATCATGCTGAGGTAGAGAGCCAGGACTGCCAGTGCCACTGCGCTGCCGAGGATCTCGAGGAGCAGCACGGGCGTTGGCACAAGGTTCCTCAGCGACGACACGCGGTCGGTGTGCACATCGAACACGGGGTTGAGCGCCTCGACGTAGAGCCGCGAGGCGTTCCCGGTCGGGTCAACCCGAAGGGCCTGGCCTGCGGACGTCCACAACTGCTGTTGAATGCGAGCGAGTTCAGCGCGGGCTGCATCGAACGCAGAGGTGCCTGTTGGTTCGTGCGACAGGCGAACAGCAGCATCTGCATACTGCTTGAAGAGCGCAAGCGAGGTGCTGCGCGCCGGTTCGTCGAGCGTCTGGGCTCGCAGGTACGCGGTGCCGATGTCGTCGGCCTCCTGGACCACCAACGCGCGGCGTTCGTCGTAGCGCCCGACCGCCATCGTGAGCCCGAAGGCGAGCAGCAGGCCGACGAGTCCGAGCAGGGTTCCCTGGACGACACCGAGTGGACCTTGCAGGGAGTCGGAGCGCGAGCGGAGGCGGCGTCCGGCGAATACGCCGATCGCAGAGGACCCGCCGATCATCGCTACGAGCACTGCGATGAGTGTCCACGTGTTCATCCGGAAGAACAGCACCCGAGCATTCTGGCCGAACTCGCAGGCCGCGGCACGCGGCCCTGTGTCGGTATGCCTTGGTCGGCGGAACGGGAACAAGGTCCCTTCTCGCCAGCGCCGAACAAGGCGAACCTCCGCACATGGCACTGAACCGGCTGTGGAAGGCAAGACAACGGGCGTCGATTGGGGTGGCGATGGCTGCCCTCTTGGGGGCCTGTGGCTCCGGTGGGAGCGGGTCGGCGGTTACGTCGACTACCGCCGCTGCCACTACTGCTGCCCCAACGACCACCGTTGCTGCCGCAACGACCTCGTCGACAACGACGACGAGCAGCACCACGACCAGTTCGACAACCACGACCGCCCCAAAGACACAGCTCGAGGGAGTCCTCCTCTCGCGGTCCCTCAAGCCCGTCCCGGGCTACGAGTACTTCGACTACACGCCGGCGTACGCCCAGTTCCAGGTAGACGACTTGAACCGGGTGCCGCAGGCCAAGGATCTGTTCGCGTCGACCTCGCTACACATGGTGCTCAAGCAGCGTCACCTCGTCGCCATGTTCCAGATGTACTCACTGCGGGATGCCGGGTCCGCTGCAAACGTCGGCGACCTCGTCGACATCGTCGTGAAGCTGCACACCTTCGACCCATCGTTCACCGCGACGAGTACCTCGACGATCGGCGCGATCACCGTGTACGACGTCCTTGGCGATGGCTTCCAGCTGTGGATGTGGACTCAGTCGGGGATCGTCTACACGGTGTGGGACCTCACCTACACGGGCAACGAGGCCTACCCGACGGACTTCATCGCGGCCTACGTGAGCCAGTTGCAGGGCCTGCCGATCCCGGCCGCGACCGTAAAGACGCCGCCGGGCAACAAGAGTCTGGCGGCAGAGGATCTCTCGCTTGCTGCTCGACTCGTTCCCATCGAGGACTTCCTGTATGTCGACGCCGCCTACGAGTACTCCGTGTGGTTCTACGCAGCGTTCAAGGGAGTGCCGTTCCTTGAACGGGGTTCGCTCCACTACGTCGTGCACGGTGGCGACCTCGCAGCATCTGACTACACGGCGAACCTCGGCCTGCTCCAACTGCTCGAGCTGCGCAACTCCCTCAAGAAGAACCCGAAGACCATCAAGGCCTTCGTTGCTGCATTGGTCAAGTCCGTCGCGTCGAATG
This sequence comes from Acidimicrobiales bacterium, assembly GCA_947465505.1. GTDB lineage: Bacteria > Actinomycetota > Acidimicrobiia > Acidimicrobiales > Ilumatobacteraceae > WLJO01. The sequence continues at coordinate 12,999 of CANIBN010000001.1, read as the reverse complement.
AAGACCGACTCGAGGTGACCACCGAGACCATCAGCACCGTGAAGGTGTGGAGGGTGCGGCACCTCGACTGGGACATCGAGACGATGGCGTACGTGTGGGAACTCGGCGGTGTGACCTATCTGTTCGACAGCAACCCGGAGTGCACCGGGGCGTGCGAGGAGAACATCGGGATCTACGTGGCAGGGCTCATCACCGCAACCGAGGCACTTCTCGCGCAGGAGGCAGCGACCACGACCACGACGACGTCTGCGTAACATTCGGCAGCATGGGGCCGATGCAGGGGATCAAGGTCGTTGAACTGGGAATCTGGGTGGCCGGGCCGGCTTGCGGCGGCGTGCTTGCCGACTGGGGAGCCGAGGTGGTGAAGGTGGAGGCCCTCACCGGGGACCCCTTCCGTGGCATGGGGTCCTTCTTCGAGATGCTCACCGGCCGGCCCGAGAACCCGCCCTTCGAGATGGACAACCGTGGCAAGCGGTCCATCGGTATCGACTACTCCACCCAGGATGGCAAGCAGGTGTTGCTCGACCTGATCGGGGGTGCGGATGTGTTCGTCACGAACCTCCGCCCGGGCGCGCTTCGCCGCGCCGGACTCGATCATGAGACGCTCACTGAACTGTTCCCCCGACTTGTGTACGCGAGCATCACCGGGCTCGGCCTCGAGGGTGCAGAGGCCGATCGGGCTTCGTACGACGTGGGGATGTTCTGGTCCCGTGCCGGCGTTGCGGCGTCGCTCGCGCCGGAGGGAACGCCGATCCCGTACCAACGCGGCGGTATGGGCGATCACATGACCGGACTCACCGCGGCAGCCGGAGTAGCAGCATCGTTGTTCGAGCGGTCCAACACGGGCAGGGGAGGGGTGGTGACGACGTCGCTCATCCGCGTCGGCAGTTACATGATGTCGTGGGACCTCAACCTGGCGATGCGCTTCGGGTTCCCCACCGTGGCCATCGATCGTGCTGCTCCGCCTAATCCGCTCATCTCGTCCTACCGCTGCGCCGACGGGCGATGGGTGTACCTGCTTGGGCTCGAGGGCGACCGGCACTGGCCCGTGATCATGGGCGCGCTCGGGCGCGCAGACCTCATTGGCGACCCGAGGTTCCACGACACCTTCGTGCGGGCCACCAACGCCGCCGAGCTCGTGAGGGAACTGGACGCAATTCTTGCGACCAAGTCACGGTCCGAATGGGCTGCGGTGTTCGACGAGCATGACGTGTGGTGGGCCCCGGTGAACAAGGTGCACGACCTTGTCGACGACCCGCAGGCGCGCGCTGCGGGCTGTTTCGTCCCGGTGCCGGCGCAGGACGGTTCGATCGTCGAGATGCCGTCGTCCCCGGTCACCTTCCTCGGCAGCCAGCACCTGCCCTCCATCCCGAGCCCGGAGTTCGGCCAGCACACCGAGGAAGTGCTGCTCGACCTTGGTTACGACTGGGACCGCATCATCGCCCTGAAGGACTCCGGCGCCGTGAACTGAGGTGCCCTACCATCGACACATGGGTCCGATGGAGGGAATCAAGGTTGTCGAGATGGGGTTCTGGGTGGCCGCACCTGCCGCCGCAGCGATCCTCAGCGACTGGGGTGCCGACGTCATCAAGGTGGAACCGCTCACCGGCGACCCGTACCGCGGCTTTCGCACCTACTTCGAGGTGACCATCGGTCGTGCAGAGAATCCACCCTTCGAGGTGGACAACCGCGGCAAGCGCGGCATCGCCCTCGACTACACCACCGAGGAGGGCAAGGCGATCCTGATGGACCTCCTCGCCGACGCGGATGTGTTCGTCACCAACGTGCGTCGGGATGCACTCCTGCGCAACGGACTCGACCACGAGACGCTGAGCAAGCGCTTCCCGCGGCTCGTCTACGCCTGCCTCACTGCCCTCGGCCTGGAGGGACCGGAGGTCAACCGGCCGGGGTTCGACGTCGGCATGTTCTGGTCCCGGTCCGGCGTGGCGGCATCGCTTGCGCTGCCGGGTCAGCACGTGGCGAGCCAGCGCGGCGGAATGGGCGATCACATGACCGGTGTCGCCGCGGCTGCCGGCATCTCTGCGGCGCTGTTCCAGCGTGAACGCACCGGCAAGGGTCAGGTGCTCACCACGGCGCTCATCCGGCTCGGCAGCTACATGATGTCGTTCGACCTTGCCTGCGCGATCAAGTTCGGCCTCGAGACCGTTGCGGCTGACCGATTCGCCCCGGCAAATCCGATCACCAACTACTACATGGCCAAGGACGGTCGTCAGTTCGTGCTGCTCGGCGTGGAGCCCGATCGCCTCTGGCCGGTGATGCTGCGTGCGTTCGACAAGCCGGAGTGGGCAGAGGACCCGCGCTACGTCGACACGTTCACCCGCGCCGAACACACGCGTGAGCTCGTTGCCGAGCTCGACGAGCTGTTCGCCACGCGCACCCGAGACGAGTGGGCAGCGCGATTCGACGCCGAGGGCGTCTGGTGGGCGCCGGTGAACCGTGTGGACGAACTGGTGAACGACCTGCAGGCGCAGCTGGCGGGATGCTTCGTGCCGGTTCCGCAACAGGACGGCTCCGTGCGAGACATGCCCGCCACCCCGGTGACCTTCCTCGACTACACGGTGGAGCCGAAACTTCCCGTTCCCGAGGTGGGCCAGCACACCGAGGAAATCCTGGTGGAACTGGGCATGGACTGGGACCGAATCATCGAACTCAAGGAGAAGCGGGTCATCAACTAGCGCCCGAAGACCGCCTTCGAGGCGGTGCGGCCGAGCAGTTCCACACGGCCGGGGATGTGACCGTTGAGCGGCAGGTTCAGCGTGAAGCCGTCGATGCCGAGCGCGAGGTCCGCTGCGAGGCGCTCGCCCACGGTGTCCGGGTCGCCGATTACGAAGCGGTCGAGGATGGCGTTGCGCTGCTCTGCACTCATCGACGAGAGGTCGACACCGCGCGCAAGCATCCCTGCGGCGAGGTCGGCCTCTGCCTCGGCCGTCGTTGGTGCAATGCAGACCGATCGCTGCCAGGACACCGTGACCGTGGAACGGTCTCGGCCGAGCGTGTCGCAGTGACCGGCCAGCGCGTCGAGCTTGCGGGACAGCTCGTTCGCCATGCAGATGAGGTTCGACTCGTCGGCGTACTGGGCGACCATGCGCAGCGTCTTGCGCTCGCCGCCACCACCAATCATCACGGGCACGCGGGACACCGGCGGGGGAGAGTTCACGATGTCGACAGCGGTGTAGTGCTTGCCGCTCAGGCTGACGCGCTCGTTGCGCAGCATCGGGACGACGATCTGCAGCGCCTCCTCCAGCTTCTCGAACCGGTCGGTGAACGTGCCGAACTCGATGCCGAACGCCGTGTGCTCCAGCTCGAACCAGCCGGCGCCGATGCCCAACTGGCCGCGGCCGTTGCTCACGATGTCGAGGGTGGTGACCGTCTTGGCAAGCACCGCAGGGTTGCGGTAGGTGTTGCCGGTGACGAGGGAACTGAGGCGGACCGCCTTGGTCTCGCGTGCCAGTGCGCTGAGCAGCGAATAGCACTCGAGCATGTAGGCGTCGTGCGGACCGAGGAAGGGCAATTGGTAGAAGTGGTCCATGACGAGGACCGTGTCGAACCCCGATCCGTCGGCCTCCTTGGCCTGGCGGGCGATGGTGTCGAAGAGGTCGGCGGGGCCGACACCGGGGTAGGAGAAGTTCGGGATCTGGTAGCCAAGGCGCGTCATGGCCGGTCACGGTATCGGTGGCCCCCACGCGCTTGGTGAACTCGGTCACACTTCGGCCACAATGGGGGTGTGATCAAGCACTACCTCGCAGCACGCAACGAACTGACCTCGAAGGGCGGGCCCTTTGAGGTGACCACCGTGGACGTTCGGGGCATCCCGCTCAAGGCCTACGCCAACGCACCGGCCAACCTCCGTGTGCTCTGGGAGGCCTCGGCGGCCTACGGCGACAAGGACTACATCGTCTACGAGGACGAGCGTTACACCTACGCCGAGATCCACAGCCAAGTGCGCCGCCTCGCCGCCTACCTGGTGGCCCACGGGGTCACTCGAAACAGTCGAGTGGCCATCGCGCTGCGCAACTACCCCGAATGGGTCGTGGCCTACTGGGCCACAGTGTCACTTGGTGCTGCTGCGGTGGGCATGAACGCCTGGTGGACGCCGCCGGAGATGGAGTACGGCCTCAACGACGCCGAGCCGCGCGTGATCATCCTCGACGACGAGCGCCTCGAGCGCCTGTCTCACATGCCCGCACAGCGGCCGATGCACCTCATCGCCGTGCGCACCGACCGAGCCATCCCCGGTGAGGGTGCTCGTTGGGCCGACGTGATGAACACACCGGACCCGGGAACCCTCCCCGCTGCCGAGATCGATCCAGACGACGACGCAACCATCTTCTACACCTCGGGCACCACCGGCTTCCCGAAGGGCGCTCAGTTGACGCACCGCGGCTCGATCAACAACATCATGAACCTCAGCGCCATGTCGGCGACCGTGGCGCTTGCCGAGCAGAAGGGCATTGCGGCAGGCGAGGTTCCGGCACCCACGGCGGCACCGACGCCTCGTCCGATCGTGTTCATGGCCCCCACGCCGCTGTTCCACGTCACCGCGTGCAACTGTCTGCTGCACCCCGCGACGGCGGCTGGCGCAAAGATCGTGTTCACCTACAAGTGGGACCCGGGCCGTGCACTCGAGCTGATCGAGCGCGAGAAGGTCACGAACTTCTCCGGCGTGCCCACCATGAGCCGTGAGCTGCTCATGCATCCTGACTGGTCCAAGCGCGACACCTCGTCCATCCAGGGCATGGGTGGCGGCGGCGCTGCGCTGCAGCCCGACCTCGTCAACAAGATTGCTGGCGCGCTGAAGGGTGGCGCACCGGCCACGGGCTACGGCATGACCGAGACCCACGGCATCATCACCGCCAACTCGGCGCGCTTCTTCATCGACAAGCCCGAGTCCTGTGGGCCGAACGTTCCGACCCTCGACGTGAAGCTCGTGGACGAGGAAGGAAACGACCTCCCGGCCGGGCCGAACACCATCGGTGTGCTCTGCGTGCGCGGTGCCGTGGTCATCAAGGGTTACATCAACCGCCCCGAGGCCACTGCGGACAGCATCAAGGACGGCTGGCTGAACACCGGTGACATTGCCCGCATCGACGAGGACGGCTTCATCTACATCGTCGACCGTGCCAAGGACATGGTGATCCGCGGTGGCGAGAACGTGTACTGCAGCGAGGTCGAGACCGCCATCTACCACCACGACGCCGTTGCCGAGGTCGCCGTGTTCGGCATCCCCGATGAGCGGCTGGGTGAGGAAGTTGCCGCGGTCATCGTGCTTGCCCCCGACCACACACTCACGCACGATCAGTTGCGCGACTTCCTCTCGGCAAGCCTCGCCAAGCACAAGATCCCGGCAAAGGTGTGGTTCCGCGACGAACCCATCCCGCGCAACGCGAGCGGCAAGTTTCTGAAGCGCGAACTGCGCAAGGAACTCATCGGGTCGTAACTAGTCGACAACGTGCACGCTGTCGACCTGCACGGCGAGCTTGCCGTCGGGTCGGTAGATGCGTGCCGTTGCCGTGGCCGTGGTGCGGCCGAAAAATCCGACTTCGGTGTCGATCGCGAGGTCGGTTCCCGACGCAGCTATCGGCCTCACGAAGAGCACTCGCAGTTCTGCCGGTCGATAGCGGTGATCCCCTCCGGCAATGCTGCGAATCGCTAGCTCGCACGCTCGCTCGCCCACCACGCCGCCCACGCCGCCGTGGATTCCTGCCCGTTCATTGGCCAGTTGTTCGCTCGCACGGAACGTGAGTCGCAGCCGTCCCTTCTCGCCCTCGACCACCTGCGTACCGAGTACCTGGTGAATGGGCGAGGCGGTCCACTCGTGGGGCGCGGGCGGCGCGGTGGGCAGCGGCGGTGGCACCTCATCGGTCACCACACCCCCTCCCTGTTCCCCGCCCGAGAACACGGCGAACCGCGCGCTGTAGCGCGAGAGCAGTTCGCCGGACGGCAGCGAGGCCGTACCCGTACAGAATGCGCTGCCGGGAACGAGGTCCACCTCGCCGATTCGCCCCGTGACACTCGTGACGTCCGGGGTGAGGCGTCGCAGGAACTCGAGGTGCATGTGGCTCGTCACCATGCGCTGGTGGTGCTCGAGGTAAGTGCTGATGGAGCTGCCGATGACGTGGTCGAGCAACAGGCAGAGCACACCCGGCGGCAGCGCGCCATGATCATCGAGGATCTGTGGCGGGCACGATTGCACGACGCTCAGCGTGTCCCAATCGGTCTTGCCGACGCCGAAGAGCAACTCTGCGGGGGTCTCGACGCTCTGTTGGGGATGCACGGTGGTCCATGCTGGCCGAGGCACTGTTCGGGCTACAACTCCGTGATTGGGCGTGGCACGATGAGCGCACGGTGCAAAGGGGGAAGTAATGGCATATCGATTCGACGAGGAATGGGCCGCGGCAGTTGCTCCGCTGCTGCGTGCCATGGAGCGAGCCCCACGGCTTCCTGTTGGCGATGCACATGGGCGGCGCGCTGCGATCGACGGGATGATGACGTCCTTCGGCGACCGACGACCTGCCGTTGCTGACGTGGAGGTTGTGACTCACCGAACGGTCTCGTTCGACGGGGCCGAGATCGAGATGCGCTGGTACACCAAGCAGGGATCGCCGATCACGAGTGCGGTTCTCTACCTCCACGGTGGCGGCATGATCTGCGGCTCGCTCGACATCTACGACAGCCTCGTCCGCAACTCGGTGTCGAAGTCCGGTGTACCAACACTCGCTGTCGAGTACCGCCTGGCGCCCGAACACCCGCACCCGGCCCCGGTGGAGGACTGTTTCGCTGCGCTCGCGTGGCTCAGTGTGAACGCCTCATCCCTTGGCATCGACGTATCGAGGATTGCCGTGTACGGCGACAGTGCCGGGGGAGGGCTCGCTGCCGGCACCGCACTGCTCGCCCGGGACCGTGGCATCACGCTGGCCCGTCAGATCCTCGTCTACCCGATGATCGACGATCGCACCGAGGTGGACCCCGCACTCGTTCCGTTCCTCATGTGGACCTACGAGGACAATGAGACGGGTTGGCGCGCCTTGCTCGGCGACGCATACCGAACCGACGAGGCGTCGCCGTACGCCGCTCCGGCCCGTGCGACCAATCTGTCGGGTCTCGCACCCGCCTATATCGAGGTGGGCGAACTCGACGCATTCCGCGACGAGAACATCGCCTACGCCCGACGGCTCTCCCAGGCAGGTGTCTCCGTGGAACTACATGTGCACCCGGGTGTCCCGCACGCATTCGAGGCGCTGGCCCCGCAAGTAGCGGTGTCCCGGCGCTCGGCCGCTGATCGGTTGCGAGCACTCACGTCGTTCTAGCGATCGGGCCTGGGCCGGTGAGTTCGGTAGGTCCATCAGCCCGCTCGGACCCCACCGCTCGGGACTTGTGGCCCTGAGCAGCCCGGTTCGAAATCGGTCAGAGTGCCGACATGATCCACGCACCGGCGGGCTGGTACCCGGATCCGGTGACCGTGGGGGCCTCCCGCTACTGGGACGGGCTTGCGTGGACGAGCCAGGTTGCTTGGGGCGAACGCAGGGTGATCGACCCGACGCCGTTGTCGAACGTCGTCGCTCACCAGGCTCAGCGCCACCGCGATGTCATCCGGGCCTATCTTGACGATGCCGCGCGTCGCAGCGTCCTGGAAGCCGAGACACTGGCTGTGCTGAGCAACGATCTCGAGGGCGTTGTCGCCGAGCGACACCTCTCGGAACCTTTGCTGGTTTCGCCACTCCCTGCCGCAGCGGGGGTCCCGCTTCCCGCTCCCGAGCCGAGCGCCCAGGTACACCCTGTCCCGGGGGAGGCACTTGTATCGGCCCCGCAGCCTGCACCTCGGCAGGTGGCTCAGCGTCCGCTTCAGCCACGCGACTTGCCGAAGCCGATCGAGCGCAGGCCCGGTCGGGTATCGCTCTGGTGGGGGCGGACGCTCAATGCAGTGTCCAGCGACCTTGCAGTGCACTGGCTGTCCTACCTCGGCGTGCTGCTCATGTTTGCCGGCGTCGTCGGTCTCGTGGCGGTGTCCACCGGTGATGTGGAGCCCGCCTTGCGGCCCGTTGCGGAGGCCGCCTCGCCGCTCGCCTTCTTCCTCGCGGCGTGGTTCCTTCGCAAGCGGCAGGCCGCCACGGTTGCCTCTGCACTTGTCTTCCTCGGTGGTGCCGTGCTCCCGATCGTGGTCATCGCATCGCTGACCGACGGGAGTGCCTTCCCGCCCGACCTCGACGGCACCACCCTCGCCATCACCGCAGCCGCGCTGTGCGCCGCCCTGTCGCTGGCATATGCCGTCACCGTCCGCCGCAACGAGGAGAGCCCTCTGCGCTTCCTTGCCGGAGCCACGCTCTGGCTCGGCGCGGGCGTGGGCGCCGCAATCGTTCGGGATCCGGTTCCGGTTGGCCAGGACATCGCCCGCCCGGTTGCCGCGCAGATCGCCGCGATGGTCGTGGCGATCGCAGTCACGGTGGTCGGGCTGCGTCTCTCGCGATCCACCCGGCCGATCGTGCGGGCGACGCGCACCGTTGCGGCTCCGCTCACAGGTGTGCTCGTCATCGTCGAAGCGGTGCTCGCTGGGACGCACGGATGGCCGGTGGTCAGCGGTCTGCTCACGATGGGTGCGGCAGCGGTGCTGCTCGAGGCCCTGAGTGATCGGTTGCCCACGGGCCTCGTCGCCAGTGTGCAAGCGCTGGCGGTCTTTGTCGCCGGAGCACGGCTCGCCCCCGAAGTTGAGCCGGCGTGGTTGTTCGCATTCGTCGCCATAGCCCTCGTCCTGTTGCTCGAATACACCGGACTGCGTCGGCCCACGGCACTCGGAATCGACAGCATTGCGGCCCTCGCCTTGGTGGCATCGCTGCTCTCGGTGGGCGCGCCGGGTGCAGGCACCACGTCGTTCGGGGTGCTCCTCGCCTGGACGCTGTGGCGCCGCGCTCGTCAGCCCGACTGGTTGCCGGTGCACGATGGCTGGGGCGTGTCCTGCGGTGTGGTGTTCGCCGCGCTGATGGCCGAGTTGGCGCTGCTCACCTCCGGTGCTGTCGCCATGCTGGTTCTCGGCGCGTTGGCCGCGGCCGCTGCAGTCGGTCCCCTTGCCCGCCCGAGCCTGCGCAGCGACCTGCTGTGGAGGTTGGGTGTGCCGGCCGCTTCCCTTGCGGCGTCGGTGTGGGCTGCGCGTATTCCGTGGGCCGAGTACCGCTGGGAGTGCGCCATCGCCGTGGCCTTGGCATCGGTCGGCCTCGCCGGTTGTGCACTTCCCGTCGTGATCCGAGTGTGGCTGACTGCTGGTACGAGTGCGTGGTCTCTGGTGCTCCTCGCTGCAGCGACGAACACGAGCAGCCGGGTGCAGGCAGTGGTCCTCGCAGTGATCGCACTCGTCCTCGTCTGCGCCGGATCGATGGTCGAGAGCAGCGCCTTCGTGCAACTGGCGTTCATCGGCCACTTGGCTGGCGGTGCGGCGATCGCAGTCCCTGCTCATCGTGGGTGGGCGCAGGACACGGCGATCACCGCCGCCGTTGCCGGTTGGTTGTTCGTGACCGTGTTGCACGAACTGCGAGGTGCGTCGCATGTGCGCTCGGCGGTCCGCTTCCTCGCTGCGGGTGACCGCGAGCACCGCTCGTGGGTCGAGAACGTCCCGGCGCTGGTGGCCTCGGTCGGACTCGTCATCGCTGCGACCACGATCCTCGACAGCGTAGGGCTCCTGCTGAGCGCGGACCCGTGGTCCGCATGCATCATCACTGCCGTCGCGCTCCTGCTCGTCACCGTCGTTCGCGTGTTTCGATTGCGGCGGGCGCAACCCCGGGTGCTGTCGTTTGCCGCCTGGGCCCTCTCCGTGGTCGCAGTGCTCAACGCCGTCGGCTCCGAGAACGAATCCGGGCGCTGGCCGATCATCGTCGCGATCGTGGGGAGCACCAGCGTGGCACTGCTGGTGCGCCGCCCGCGCTTCGCCGTCGTCGACTGGGTGACGTGGGCGGAGACCGCACCGCTCGTGGTGCTCCTCGTTCGGGAAGCAGGCGTCGGGGCACCCGGCACGGGTCGGGCGCTGGCGGCCTGGGGCACCGTCCTCCTGCTGGGCTCACTTGCCCTGCGTCGCGTGAGGTCCGCTACCGACTGGGTGGCCGGTCCGATCGTGCTCGGCTCGCTCGGGTTCATGATCGGCGCATTCGTCTCGTTCTACGAGCTCTGGGACCACACCGTTGCTGGATGGCAGCTCCTCACCTACGCCGCCGTGATCCTCACCGCTGCGCTCCTCGCTCCGATGCCGGCACTGACTGCGATCGCCGAACTCGTGGCCTCGCTCGGTGTCGTCGTCGTGATGGATGGCGCGCCGCTCCGGCGCCCGTGGCAACTGGTGCTATTCGCTGGAGCGCTGATGCTCGCTGCCTTCGCGTCGTACGGGCGGTCGCTGCGCCACCTCGATCACCCGGTTCCCGAAGGGAAGGACCGGTCCACCCGGTGGTGGCGATGGGACCTCCCGTCGTTCGTCGCGGCCCACCTCGTGCTGGCAATCGCACTTGCACTCGCGCCGATCCGCGAGTCGGTCGACGTTACCTATGCCTCTGCTGCTGGGGTCCTGCTGCTCGTGGGCCTCGTGCTCCGTTCGGTGTGGTGGCCCGCCGCCGGGCTCACCCTTCTTCTCGTTGCGGCGCAGGATGCAGGACAGGGATGGTTCACGCTGGCGCTCGCGCTCGGCGGTCTCGGCGCAACCGCGCTCGGTCTACGGCTGCGCTCGTGGGTGCGCATGCCTGCCTTGGTACTCGGTGCGCTGATGCTTGGTGGCGGCTGGGCACAGATGGCGGTGTGGGCGGACTGGAGCATGCGGACGACAGCGGTGTGGACGACAGGGCTCGCGAGCCTGCTGCTCGTTGTCGGTTCGCTCGCTACCCGGTTCCAACTCGGGCCCCAGGACGCTGTCCTCGTGTGGCTCGGTGCCGCCGTGGGATGGTCGATTGCGTCGCAGGTCCTCGCGAATCACCAGGACGTGCCGACAGTTGCAGGAGGCGTCGCCTCTGCGGTCAACCTCGCCGCCATAGCCGTTGCCGGCGCAGTCGTTGCGACACGGTTCGGCCAGTGGTGCCGTTGGGTCGCCTCGCTCACCGCAGCGGTGGCAGGTGCACGACTGCTCGGTGCCTTCGAGGTAGCGGGCGCGCTCACTGCACATGTCGGGGCTGGCGTTGGTGTCGGACTCGCAATCGGATCCCTGTGGCTGTGGGCGAAGCGTCCGGACGTGCTCTGGATCGGTCCCTGTCTGGGGGCCGCTGCGGTCGCCGAGTTCATCGGTCTCTACGGAGCGGTTGACCGACTGCACGATCGCGGGCCGATGGCTGTCATTCTCCTTGCCGCAGCGGTGCAGGCGGGTGCTGCAGGGACAATCAGCCGGCGACCAATCACGCTGATCTCGTCACCGGTCCTCGCTTGCTCGGCATGGATCGTCTGGGCGAGGGCGGCGTGGGACGGAGATCCGAACTGGTTCACCCTCCCGGCCGGTGTCACGGTGCTCGTCGTCGTGGGGATGGTGCGCTGGATCCGGCGGGAGCGCTGCGGAAAGGTCACGGCATGGGACATCGCGCTGCTCGAACTCATCGGCGCAGCGGTGATGGTCGGGCCGCCTATTCAACGGACGGTTGCGGGCAGGCTGGGTTATTCGTTGCTTGCCATCGGAGTTGGTGTGATGCTCACCGTGTGGGGTGCAACGACCCGGGTGTTCCGGCGCGCTGTAGCCGGCACGGGGGCCATTGTGCTCACCGTGGTGCTCATGGTGGTGGTTCCCCTCGCCCGCAAGGTGCCGAACCTGCGCGGTGTGGCGATGTGGTTGACGCTCATCGGTCTTGGTGTGCTCGCACTGCTCGTTGCTGCCTTCTTCGAGCAGGGGCGCACCGCGGTGAGGCGCGTGCGGTCTGCGGTGCAGGAGGGAACGCGGGACTGGGAGCACATCGGCGGCCCCGAGGCGACACATCCCGAGGAGGGGGGCCGGGTACAGCGCCTGCAGCATTGACCGGCTCGCGCCGGCGACTTAGGGTCTGCTTACGAACGGTCGTTGGGGACGACCGAGCAACGAGGGGGACCTGTCATGCGTGTCGGAGCCTGCATCTTCAACCAGAACTACACGGACTGGGATCGGTACGAAGCGGAGGAACGCGGCGAGTCCGTTCCGAGCCGGCCCGCAAAGTCCGACCGGGAGATCTTCGCTGAGGAGATCAACCTCGCCCGCATCGCGGATCAGACCGGATTCGATGCCCTCTGGACGATCGAGCACCACTTCACGCCGTACACGATGGTGACGAACCCACTGCAGTACCTCACGTACATCGCCGGGATCACCGAGCGGGTGGACCTCGGCACGATGGTCACGGTGCTGCCGTGGCACAACCCCGTGCGCGTGGCGGAGGACGTCAACATGCTCGATGCGTTCCTCGGCGAGGGTCGAGAGGTGATCCTCGGCGTCGGGCGCGGCCTCGGTCGCCGGGAGTACGCAGGACTGTCCATCGACCAGGGCGAGGCTCGTGGTCGTTATGACGAGAGCATCCAGGTGCTCAAGCAATTGCTGGCGACGGGGGAGTGCAACTTCCACGGCGAGCACTACAACATCGAGGGACTGCGCCTGCGCCCGCAGCCAGACCGAGACCTCAGCCACAACCTGTGGTCCGCCGGTGGTACGCCCGAGACCGTCGAGGTGATCGCGAAGCACAACGTGCGTCCGCTCATCATCCCCACCACGAGCCTCGAACTGGCGCTCCAAACCGCTCAGGCCTACACCGCCCTTCGCCATCAGGCCGGTCATGGCTCCTCGACGCACACCAAGTTGGCGCTGTGGACCTACGTGGCCGAGACCGAGGAAGAGGCACGGCGTGGTGCAGAGCAGTACATGGTGGAGTACTCGGACTCCGCGCTGCGCCACTACGAACTGCTCGGCGACCACTTCAAGAACATCAAGGGATACGAGGCCTATGCAGCGGGGTCGGAGGCCATGGCGGCAGACGCCTCACCGTTCCTGCGCGGGTTCTTCAACTC